>JAJFHT010000417.1 GCA_021775495.1 Hyphomicrobiales bacterium | reverse complement strand
CCAGCGCCTCCGCGCGCGCGGCGATCTCCGGTTCGAGCAGGTCTTTCAGCGCCGCCGCGAGACTGTCAGCGGTCAGTTTCTTCGCCGGCAGCGGCTTCGGTCCGACGCCGAGCATGGCGATGCGCGCGCCCCAGAACGGCTGATCGATGATCACCGGGCAGATCAGGCTGGGCCGGCCCCAGCGCAGGCCCTCATGCGTCGTGCCGGCGCCGCCATGATGCACCACAGCGGCGCAGCGCGGGAACAGCCAGTCATGCGGCGCAGCGTCGAGCACGTGGATGGTCTCCGGCACCTCCATCGCCTCCAGCCCGCCCCAGCCGGTGGCCAGAATGCCGCGCGCGCCGATCCGGCCCAGCGCCTCGACGGTTGCTTTCGTCTGCGCCGCCGGGTCGTCCAGCGGCATGCTGCCGAAACCGACATAGACCGGCGGCGGGCCGGCATCGAGAAAGTCTCTCAAGGCCTGCGGCGGCTGCCAGTCGGGCTCTGGGTCGAGAAACCAGTAGCCGGTGACATGGGCGTCACTGCTCCAGTCGTCCGGCTTGGGCACCAGATGGCGGCTGTAACCGAAGAGTTTCGGCACGGCCTGGCCGGCGGGATGATAACCTTCGCTGAACGGCGCGATCTCGCCGGCCGGCCGGCCAAGCGATTGCTGCGCCCATGTGCCCAGCGCGCTCTTCTGGCCCCAGCGCACCAGCCGGTTGAACAGGCGATGGCTCAGCCGGTTCAAAAAAGGCCCCATATCGGCGAATGGCAGCAGGAAATGCGGAAAGGCCCCGGTCGGTTCGAAAAAACCCGGCTGCAGACTGGTCGGGATCGCCGGAATGCCGAGCAATTGCGCTATACCGATGGCGGCGAAGCCCTTCGGGTGGGTGATCAGCAGGTCGGGTTTCAGCTCGCGGGCAATCTGCAATTGCTCTTCGAACTGTTTGGCGAATTCACCCTTTTTCATCTTGAAGGCGCGGATCTTGCCGCGGAAACTGCGCATCGCCTCGCGGATTTCCGGCGATTGGATCATCTCGCGAAAGTCGACCGAGCAGAGCCGGCTTGCCAGGCCGTGCGCTTCGATCAGATCATCAAAACCCCGGGCGGTGCAGATGGTGACGTCATGGCCGCGCCGTTTCAACGCGACGCCCAGCGCCACATAGGGCTGCACATCGCCGCGGCTGCCGAATGTGTAGATCAGGATGTTTTTGCTCATCGCCCCTTCAAGTGTGGCCACCGCCGCCGCAATTCAAGATTGTATTTGACATAATACCAAAAGGTATCATATAGAAGCGATACCAAACGGTATTATGTAAGGAGCCGCAATGCACATCATCATCAAATCCGCCCTCGGCCTGGCTGCCCTGGCCACGCCGGCGCTGCCCGCCTTTGCCGGCGACATCGTCAACGCGCCGCCGGCGGCGCAGGCCTTCGAGACCAGCACCGAGGGTGTCGGTTTCGCGCCGCTTGAGGGCGACCGTTTCGCCGGGGCCTATATGGCCATGGTGCGGCTGCCGGGCGGGCTGGTCAGTCCGGCCCATGTCAAATCCGCCAACATGTTCGGCGTGGTGATTTCCGGCACGCTCACCCACCGTGCCGCCGCGGAAGAAACGTCTGCCGAGGTGCGCCTGCCGGCCGGATCGTTCTACCGCATCCCCGCCGGCCTCGCCCATGTCAGTTCCTGCGTCTCGTCGGAGGACTGCGTCACCTTTCTCTATCAGGACGGCAAGTTCGATTTTTTGCCGGCAAAACAATGACTGTTGCAGTTGAGGATCAAGTGCAGGGCGCCTTCCGGGCGCTGGCCGATCCGACGCGGCGGCAGATCCTCAAACATCTGAGCCGGCACGAGATGAGCATCGGCGATGTCGCCAACCGCTTCGACATCACCCGCGCCGCCGTGAAAAAACACCTGACCATCCTGGAGGAGGGGCGGCTGATCTCGGTCACCGCCCGTGGCCGCGAGCGCTTCAACCGGCTCGAACCGGAGGGCCTGAAATCGGCCGCCGACTGGCTCGGCTTCTTCGACCGCTTCTGGGATCACAGGCTCGACGATCTGAAATCCGCAATCGAAAACCATGAGAAGAAATCCAATGACTGAATTGTACAAAACCGTATTCTTTGCCGCCCCGCGTGAAACCGTCTGGGCGTTCCTCACCGAGGCCGACAAGCTGGCATTGTGGTTTCACCCAGCTGAAGCTGATCTTGCCGAAGGCGAGGATTATGCGCTGGTCGCGCGCAACGATGACGGCAGCTCCAATCCGCAATGCTGGGGCAAGGTGCTGGAGATGCAGAAGCCGGCGCGCATGGTCTGGTCGTTCACCATCAAGCCGCTGGCGGGCGCGATGACCACCGTCACCTGGATCCTTGCCGAGGCCCATGGCGGCACCAGGTTGACGCTGGAGCATGACGGCATTGCCGCGGCAAGCGGCGAGGCGGCACTCGGCCTGCTCAGCGCCCTCGACAAGGGCTGGGACATGCATTTCGGCCGGCTGCGTGAGGCCGTCGCTGCGTTGTAACATCGCGCCAATTGCAAGCCTCGGGCGTTTCTGATTTTCTCTGATCTTCCGAATCGCACGAGGCTTGACCCATGGATCCCTTCCTGACCCTGGCAGGCGTGTTCGCCATTTTCATTCCGGCGCTGATGCTGCCGGGGCCGGATTTTGTCGCCGTCGTGCGGGTCTCGATGACCAGGGGCACGGCTGCCGGCCTGCTCACCACCTGCGGCGTCACCATCGGGCTCGGGTTTTATGCCGGCTTGAGCCTTGTCGGCCTGTCGGCGGTGCTGGTCGAATATCAATGGCTGGCCTGGACGGTGCGTGTGCTCGGCGGGTCCTACCTGATCTGGCTCGGCCTGCGGCTGGTGTTTTCGAAACCCCAAGCCATTGATATCGATGCGGAAGCCGACCGGCCAAAAGGAAATGCTTTGCTCTTTGGCTTCCTCGTCACCCTGACCAATCCCAAGGCCGTGGTGCTGTTCTCATCCGTCTTCGCCACATCCGTCACGGCGCAGACACCCGGCTGGCTGATGGCGCTTATGGTCGCCATTGTCATGGCGGCATCGCTGAGTTGGTACGCCATCGTCTCGCTGTTCATGTCCTCAACGCCGGTGATCCGCCGTTTCGGAAAAATGCGCCACTGGATCGAGCGCGCCGCCGGCGTCTGTTTCGTCGCCATCGGCGGCCGTATTCTCACGGACGCCCGCAACCCGGTCACGCCGTAAACAGGAACCAGGCAGATATGACGGACCAGGAATTATCGGTCGCCTTCGACGATGATTATGTTTCCTCGCAGGAGAAGCGCTTTGCCAAACTGGCGCCAATGCGCGAGGCGCTGCATCTGTTCATCCGCCAGGTGCTGGCGGAACTGCCCGAGCGTGCGCACGTGTTGTGTATCGGGGTCGGCACCGGCCCGGAGCTGCTCTACCTGGCAAAGGCCTTTCCCGGCTGGCAGTTCACCGCCGTTGAACCGGCAGCGCCGATGCTGGCCGCCTGCCGCAAGCGGGCCGAGGCCGAAGGCATTGCCGGGCGCTGCACGTTTCACCAAGGAACGCTCGATACGCTGCCGGAAGGTGAGCCGTTCGATGCGGCGACTTGCCTGCTGGTCTCGCATTTCCTATTGAACGCCGAAGAACGCCGCGAATTCTATCGCGGCATCGCCGCGCGGCTTCGGCCCGGCGGCACATTGGTCAATGCCGACCTCGCCGGCGATGTGTCCGATCCAGCCCATCAAGGT
>JAJFHT010000416.1 GCA_021775495.1 Hyphomicrobiales bacterium | reverse complement strand
GCCAAGCGCCATCATCGCGAATCCTTTGTATCCGGTGAACCCCAGGCAACAACCAAGGACTTCCTGGCTGCGCGTGGCGGCATGAAAAGTGACTGATGTCAAAAGTCAGGCGGCGGTTCCGCCGTTTGAGACAACAATTGGCGAATTGCTGATAGAGAGCGCCCGAACCGAGCCGGAGCGTGTCATCCTGATCGCCGGTGAATACCAGATCACACTATCGGAACTGGCTGGTCATGCCCTTGCCGTGGCTACGGATTTGCGGGCTCGCGGTGTCCAGCCCGGTGATCCGGTTGTGACCATGCTCGGCAACGGACCAAACCACATTGCTCATTTCCTTGGAATCGCGCTGGCAGGTTCACTTTGGGTTCCGCTCAATCCCGATTTGCGCGGTCCATCACTTGCGCATGCAGTTTCGATTGCCGAGCCGATACTGGCTTTTGCCGCAGGAGGCGCCGTTGAACATCTGCGCCAAGCGGGACTCAGCCCAAATTGCGAGGTCGTGGAGACCGGGTGCTGGGAATTGCCGACCCGGTCTCCGCTGATCGCCGGGGAATATGAAAACGTAAATCCTGATGACATTCGCGCCATCCTGTTCACATCAGGAACATCCGGGCCGCCCAAGGGCGTGCAGGTCACAGAGCGCATGTTGATTGCCTCGGCAGCCGGAACTGCGATGGCCTCCAATTGCCAAAAGCAAGATGTGTTCCTGATGTGGGAGCCACTTCATCATATCGGCGGCATCCAGGTCTTGTTGATGGCAATGGTTCACCGGGCACAACTGATTGTTGTCGAGCGGTTCAGCGCAAGCCGGTTGTGGCCGCTGGTTCGCAAACATAATGTCACCAAGCTCCATTATCTTGGCGGTATTCTGGAAATACTGCTGAAAGCGGCACCACGTGACAACGACCGTGATCACCCGATCAAACTGGCATTTGGCGGCGGCTGCCGCGTAGAAGTCTGGAGCGCATTCCAGCAACGTTTTGGTATCCCGATCCGCGAAGTCTACGGCATGACCGAAGCCTCCAGCTTCACGACGATCAATGCGAAGGGCATCGTCGGTTCGGTCGGAACGGCTGTGCCCTGGTTCAACGTCGAACTGTTCGGTGAAAACGCAAAACCGGTTGCAAATGGGTCGGCGGGAGAGATTACCATCACATCTGAACATGCCGGCTTATTCACACCCGGCTATTACAAATCGCCTGAGGCGACTGGACGGCTCTTGCAAAAGGGACGGCTTCATACCGGCGATCTCGGGCGCTGCGATGCCGATGGCCATCTCCGCTTCATCGGGCGCCTGACGGATTCGCTTCGCCGCCGCGGAGAAAACATATCTGCATGGGAAGTGGAAACCGCGCTGGCCGGTCACCCGGACATAGCTGAGAGTGCAATAATCGGCATTGCGGCAAGCATTGGTGAGCACGATATTTTTTGTTTCGTCATCATGCGCGAAGGCGCAAGCTTCGATCCTGTATCGCTGGCCGAATGGTGTCGTTCCACGATGCCCAGACATCATGTGCCTCGCTACTGGAAACAGTTGCAGGCATTCGAACGCACACCCAGCCAGCGCATCCGCAAGGATCTTCTGGATCGATGTCTTTCAGATGCGACAGATACTGAGATCGAAAACCGGCGATGAGGCCGGAGTCGGCGATTTCATTTTTCAAGCCGCGATCTGGATGCCGACAACAGTGCCCGCGAATACAATTTGTGAAATCCGAGCAGTGCGGAAAATCCAAAGCCCAGTGTCCTGTATCCGGATCGCTTGTTCAGCACCGGAACCACCGCGGAGCCAAAATAGAGTCGCGTAGCGGGGTCGGTTGAGCCGGCAACGGATTCGACCTTGAACCAGGATCGCGTGCGGCCGGACATGTCGCACATCAGCAATTGCTCATCGGTCCTGTCTTCAACGCGCCATGCGGCGAATTGGTCAATCTGGGATCGAGCCAATTGCTGCGCTTCGGCATCGGTAGACGGTTTGGCCAAAGCCAGTTTCAGAACCATACGCTCCAGCTTGAAAAGCGGTGTCGTATAAAATGCAGTAACATAACCGGACAGATCGATGTCCTTCGTCACTTCGGTCGAAAAACAGTCGGTATAACAGCCCGGATCATGCGAATAGACGGTCAGCAACGCATTGGTGGGCAGATCACATGCGCGAACTGTTGCCATTTTTCACCGGGTCCAGAACCTTTCGCTGCGGTTTTCATTGTTTCTGAAGGTGCAACGTTCCATCCCAGACCCTGTCACATGGTCAACAGATAGAACATGACGCAAAACACCGCATAACAAAGCAGCGCGTAACGCCCGTTCCACCGCCATGTCAGCGTGGTTGGCGGGATGCCACAGGTACCCGAAATCAACAAGGTTGCCGTCGCATTGGGAGACGCCGACATGCTCAGGGCCCAGCCGGCGCCGAGCGCGAAGACGATGAGACTCGGATCCGCCGGAAGAACCGGGAGTTCATGCATGATGGATCCGAGAAACACCACAACCATGATCGGGCTGAGAGCAATTTGCCCCCCCAGATTGATGATGAGCGGCAGCGCCGCGAGAAACAGCCAGGGTGGGATCTCAGCCAAATTCATGCTTTCGGCAATCGCTTCAACCGGTGCCAGATAGGCAGCTGCCTGGCCTATGAATCCGGACATCCCCAGCGCGAACGCAGCCCGCGACAGGGTCACGGCGGACCCCAAGAATATGTCCGCAATGGCATCCCCGCTGCGTCGCAAAGTATCAACCGGATTTGCCGACCAGTTCAGGCTGATCACCCATCCTGTCATGACGACTGGCGCCACAAGCATCAAGGCAACTGCCGTATGCGCTTTGGAGATCAGAACAACTGCGTATGTTGATCCGATCAAGATCAGACAGACGAACAGCAGGTTCAGCGCCGGCCGCTGCGGGAACACCGGTCGTTCCGTGGGTTGGGAAATGATGATGTGCCGCCACCGGAACAGATCCTCCCAGCGTCCGATGAGGATCATGATCACCGTCGACAGCAGGCCAAGAGACATCACCGTCACGACATCGATTTCGGGGAATGTGGTCAGCAGAATCGCCTGGGTCAATGCGGTCGGTGCCCAAAGGATCATCCAGGAGAATCCGCGCAGCAAAGCGGAGATCTGGCGTTGCTCTCGGATCCATGCGCGTCGTTCATCCTGTTCCGTCACCATCGGACCGGCCCTTGCGCCACGTTGGATCAGAGGTGCCAACAGGCTTATGGCGCCGAAATTCAGCAGCACTCCGAGAAGGTGCCCGCCAATTGCCGTGGTAAAATAGCGACGCCCGGGAGGCTGGCGTGTCAGATAGTGGCCGATCTCGAGGATTGACGGCGAACGTTCGGCAGCTTCCTTCAGCAAAGTCACCAGGTAAATGAAAGCGGCGAAAAAGGCAGCC
>JAJFHT010000415.1 GCA_021775495.1 Hyphomicrobiales bacterium | reverse complement strand
ACCCGCTCCGGCCTCAGCAGGACTTGCGGATAACATCGTTCAAAAACGCCGCGGGCGCTCCAGTGGGTGGTGGCTTCTCGGTTGTTGAGCAGGCCGGCTTCGGCGAGCATCATCGAGCCTGTACAGACCGAGCAGATGATCGCGCCGCGCTCATATTGGCCACGGATCCATTCGACCTCCGGCTGCCATCTGCCGACCGGGCCGCCGCCATCGTCAAAATTGAGGTCACCGACGATCACCACATCCGTGCGGTGTTTTTCATCCAGCGTATGGCCTGGCGCGATGGTCGCGCCGAAGGTTGTGCGCATGGGCTCCAACGTACGTCCAACGATCCGCGGCGAAATGAGACGCGTATCGGTTTTTTCTCCTGTCAGCGTTTCCCAGACGGTGCCAACGCAGGTGAACACCTCATGCAATCCATAGACAATTGCGGCAGACACCTCAGGAACAGCAATCAGGCTGACGGACAATTTTCTTGATGGGATCGAAACAGGCATGGCCATCTTTGGCATATTTGACCCGTTTTAGTCAATTTCCCGCCTAACGGCCTACTCACGACTTCTGCCATGACGTCTTCAAGCGAGCAACAGACCCATCCCAAAGCTCGCGGAAAAGGAGACTGTCATGCTTACACAGCTGCAAAAAAAATGGATCGGCCCAATCAAAGCCAGATCCGCAAAACGAAAATCGTACCGAAGGCTCCAGGAGCTTGATGACCGAACCCTCAGGGACATCGGCATCGACCGTTCAGAGTTGCTGGACGGCGGTCGATTTCATCAACACCGCGCGGACGGCAAATAACGCCAACCCTCACAAAACCAGGAGAATCGAGATGTTTGAGACATCACGAAGGAAAATCCTCGGTGCTTCGATGATTGGCGCCGGAACATTGTTGAACGGTCTGGGCGCACATGCGTCGGCATCAGGCCTGAAAACCAAAGGAAATATCATGCTGGACAGAATATCCGACGTCCCCGCGGGGCTGGTGGAAGCCGCTCAATTTCCACTGATTGAAGCCATCCACGGGCGACGTTCGCGCCGCTTTGCCAAAGGCGCATCCATCCCCGACGGCCCATTGGCCTACACATCAGACAGTCCGCCAGCTCCGTTGTCGGAACTGGAACAGATGCTGCTGCTGACGACCGTGGCAGGCAACACCGGTTGGTCGAACCTCATCCCGTACAACCGGTTCTACCTGCCGAAATTGCCCAACTATGCGGGTGCCGCTGGTGGACGGAGCTTTCCATCTGCCGCGGGTTTTCACACGGTCGAGTTTTTCTACACCGACGACAATGGCGTGTATTTTTTGCCGACACGCGACATGGCGGCGACCAAAGCCAAAAGTGCTGGCGGCGATACCGACCTGAAGGCCTATTTCGACGGGCACAAGGCCCGCATCGTCAAAATTTCCGATGGCCGGTTGAAAACACCGGCGCAGCCGCAACACATGGAAATGCACAATGAGTGGTGCGCAAATGTGCCGGGCAGCACTCTGATCATCCCGGTTGCGGATCTGGCACAACACATCATTCTGGCGCTGTGTTACCTCGTTCAGAACGGTGCGTGCATCTATGACGATGTGAACAAAACGCCGATACCAGGCATCGACCGGTTCAAAAACATTGTCGACATCGAAAACCCGTTTCCGCTGTCATATGTTGAACAGCTGGGCCTGACCGAGGTCACCGTTGAACTTTCCTCGGCCTGTTACGCCGGCGCGTTGATGCTGCAGGCGATGGGGCTGGGTGGATGGATGTACGAAGGCATCAATCCATTCAGTGTTCTCGGTGCGAGCGGTGATCCGGAGGTCCCCGGACTTGGTTTCCGTTCAGACATGATCGGCGATCAACCGCTGCCGCATGTCACCGGACTGGAAGGTGTTTTCGAAGGCCATTGCCCGCCGCATTTCAAGGACATGCGCAGTGCCGTTCAGTCGGTGGTCAATCGGAAATTCGGCAATGGCGGGCCGTTCAATACCAAGACCTCCGGTCCCTACAAGGAGAGCGATGCAGTACGTGGCAGCGCCGCGCCAATCAATGACGAGTTCATCGATTGCGTGTCAACCATGGCGCAATATGTCCACGACACATTCGGGCGTTTTCCGGCAACCGTGCCTGCCATCTTCACCTTGATGTATCTGCAGGCACATCAACTCGATACCGGGTTTTACGACCGGCATTTCACCTCCGGAGCCTATCTGAAAACCCATGCCGAACATGATGTGAACTGGGGTTAGCCGCTTTTCAGGCCAACCCGAGCGCAGCGGCCGCTTTGTGCGGCCGCGCAATTCCAAGTTTCAACAACAAAGGACCGTCCTCATGACGCGTAAAAGTCTCATGCTGGCCTACGCCGCCGGCGCCTATGTTCTGGCACTCGCGAACCTTGTCTACATCATGGGCTTTCTGGTTGATGTCGGTGTTTCCAAAGGCATCACCGATGGACCGGAAACATCGATCTGGCTGGCGATCCTGATCGACGCCGGGCTTATCGGCCTGTTCGGGCTTCACCATTCCATCACAGCGCGTTCCTCGTTCAAGCGCTGGTGGAGCAGGTTCATTCCAGCACCAATCGAACGCGCCACCTATCTTTACATGACATCGATCATGACAGCCTTGTTGATCGTTCACTGGCGGCCGATCCCGGTGACCATCTGGCAGGTTGAGCCGCTCTGGGCGATATTTATCGTCTATGCGGCCTATCTGGCCGTCTGGACGATGATGACCGCCGCCACCTTTCATTTCGGGCATTTCGGATTTCTCGGGCTGGCCCAGGCATGGCAGAATTTTACAAGCAAACCTGCAGATGCCGACGATATGACTGCCCGATATCTATACGCCCTGGTGCGTCATCCGATCAGCCTTGGCTGGATGGTGGCCCCATTGATCGTCCCGCATCTGACCGTCGGCCACCTGGTCTTCGCCGGTGCAACCTTTGCCTACATCATGATCGCAACTCCGTTTGAAGAGGCTGACCTGATCAAGGCGCTTGGCACGTCGTACGATCAATATCGCAAGCGCGTGCCGGCATTTGTACCATTTCTGACGAGGAATAAATGGACAGAAGCTTCGGACCGGATCAGTCCCACTGACAGCGCGGTGATTGCCAGCCAACCCGACAAGTGAATGGTTGCCATTGTCCCGGACCTGCCGCGAAACCCAAGGAGCCGCGGCAGGCCATCTTGCAGGCGCGATTGCCCGCCCGCCTGTTCAGATCACTTGTGCGGTCGGTTTCATGGAATCCGATACGGACCGGTTCGCCTGCCATTGTTTGACCGGCACGGCGATCAGCATTCCGGCAATCATCGATCCGAGAAAAATCACTCCGCTGGTGCCACCGTATGAAATCGAAGCCATGGAAGGGCCGGGACAAATTCCGGTCAATCCCCAGCCGGCGCCAAACATCAATGAGCCGACAATCAGGTTCCTGTCCTGCCGCGGCGATGCCATTTCCGGCATCGGCGTTCCAAGCCTGGACTTCGGCCGCCCCCTTGCGAACCGCCAGCCAAGCGCCATCAGCGCCGCCGATGCCACGAAGAAAAAACCAAGGGTCGGATCCCATCCGGAGAACGGATCAAGCCAACCATGAATGACGCGGGTGTTGGTCACTCCCGAAACCAGCAGGCCGGCGCCGAAAAGGCCACCGCCGACAAAGGCAAACAGATTACGCATCAGATGATCTCCAGAACATGGCGAAACAGCACGACTGTGATGGCGGCTGCGGTGGTGTAGGAGGCGGTCGCGACAATTGCGCGTGGCGATAAACGCGATATGCCGCTGATCGCATGGCCGCTGGTGCAGCCATTGGCCAGACGTGTTCCGAGGCCGGTCAGAAGACCCCCGGCCATCAGCACGGCAATATTGCCGGTGGCATTTGTATGCGGAGCCCCGTAAATGAGCGTTATCAAAAACGGAACCCCCGCAAGGCCGGCAATAGAGGCGATGCGCTCGGCCCGGTTCCGGTGGCCCGATCCATCGACCAGGCCGCCAAGGATTCCGCTCGAACCCA
>JAJFHT010000414.1 GCA_021775495.1 Hyphomicrobiales bacterium | reverse complement strand
ATGCCGGAGGATGACATAGGGGTATAGCTCAGTTGGTAGAGCGACGGTCTCCAAAACCGTAGGTCGCGGGTTCAAATCCTGCTGCCCCTGCCATTTAGGGCTGGATTGGTGCGATGAAATGGCACCAACCAGGCTTTTGATAATAAAACCGTTTCCTGACCACTTGTCATGATCGGGAATCGGTTTTATGTAGAGGCAACAGACACACGGTGCGTGGAGCTGGAAACCCAGCCCTACGCGCCGTTAGCGCGTGGATTGAGGAAATCTTCGCGATTCGTCTGAAAGCAAAAATCCGATCACGGGTTTAAACAGAGCGGCACATGGCGTCAAAAACCACCAATCCTTTCACGTTTTTGCAACAGGTTCGGGACGAAGCAGGCAAGGTGACCTGGCCGAGCAGGCGCGAAACCGTGATTTCCACCATTATGGTCATCGCAATGGCATTTCTGGCGGCAATTTTCTTCTTTGTTGCTGATCAGGTCATCGGCCTTGGTGTCGAGACAATCCTCGGCTACGGCCGCTAATACCGTCGTTTACGGAGACTGTTGTTGATGACTGCTCGGTGGTACATCGTTCATGCCTACTCGAACTTCGAGAAGAAAGTTGCTGATTCCATTGAGGAAAAGGCGAAATCGAAGGGGCTTTGGGAGCATTTCGAGAAGATTCTAGTGCCGACCGAGAAAGTCGTCGAAGTGCGGCGCGGCCGAAAGGTCGATGCCGAACGCAAGTTTTTCCCCGGCTATGTCCTTGTCCGGGCAAATCTGACCGACGAGATTTTCTCGCTGATCAAGAATACACCGAAAGTGACCGGATTTCTTGGCAGCGATTCCAAGCCGGTGCCGATCAGCGACGCGGAAGCCGAGCGGATTTTGGTGCAGGTCCAGGAAGGTGTCGATCGGCCAAAGCCTTCGGTGACCTTCGAAATCGGCGAACAGGTCCGCGTATCGGATGGTCCGTTTGCTTCGTTCAATGGATTTGTCCAGGAAGTCGATGAAGAGCGTTCGAGACTGAAAGTGGAAGTTTCCATCTTCGGTCGCGCTACGCCGGTGGATCTGGAGTTTGCCCAGGTCGAAAAGGGCTGAGAATCTGGTCCGGGAAGCCGAGTGGGCGTCCTGGTCGTGTTCGGACAACTGATGTCCGGCACAGGGAAGAACAGGTGGGAGGTGCACGCGGCATAGCCGGTTGCGATGTCCCGAACCACCAAACTGCAACCGCCGGCAATGCCGGCATGACATGAAGGCAGAGTTTAATGGCTAAGAAAATTGCAGGCCAGCTCAAGCTGCAGGTACCGGCGGGATCGGCGACTCCATCGCCTCCGATTGGTCCGGCGCTTGGTCAGCGCGGCATCAACATCATGGAATTTTGCAAGGCGTTCAATGCCGCCACGCAGGAAGCCGAGAAGGGGTCTCCGATCCCGTGCGTCATCACCTACTATCAAGACAAGTCCTTCACCTTCACGATGAAGACACCGCCGGTGAGCTACTTCCTGAAAAAGGCGGCAAAATTGAAGAGCGGTTCGCAGACGCCCGGCCGGACGACGGCGGGGCAGATCGCCCGCAAAGACGTCAAGGCGATCGCCGAATCGAAGATGAAGGATCTCAATGCCTATGACATTGAGGGCGCTATGCGCATGGTAGAGGGCTCTGCCCGTTCCATGGGCCTGGAAGTGGTGGGCTGAGACGATGACAAAGAATTCAAAACGCATCGTCAAAGCTCTGGACGGTATTGATCGCAAGAAGCTCTATGGTCTTTCAGAGGCGGTAAAGCTGGTGCAGGAACGGGCGACCGCAAAATTCGATGAAACCATCGAAATCGCCATGAATCTTGGTGTTGATCCCCGTCATTCGGACCAGATGGTTCGCGGCGTTGCCAATCTGCCCAACGGAACAGGGCGCGATGTGCGTGTCGCCGTGTTTGCAAAAGACGCGAAAGCAGACGAGGCAAAATCCGCCGGAGCCGACCTTGTCGGAGCAGAAGAACTGGTCGAGCAAGTGCAGAAGGGCGAAATCAATTTTGACCGCTGTATCGCGACACCAGACATGATGCCGCTGGTTGGACGACTCGGCAAGGTCCTCGGTCCGCGCGGGCTGATGCCGAACCCGAAGGTCGGCACGGTGACAATGGATGTTGCGGCGGCTGTCAAATCGTCGAAGGGCGGCGCGGTCGAGTTCCGTGTCGAGAAAGCCGGAATCATTCATGCCGGTGTCGGCAAGGCAAGTTTTGACGGCAAGGCGATCGAAGAAAACATCCGGGCGTTTGCCGATGCCGTCATCAAAGCCAAACCGTCGGGCGTCAAGGGCAACTTCCTGAAGAGAATTGCCGTGACGTCGACAATGGGGCCTGGTGTGAAAGTTGATCTGACGAGCCTGTCGGCCGACTGATCGCAAGAATGTGGAGCTGCGACGATTTGCGGTTCCGTTGAAGAATTCCAGGCCCTTCGGGGCCTGGATGTCCGGAAGGAAGCTTCCGGATATCCTGTCCGAGATTGTGGGCGGCTCGCCTTAATTCTTTTGAGCCTGCATGAGACGGGTTGCAACCAGACAAACCGGTTTGAAAGCCGGGATGAAAGGTTCGAACCGTGTTGGCCTTCTGCCGTGAAGCTCCGGAAACGGGGTGGAAGAAGGGGACAGGATCCTCGAGCGTCGTTCGGGTGGTCCGCCATTTTGGGTAACCCGCGCGGCAATTTGCCAACCCGGCAGCTGTTTCAAGGAAACCGCTGCCAACTGGAGAGAGGCTGTGGACAGAGCCGAAAAACGCGAATTCGTTACACAACTGAACCAGGTGTTTGACAACACTGGTGCAGTGGTTGTGGCGCATTACGCGGGTCTGACCGTTTCGCAAATGAACGATTTTCGTTCCAAAATGCGCGATGCGGGTGGATCCATTAAGGTCGCGAAGAATCGTCTCGCCAAAATCGCTCTTCAGGGTACCGACTCCGAAGGCATGTCGGATCTGTTTGTTGGACAGACCCTTATTGCCTACTCGGATGATCCGGTAACGGCACCGAAGGTTGCTGTCGAATTTGCCAAGGGCAATGACAGGCTTGTCATTCTTGGCGGTTCAATGGGAGCAACGAACCTCGATGCAAATGGTGTGAAGGCGCTTGCCTCCTTGCCATCACTGGACGAGCTTCGAGCCAAACTTGTCGGCATGATCAGCACGCCGGCAACCCGGATCGCCCAAGTCGTCAACGCACCGGCAGGTCAGCTTGCCCGTGTGTTCGGAGCCTATTCCCAGAAGGACGAGGCGGCATGAGGGTGTTCCTCGCTGTCAAAACCAGTTCGAACCTTGTAAAGGAAACTAGAAATGACTGATCTCGCAAAGATCGTAGATGATCTTTCAAACCTGACCGTCCTCGAGGCGGCTGAACTTTCCAAAATGCTGGAAGAAAAATGGGGCGTTTCCGCCGCAGCACCGGTTGCGGTTGCTGCTG
Source organism: Hyphomicrobiales bacterium (assembly GCA_021775495.1). Lineage (GTDB taxonomy): Bacteria > Pseudomonadota > Alphaproteobacteria > Rhizobiales > Rhizobiaceae > JAJFHT01. The sequence goes on along the minus strand of JAJFHT010000414.1, from coordinate 13,214 downwards.
CTGGTGGCGCTGCCGCCGCGGATGCACCTGCAGAGGAAAAGGACGAATTTGATGTCGTTCTGACCGAGGTAGGGGCTCAGAAGATCAACGTGATCAAGGAAGTCCGTGCGCTGACCGGCCTCGGCCTGAAGGAAGCCAAAGACCTCGTCGAAAGCGCTCCGAAGGCCGTGAAGGAAGGCGTTGCCAAGGCGGAAGCCGAGGAAGTCAAGAAGAAGCTCGAAGATGCGGGAGCAAAAGTCGAGCTGAAGTAGTTATGTGCCCGGCGGATGGATTGTCCGTCCGCCGGTCTCGTTCAGTCAGTGTATTGAGTCGAACCCATTTCCTGTCCGTCCCCGCGGACTGACAGGAAACGGGTTTCATCCGTTAGAAGCCGCTTAAGACGGCGGACGATTGGCGCGCAGGCCAAACCTACAAGCAAGGAGTGACGATGGCTCAGTCCCTCACGTTCAATGGACGCAGGCGAGTTCGGAAGTTTTTTGGCAACATTCCCGATGTTGCGGAAATGCCAAATCTGATCGAGGTGCAGAAGGCCTCATATGATCAGTTTTTGATGATCGACGAACCGGAAGGTGGCCGCCTGGATGAAGGGCTTCAGGCTGTCTTCAAATCGGTGTTTCCGATTTCCGATTTTTCGGAATCCTCGATGCTGGAGTTCGTGAAATACGAATTCGAAGCACCGAAATTCGATACCGAGGAATGCCGTCAGCGGGATCTGACCTACGCGGCGCCTCTGAAGGTGACCTTGCGTCTGATCGTGTTCGATGTCGATGAGGACACCGGTGCCAAATCGGTCAAGGACATCAAGGAGCAGGATGTCTACATGGGCGACATGCCTTTGATGACCTCCAACGGCACCTTCATCATCAATGGCACGGAACGGGTCATCGTGAGCCAGATGCACCGTTCGCCGGGCGTGTTTTTCGATCACGACAAGGGAAAATCCCATTCCTCGGGCAAACTTCTGTTTGCGTCCAGGGTCATCCCCTATCGCGGTTCTTGGCTCGACATCGAATTCGACGCCAAGGACATTATCCACGCCCGCATTGACCGCCGCCGCAAGATTCCGGCGACATCGCTGCTGATGGCGCTTGGCATGGACGTGCCTGAAATTCTGTCGACCTTCTACAACCGGCTGACCTATTCACGCAGTGGCGACCATTGGCGCATTCCCTATTCAGCCGAGCGGTTCCGCGGTCTGAAGGTCATTGCCGATCTGGTCAATGCCGATACCGGCAAGGTTGTTGTCGACGCTGGCAAGAAAATCACCACGCGTCAGGCCAAACAGCTCGAAGAAAAAGGCCTGAAAGCGATCAAGGCCAACGAAGAGGACCTCTTCGGTAATTATGTTGCCGAGGATATCGTCAACATGGAGACCGGCGAGATCTTCATGGAAGCCGGTGACGAGATTGATGAAAAGAACCTGCAGGTACTGCAGGATGCGGGGCACGATGAAATCGATGTTCTGGATATCGATCACGTCAATATCGGACCATATATCCGCAACACGCTAGCAGTGGACAAGAACGATTCGCGTCAGGATGCGCTGTTTGACATCTACCGTGTCATGCGTCCAGGCGAGCCGCCGACACTCGATACCGCCGAAGCAATGTTCAAATCATTGTTCTTCGATTCCGAACGCTACGATCTGTCGGCTGTCGGCCGGGTCAAGATGAACATGCGTCTGGATCTTGATGCAGAAGATACGGTCCGGGTTCTGCGCAAGGATGACATCCTTGCGGTGGTCAAGACATTGGTGGACCTGCGCGACGGCAAGGGCGAGATTGATGACATCGACAATCTTGGCAATCGCCGCGTTCGGTCGGTTGGCGAGTTGATGGAGAATCAGTACCGCGTCGGTCTTTTGCGGATGGAACGGGCGATCAAGGAACGCATGTCGTCGATTGAGATCGACACGGTCATGCCGCAAGACCTGATCAACGCCAAGCCGGCTGCTGCCGCGGTGCGGGAGTTCTTTGGTTCTTCGCAGCTTTCCCAGTTCATGGATCAGACCAATCCGCTCTCGGAAATCACTCACAAACGTCGCTTGTCGGCGCTTGGGCCGGGTGGTCTGACTCGGGAGCGGGCCGGGTTCGAAGTACGCGACGTGCATCCGACCCATTACGGTCGAATCTGCCCGATCGAGACACCGGAAGGCCCGAATATCGGCCTGATCAACTCACTGGCGACTTTCGCGCGTGTCAACAAGTACGGCTTCATCGAGACGCCGTACCGCAAGATCACCGGTGAAAAGGTGACCAGTGACGTTGTCTATCTGTCGGCGATGGAAGAGGCCAAGCACTATGTTGCGCAGGCCAATGCGTCGCTCGACAAGAGCGGCAAGTTTGTCGACGAGTTCGTTGTCTGCCGGCATGCCGGCGAAGTGATGATGGCGCCTCGCGAGAATGTCGACTTGATGGATGTCTCGCCGAAACAGCTGGTTTCCGTTGCCGCGGCGTTGATTCCGTTCCTTGAGAACGATGACGCCAACCGCGCGCTGATGGGCTCCAACATGCAGCGTCAGGCCGTGCCATTGGTGCGGGCCGAAGCGCCGTTTGTCGGCACCGGCATGGAAGCGGTCGTGGCTCGGGATTCAGGTGCCGCCATCGTTGCCAGACGAACCGGTGTTGTTGACCAGGTTGACGCCACGCGTGTCGTCATCCGTGCAACGCGTGATCTCGATCCGTCAAAATCCGGCGTCGATATCTATCGGCTGCAGAAATATCAGCGCTCGAACCAGAACACCTGCATCAACCAGCGTCCGCTGGTGAAGGTCGGCGATCGGATCGAGAAGGGCGATATCATCGCCGACGGACCATCGACGGACCTTGGTGATCTGGCACTGGGGCGCAACGTGCTCGTCGCGTTCATGCCTTGGAACGGCTATAATTACGAGGATTCCATTCTGCTGTCCGAACGCATCGTGCGTGACGATGTCTTCACATCGATTCACATCGAAGAATTCGAGGTGATGGCGCGCGACACCAAGCTTGGACCGGAGGAAATCACCCGCGATATTCCGAACGTCTCGGAAGAAGCGCTAAAGAACCTCGATGAGGCCGGCATCGTCTATATCGGCGCGGAGGTACAGCCCAGCGATATTCTGGTCGGCAAGATCACGCCAAAGGGCGAAAGCCCGATGACACCGGAAGAAAAGCTGTTGCGCGCGATATTCGGTGAAAAGGCGTCTGACGTCCGTGATACGTCGATGCGGATGCCGCCCGGTACGTTCGGCACCGTTGTCGAGGTGCGCGTCTTCAACCGCCACGGAGTGGAAAAAGACGAACGCGCGATGGCGATCGAGCGTGAGGAAATCGAGCGTCTGGCAAAGGACCGTGATGACGAGCAGGCGATCCTGGATCGCAACGTCTACAGCCGTCTGTCCGACATGCTGGCCGGAAAATCCGCGATTGCGGGACCGAAAGGCTTCAAAAAGGACGGCAAGGTCGACGCTGATCTGCTGAGCGAATACCCGCGGTCCCAGTGGTGGCAGTTTGCCGTCGATGACGCCAAAGTTCAGGAGGAGCTCGAAGCCCTTCGCACCCAGTACGATGATTCCAAGAAAGCGCTCGAGCAGCGTTTCATGGACAAGGTCGAGAAGGTGCAGCGCGGCGACGAGATGCCTCCGGGCGTCATGAAGATGGTCAAGGTGTTTGTTGCCGTCAAACGCAAGATTCAGCCTGGCGACAAAATGGCCGGCCGTCACGGAAACAAGGGTGTCGTCTCGAAGATCGTTCCGGTCGAGGACATGCCGTTTCTGGATGATGGCACACATGTCGATATCGTGCTCAATCCGCTGGGTGTTCCGAGCCGAATGAATGTTGGCCAGATTCTGGAAACCCATTTGGGGTGGGCCTGTGCGGGCATGGGCCGCAAGATCGGTGAACTGATCGAGGCCTACAAGGAAAGCAATGACATCAAGCCATTGCGCGAGACGGTTCAATCGATCATCCCTGACGATGATCGCAACGAACCGGTTCGCAAGTTCGATGATGACAGCATCATGCGGGTTGCCGACCAGATGAAGCGTGGTGTTTCAATCGCCACGCCGGTGTTTGACGGTGCGCATGAGGCCGACATCAATATCATGCTCGAGCAGGCAGGACTGAACTCCAGCGGCCAAAGTACGTTGTATGACGGCCGTACCGGTGAGCAGTTCGACCGCCAGGTGACGGTCGGCTATATCTATATGCTGAAGCTGCACCACCTGGTCGACGACAAGATCCATGCCCGTTCCATCGGTCCTTACTCGCTTGTCACCCAGCAGCCGCTGGGCGGTAAGGCGCAGTTCGGCGGACAGCGTTTCGGCGAGATGGAGGTCTGGGCACTGGAAGCATACGGTGCGGCCTACACCTTGCAGGAGATGCTGACAGTCAAATCCGATGATGTGGCCGGACGCACCAAAGTGTATGAGGCGATCGTGCGCGGTGACGACACGTTTGAAGCCGGTATTCCGGAGAGCTTCAACGTGCTTGTCAAGGAAATGCGCTCTCTGGGCCTCAATGTCGAACTTGAAAATACGCGCATCGAGTTGGAACAGCAGCCAGCGGCGGAACTGCCGGATGCTGCCGAGTAAAACAGTCAGGCACATCGCGGCGGTCAAGCCGCGATGTGCATCTGCCATAGATGCAAATGCCGCATCTGCGGTCTGACTGACGGAAGAAATGAATTCGGGCACAAAAGTGTCCATTTGAAATTCAAAAAGGGTGTCACAACCCGTCAAGGAGAACGGCATGAACCAAGAGGTCATGAATCTTTTCAATCCTCAGGCTCCGGCCCAGACGTTCGATTCCATCAGGATTTCCCTGGCTAGCCCAGAGAAGATTCGCTCGTGGTCCTTCGGCGAAATCAAGAAGCCCGAGACGATTAATTACCGGACATTCAAGCCGGAGCGGGACGGATTGTTCTGCGCCCGCATCTTCGGTCCCATCAAGGACTACGAGTGCCTGTGCGGCAAGTACAAGCGGATGAAATACAAAGGCATCATCTGCGAGAAATGCGGTGTTGAGGTCACGCTGTCCAGAGTACGCCGCGAGCGTATGGGTCATATTGACCTGGCTGCTCCGGTTGCACATATCTGGTTCCTAAAATCGCTGCCTTCGCGTATCGGAACGCTTCTCGACATGACGCTGAAGGATATCGAACGCGTCCTTTATTTTGAGAACTACATCGTTACCGAGCCGGGTCTTACGGAATTGAAGAAGCATCAGCTTCTTTCCGAAGAAGAACATATGATTGCGGTTGACGAGTTCGGTGAGGATTCCTTCACGGCCATGATCGGTGCGGAAGCCATTCATGACCTTCTGGCCGAAATGGAACTGGAAAAGATCGCCGTTGATCTTCGCTCCGAACTGGCCGAAACGACATCGGAACTGAAGCAGAAGAAGTTTCTCAAGCGCCTGAAAGTGGTGGAGAACTTCATCGAGTCAGGCAATCGCCCGGAATGGATGATCATGAAGATCGTGCCGGTGATTCCGCCCGATCTACGCCCGCTCGTGCCGCTGGACGGTGGCCGGTTCGCCACTTCCGATCTGAACGATCTCTATCGCCGTGTGATCAACCGCAACAATCGTCTGAAGCGTCTGATCGAACTGCGCGCCCCGGGCATCATCATCCGCAACGAAAAGCGGATGCTGCAGGAAGCCGTCGATGCGCTGTTCGACAATGGCCGCCGAGGCCGTACCATCACCGGTGCAAACAAGCGTCCGTTGAAGTCGCTGTCGGATATGCTGAAGGGCAAACAGGGCCGGTTCCGCCAGAACCTGCTTGGGAAACGTGTCGACTATTCCGGCCGTTCGGTCATCGTGACCGGACCGGAACTCAAGCTGCATCAGTGCGGCTTGCCGAAGAAGATGGCGCTTGAGCTGTTCAAGCCGTTCATTTATGCGCGGCTCGACGCAAAGGGTTATTCCTCGACGGTCAAGCAGGCAAAGAAGCTGGTCGAGAAGGAAAAACCGGAAGTCTGGGATATTCTCGACGAAGTCATTCGCGAACATCCGGTGCTGCTGAACCGTGCGCCGACACTGCACAGGCTCGGCATTCAGGCATTCGAGCCGGTGCTGATCGAAGGCAAGGCAATCCAGCTTCACCCATTGGTATGTACCGCCTTCAATGCCGACTTTGATGGCGATCAGATGGCTGTCCACGTGCCGCTTTCGCTGGAAGCGCAGCTTGAAGCCCGCGTTCTGATGATGTCGACGAACAACATCCTGCATCCGGCCAACGGCGCGCCGATTATCGTGCCCAGTCAGGATATGGTGCTTGGGCTTTACTACCTGTCCATCGTCAATGAGAACGAACCGGGCCAGGGCATGGCATTCGCCGATATGGGCGAACTTCAGCATGCGCTGGAAAACGAAATCATCACCCTGCACACCAAGATCAAAGGTCGGTTTAAAACCGTCGATGCGGAAGGCAACGAAGTGTCGGAGATTCACGACACCACGCCCGGACGCATGATTCTTGGCGACTTGCTGCCCAAGAACGTAAACGTGCCGTTTGATACCAGTAACCGGGAGATGACCAAGAAAAACATCTCCGCCATGATCGATACGGTTTATCGCCATTGCGGCCAGAAGGAGACGGTCATTTTCTGCGACCGGATCATGTCGCTTGGATTCGGGTATGCCTGCCGCGCTGGTATTTCGTTTGGCAAGGACGACATGGTTATCCCGGATTCAAAGGCCAAACTGGTCGGCGAAACCGAAGCCCTGACCAAGGACTACGAGCAGCAGTACAATGACGGTCTGATCACCCAGGGTGAGAAATACAACAAGGTCGTCGATGCCTGGGCGAAGTGTTCCGAAAAGGTTGCCGACGAAATGATGGCCCGCATCAAGGCGGTCGAGTTCGACAAGGAAACCAACCGGCAGATGCCGATGAATTCGGTCTACATGATGTCGCATTCCGGTGCGCGTGGCTCTCCGACCCAGATGCGCCAGTTGGCCGGCATGCGTGGTTTGATGGCCAAGCCATCAGGCGAAATCATCGAGACACCGATTATCTCGAACTTCAAGGAAGGTCTGACCGTTCTTGAGTATTTCAGCTCCACCCATGGTGCCCGCAAAGGTCTTGCCGATACGGCTTTGAAGACCGCAAACTCGGGTTATCTGACCCGGCGCCTTGTCGACGTTGCCCAGGATTGCATCGTCAACAGTGTCGATTGCGGTACCGAGAACGGTCTGACCATGCAGCCGATCATCGATGCGGGGCAGGTGGTTGCACCACTCGGACAGCGTATTCTCGGCCGTACGGCGCTTGAGGACATCGTTCACCCGCAGACCGGTGAAGTCATCGTCAAGGGCGGTGTGATGATCGAAGAGCGCAATATCGATACGATCGAAAATGCCGGCATTCAGACGATCCGCATTCGTTCGGCTCTGACATGTGAGAACCGCTCCGGCGTCTGCACCAAGTGTTACGGGCGCGATCTGGCTCGCGGAACACCTGTTAATATGGGTGAAGCGGTCGGCGTTATCGCCGCACAGTCGATCGGTGAACCAGGCACTCAGCTGACAATGAGAACCTTCCACATGGGTGGTACGGCGCAGGTGGTCGACTCATCCTTCCTGGAAGCCTCCTACGAAGGCACGGTCACATTGCGCAACCGCAATGTGGTTCGCAATTCCGATGGCAATCTGATCACAATGGGCCGTAATATGTCGGTTGTGATCCATGATGAAAGTGGCGAGGAGCGGGCAGCACACCGTATTCAGTATGGTGCCAAAATCTTCGTCGATGACAGTGACAAGATCAAACGCGGCCAGCGTATTGCCGAGTGGGATCCCTACACCCGCCCAATTCTGACAGAAGTTGGGGGCACGGTGGCGTTCGAAGATCTGGTTGATGGCGTTTCGATGCAGGAAGCAACCGACGAGTCGACCGGTATTACAAGACGTGTGGTGTTTGACTGGCGTTCAACGCCGCGTGGAGCGGATCTGAAGCCGGCAATTACCGTGGTCGGCGATGATGCCAAGCCTCTCAAGCTTTCGAAAGGCGGAGATGCACGTTTCATGTTGTCGGTTGAGGCAATCCTGTCTGTTGAACCGAACTCCAAGGTCAGTCCCGGTGACGTCGTTGCGCGTATTCCGATGGAAAGCGCAAAGACCAAGGACATCACCGGTGGTCTGCCGCGGGTTGCCGAACTGTTTGAGGCCAGGCGTCCGAAGGATCACGCTGTCATTGCGGAAATCGACGGTACGGTACGTTTCGGTCGCGACTACAAGAACAAGCGGCGGATCGTTGTGGAACCGCACGAAGAAGGTGCAGAGCCCGCCGAATACCTGATTCCGAAAGGCAAACCCTTCCACCTTCAGGATGGTGATACGATCGAGAAAGGCGACTATATTCTCGATGGCAATCCGGCACCGCACGACATTCTTGCGATCAAGGGCGTCGAGGCGCTCGCTTCTTATCTCGTCAACGAAATCCAGGAAGTCTATCGACTGCAGGGCGTTCTGATCAACGATAAGCATATTGAGGTTATCGTTCGACAGATGCTGCAGAAGATCGAGATCACGGATCAGGGCGGCTCGGTCTACATTCCGGGTGAGCATGTTGACTGTATCGAGTTTGCCGAGGTGAACGAGAAACTGGTTGAAGAAGGCAAGGATCCAGCGGTCGGACTGCCGGTCCTGCTCGGAATCACCAAGGCTTCGCTGCAAACGCCATCGTTTATTTCGGCCGCATCGTTCCAGGAGACAACCCGTGTCCTGACCGAGGCTTCCGTTGCCGGAAAAACCGATACGTTGCAGGGATTGAAGGAAAACGTCATCGTCGGTCGCCTCATTCCGGCGGGAACCGGTGGAACGATGAGCCAGATTCGCCGGGTCGCATCCTCGCGGGACGATCTGATTCTCGACGAGCGGCGTAAGACTTCCGATGCGCAGGCGGCTGAAGCCATGCTTGAAGACATGTCAGGCGCCGCCGAATAACCAGAACGTTGAGCTAAGCGTTGTCAACGGGCCGCCCAAGGGCGGCCCGTTTGCGTTGGCAATGTATGATTCTGTGGCAACTCAAAAGTTTTCACCCTGACTTGATCTAGATCAAGTCGTGTAGTTTGCCAGTTGTATAGATTGAAAACACGGCGGCAATCGATCGGGTGAACGTCCTCCTGTGCCGCCCTACTTCGCCGTCCGATGCCTCAGGCATTCGGACGGCTTTTTCATGATTTGAACCAACACGCATTGTTCAGTGTCGGGCAATCTCGGAACGGGGCCAGACGACTCCCTGGTTTAAAAGCTCTCTTCGAACGTAACGATGGAAACCTCGCCCTCGGTCGCTCCCTGATAGGCTGACATATGCGGCTCTTCGTCCGGTATCTCGGTCATTTCACCGATCTGATCGAGCTCCGCCTCGACATATCCCTCTTGAGCCAGGGCCTCGAGAGCGGCTTTGACGGCTGTATCGTCATCGGGTGCGGTCAACAGGAGATGACAGCCCTCGGATTCTCCACCCTTTTTTCGCCAAACGCGTCCGACGATGATGTAAACCGGGCGATCGCCATTGTCATTCATGGGTATTGGTCCTTTGCTGGACTGAATCGAATCGTTGCGGAGCGTTGGGGTGTTCTTTTCGCATGCCTGCGGTTTGGGGGACAAGATTGGTGGTGGTTTTTGCTCTGGTGCCGCAATCGTTGCCGCGTGATTTGAATTGTTTACCGTTCCTACCGCAAACGGCAACAAATGTTGGGTTTTCGGGGTTGACTGGGGCCGGGCAAATCAGTATCACGCCCACGTCCGAGCCAATGTGAGTTCTTCGCATTCGGGGCGTCCTGCCCGGAATTCAAACTCAAACAGGGCTCTCTTTACGTGAGAAGCAGAATCTAAGTTGGCATGAAGCGGCTACCGCTTCCTCTGCATATCATCCGGGCAAGACCGTATCATGCGGTTTTTGACCCGATTTTGTGCATGAGATGATCAATTCTCTGGGTCCGGCTGTCAAAGCGTAAATGTCGAATTTTGATAGGGGAAGGTTTGAATGCCTACCGTTAACCAGTTGATCCGCAAGCCGCGCATTGCGCCGGTAAAGCGCAACAAAGTTCCGGCCATGCAGGCCAATCCGCAAAAACGCGGCGTGTGCACACGCGTTTATACAACGACACCAAAGAAGCCGAACTCGGCGCTGCGTAAAGTGGCGAAGATTCGTCTGACCAACGGATTTGAAGTCATCGGATATATTCCGGGCGAAGGTCATAACCTTCAGGAGCACTCGGTGGTTATGATCCGTGGCGGCCGCGTGAAGGATCTTCCGGGTGTGCGTTATCACGTCATCCGTGGCGTCCTCGATACACAGGGCGTCAAAGGCCGCAAACAGCGGCGTTCCAAATATGGTGCCAAGCGGCCGAAATAAGGTTTTGAAGTCGCCGGCACCTGTCAAGGGACTGCCGGGCGACCAAACTGAGAGACGAACAGAATGTCCCGACGTCACAGTGCAGAAAAACGTGAAATCAACCCTGATCCCAAATTCGGCGATCTGGTGATTACCAAGTTCATGAACGCGATCATGCTCGACGGCAAAAAGTCGATTGCAGAACGCATTGTTTATGGCGCGTTTGATCAGATCCACGACAAGGCCAAGCAGGAGCCTGTCCCCATGTTCCATCAGGCGCTGGAAAATGTCGCGCCGCATGTCGAGGTTCGCTCACGCCGCGTCGGTGGCGCGACCTATCAGGTGCCGGTTGATGTTCGTCCGGAGCGCCGCCAGGCCCTGGCCATCCGCTGGTTGATTGCGGCCGCTCGCAGCCGCAACGAGACGACTATGGTTGACCGTCTATCCGGTGAGTTGCTGGACGCCGCGAACAATCGCGGCTCGGCAGTCAAGAAGCGTGAAGACACCCACCGTATGGCCGAAGCCAACCGGGCGTTTTCCCACTACCGCTGGTAACCGTTTCAACGATCCACAAACGAAGAGGGCGCCACCATGGCCCGCGAATACAAGATCGAAGATTATCGCAACTTTGGCATCATGGCTCACATCGATGCGGGTAAGACCACAACGACCGAGCGCGTTCTGTATTACACCGGCAAGTCACACAAAATCGGCGAGGTCCATGATGGCGCCGCCACGATGGATTGGATGGAGCAGGAGCAGGAGCGGGGCATCACAATTACCTCGGCTGCGACGACGACGTTCTGGGAAGGCCGTGACGGCAAAAAACGCCGCTTCAACATCATCGATACGCCGGGACACGTGGATTTTACCATTGAAGTAGAGCGCTCCCTGCGCGTGCTTGATGGTGCCATTGCGCTGCTGGATGCGAATGCCGGTGTCGAACCTCAGACCGAAACGGTTTGGCGTCAGGCCGACAAATACAAGGTGCCACGGCTGATTTTCTGTAACAAGATGGACAAGATCGGCGCAGACTTTTACCGCTCGGTCGAAATGATCGGCAGCCGTCTTGGCGCGACTGCAGTTGTCATGCAATTGCCGATCGGCGCGGAAAGCGATTTTACCGGTGTTGTCGATCTCGTTGAGATGAACGCGATTGTCTGGAAGTCCGAAACGCTTGGGGCTGAATGGGATGTCGTTGAAATCCCGGAAGACCTCAAGGAAAAGGCTGAAGAATACCGTGAAAAGCTGATTGAGGCCGCCGTCGAGGCCGATGACGCTGCTCTGGAAGCTTATATTGAAGGTGTAATGCCTTCGAATGACGAGATTCGTGCTCTGGTTCGCAAGGGAACAATTGCAGTTCAGTTCTTCCCTATGTTCTGCGGATCAGCGTTCAAGAACAAGGGCGTGCAGCCGCTTCTGGATGCGGTTGTCGACTATCTGCCTTCGCCGCTCGATGTGCCGGCCATCAATGGTATCGATCCGAAGGACGATAGTGAAATTTCGCGTCTGCCGTCGGACGAAGAGCCGCTTTCGCTGCTGGCATTCAAGGTGATGAATGATCCGTTTGTTGGATCGTTGACCTTCGCGCGGGTTTATTCCGGTAAGCTCGACAAGGGTACCGGTGTCCTCAATACCGTCAAGGAAAAGCGCGAGCGCGTTGGTCGGATGCTGCAAATGCATTCCAACAGCCGTGAAGACATCGATGTTGCCTATGCAGGCGATATCGTTGCGCTGGCCGGTTTGAAAGAGACGACGACCGGCGACACTCTGTGTGATCCGCTGAAACCGGTCATCCTTGAGCGTATGGAATTTCCCGATCCGGTTATCCAGATCGCGATCGAGCCAAAGACCAAGGGCGATCAGGAAAAGATGGGTGTTGCTCTGCATCGTCTTGCTGCCGAGGATCCTTCTTTCCGGGTAAAATCGGACGAAGAATCTGGCCAGACGATCATAGCCGGCATGGGCGAGTTGCATCTCGACATTCTGGTTGACCGCATGAAGCGCGAGTTCAAGGTCGAAGCCAATGTTGGTGCTCCGCAGGTTGCCTATCGTGAAACGATCACGCGGGAAGCCGAAATCGACTACACGCACAAAAAGCAGAGCGGTGGTTCCGGCCAGTTTGCTCGGGTCAAGATTGTGTTCGAGCCCAACCCGGAAGGTGAAGACTTTGAATTCGTCTCCAAGGTCGTTGGCGGTAACGTTCCGAAGGAATACATTCCCGGTGTTCAAAAGGGCATTGAGAGTGTTCTGAGTTCCGGTCCGGTTGCGGGATTCCCAATGCTTGGCGTCAAGGCAACACTGCTTGATGGTGCCTATCATGATGTTGACTCCTCGGTTCTGGCATTCGAGATCGCAGCACGCGCGGCGTTCCGCGAAGGTGCTCAGAAGGCCGGTGCGAAACTGCTGGAGCCGATCATGAAGGTCGAAGTCGTTACGCCGGAAGATTACGTCGGCGATGTGATCGGCGACCTGAATTCCCGCCGTGGGCAAATCCAGGGTACCGAAGCACGCGGCATTGCATCCGTGGTCAATGCGATGGTGCCGTTGGCGAACATGTTCAAATATGTCGACAATCTGCGTTCGATGTCACAGGGCCGCGCCCAGTACACGATGCAGTTCGATCATTATGAACAGGTTCCGCAGGCGGTTTCGGAAGAGATACAGAAGAAGTTTGCGTAATTCCGCTGCAGTCCGGCGGTAACGGAAGATAGGCCTCCCAGAGGCGAGAGAAAACGGAGAGATCTGATGGCAAAAGGCAAGTTTGAGCGGACGAAGCCGCATGTGAACATTGGCACGATTGGTCATGTTGATCATGGCAAGACGAGTTTGACGGCTGCGATCACCAAGTATTTTGGTGAGTACAAGGCGTATGACCAGATTGATGC
>JAJFHT010000413.1 GCA_021775495.1 Hyphomicrobiales bacterium | reverse complement strand
GAAACACCGCTGGAGACATTCGAGGACGGTGTCGGCGTCGTCGAAATGCTGATCGGCCTCTACCGCTCGGCCGAAACCGGCGAGACGGTACATTTTCCGGCGCCTGACCTTGAGGACTACGTGCCGCTGGTCGCCCGCGTCGGGGCCTGAGCGGTCTGGTGGTGGCAGGACAGGGTGCCATGACCGGCGTTTCGCTGCTGGTTCTCGGCAATGCCAATATCGATCTCGTGCTGGGCGAGATCGACGGCTGGCCGGAGATCGGCACGGAAGTGATGGTCGAGCGCAGCGAGATGCGCGCCGGCGGTTCGGCCGGCAACACCTCGCTTGCCCTGACCGGCATGGGCATTGCCCATTGCTTCATCGCGTCAACCGGCAATGATCCGAACGGCAAATGGCTGCGTGAACAGTTCAATCCGCAATCCTGCATCTGGCTGACTGAAACCTGCGACACCACGCTGACGGTCGGCATCGTTCATGCCGGCGGTGACCGGGCGTTTTTTACCACGCCCGGCCATCTGCAGCGGGCGAAGACATCCGACCTGATCGATCACATCCCAGCCGCGCCGGACGCGCACGCCTGCGCCATTGTTTCCGGCGGCTTCCTGATGCCGGACATCCGCGCCGGCACGGCCGACCTGCTGCGCCTGTTGCAGCAGCGCGGCTGGAAGACGGCAATCGATCCCGGCTGGCCGCCGCCCGGCTGGGACGCGGAAACCCGGCAGCAGGTGCGGGAGTGGATGGCGCTGGCGGATTATTCCCTGCTCAACCAGGAAGAGGTTCTCGGCCTTGCCGACACGGGCGATGACATCGAAGCCGCGGCGCGGTCCGATCTTGGCAGATTGCGGCAGCAGGCCGTGCTGGTGGTCAAATGCGGCGCAGCTGGCGCCATGGCTTTCCAAGGTAAGGATGTGTTCCGCCTCACCGGCCCGCCGGTCGAGGTCAAGGACACGGTCGGCGCCGGCGACACCTTCAACGCGGCATTCCTGGCCGAACAGGCACGTGGCGGCTCGATCGCCGAAGCGCTGAAAAGCGGCGTGCTGACGGCGGCCCGGGCGATATCGAGCTTTCCGAGGATCTATTGCTGAGAACGGTGTCGTGGTGAAACTGCCATCGTTTGGGATTCCGCCTCCTGGCATATTGTGCGGGCGGGTTTGCCGGAGGCATGTCGGAGAATGAAGCGGTATTGCGTCAGCCATTTCGCGCTATCCCCAACGCGGAAAGGAGCCGGTCACGACAGATCGAGCGAAGTCACTACCTCGTTGGAAGTGAATTCCATCAGGCCTTGATGTTTTGAAGCCAGGCGGCGCATGCGCCTGTTGTCCCGCAAACACATCATGTTCAAAGATTTGATGCCGCGGTTCCGGGCGGACACCACTATGTGCGCCATCAACGTGTTGCCGAGGCCTCTTCCCTGCCAGTCCGGTTCAACCGAAAACGCGGCTTCGGCGACCATGGGCCGCTCATCCGGGAGTTCGCGCAGTTCGGCCAATGCACGCAGTTCACCTGCGACAAAAACCCCGTAAACAGCCCCGTCCATCTGCAGGATCCGTTCTGCGTAGCGTTTGACAAATTCGCGGCTTACGGCGTTGCCGAAGCGGGCACGACGTGCCTTTGCGCCAAGACGCAGAAAATGACTTGAAATTGCTGCCTGATCCGAATTGCACAACGGCGTCACTTCCGGATCGAACGCGGATATGACCGCAGGCATAATAGTGACCTCCTTGCGATTGCGAAGAGTGATACCAACGGTCCTTAGTATTGACTCATCTGATGGGTCAGATCGGCCTGCAGGATAGGCGCGCTGTGCAGAGCGATGCGGTGCATCGGTCAAGTCAGCGCAACGACGCCTGCAGGTCGATATGTCCCACCGAAGGCCGGGATCTTTTGCGCCGTGGCAGCGTTGCGCCGCGCTCATGATGCAGAGCATCACGTCGCTTGGCGCGCCTTGCCACACCGCAAAATCCCTCCGGTCAGATGGGTCAATACTAAGGACCGTTGGTATGACCGGGGCGTTACATGAAAAAGGCACTTGCGGGCCGGGGGAACGGTAGGGTGCTCCCCCGGAAATCTCAGGCCGGACGTCAGCTCCTGTCGTCGTAAATCAGTGAGCGTGCATATTCCGGGATTTGAGAGCGGCTGATGCCGATTTCATCAAGGACATCGTTCGGCATATTTGCCAGAACGGATTTCATTCGCCCGTATTGAACGACGCGGACAAAATCGAGACACCGGTTCCCGACCGATGACAGGGTTTTGCCGGCAGATCGGCCAAGGGACAGGCGCAATATCCGTTCGACGTCCGCCGGTTTGGCGCCGATATCTGCAAGCTCGACCAGCTTCATGGATTTCAAGCCGGCAAGCTTGCGCGTTTCGGGAGAGATGTAGGTCATGATCAACGCCTGTTTGGTGTTTTGTGATCCAGGGATTCGCGGGCAAGCCGGCGAATGTCGCATCTTGATATTCCCATATCGTGGAGTTCGCGGTCGGTGCAGTTCGACAATTCAAAAACCGCCTTGCGATACCGTCTTCGGCGGGCCAGGGCGTCGATGATCGATTGACTGTGATCGGCAAGAAAATTTCGGATTTTGTTGCCGATTGGCCAGGGGCTTTCAAGAAAGCCGGCTGAAATGTGGCTCATTATGGCATTCCTTCTGTTCGGTGCTGTGCCGCATCCATGGCCATTGCAAATCCGGAGTCCGCATCGACAATGGCAATTGACGCACTGCAACAATTATGCTGCACTGCAATAGATATAGTCGCGGAGGAGAAACGAAACCGGGTCCCGGATCAAAGGGGCTGTGCAGATGACGCAAAGCGGGGCAAAGAACATATGGACCTTCCGAGTCAGATGATCCTGTTTGCCCGGGTTGTGGATGCCGGCAGTTTTTCCGCAGCCGCCCGTGTTCTTGACCAGACGACTTCCACTGTCAGCCGTCAGATCGGCAATCTTGAAGACCGGGTCGGAGTCCGACTGCTCAACCGTTCAAACAACGGCCTGGTGATCACCGAGGAAGGCAAGGCGTTTTTGAGCCGGTGTGTCGAGATTTCGACCAGGGTCTCCGAGGCGGAGACATTCGCCGAATCCATGAATGACCGGCCCAAAGGAAGGCTGAAACTGGTTTCAACCGTCGCGTTCGGCAAATCACAATTGTTGCCGATCATACCGGCCTTCCTTGCGCGTTATCGCGATGTATCGCTGTCGCTTGAACTGACCGACCGCAAAATCGATCTGTCCGAAGGCGATGCCGATCTGGCAATCCGTTTCAGCGAACAGATCGACGATGATCGGGTCATTGCGAAAAAGCTTGCCAGAAATCGCCGCCTTATCTGCGCTGCTCCGCAATATCTGGCGCGGTTCGGGACTCCGATTAGGCTTGCCGATCTTGCCGATCACAATTGCCTGCAGCTTTCGACAGTCGATAGCTGGAACGACTGGCACATCGAAGACCTTGCGAGCGGCGAGGCCGTGCAACTCGGCGGAAATTTCGAGGTCAACAGTGCTGATGGAATCTACCATGCCGCCCTGGCAGGTGTCGGAATTGCCCGTCTGTCCACCTACCTGATTAACGACGACATCAGAGCCGGCAGGCTGGTTCAGGTCTTTCCGGACTATGCGGATGACAGTTCAAACATTCTGGTGACTTATTCGCAAAAGAGAAATCTTCCGCCGAAGATTCGCGCCCTGATCGACTACATGGCCGAGATGTTCGGAAAGGTCCCGCCCTGGGAACGGTCATTTGCCGGCAAGTCAGATGCAAAACGCACCGGCTGAGAAGTATCGTCGCTTCTCTATGGCAGCACCGCTGCCGCTTCGATCTCCACACCATTGTCCGGATTCTGATCTGCACCATGGCCATGGCCGCGAAATTGCGGCCCATCACCTCGCGATATGTTCCGACCGGCCGGGCCTGTTGCAGCAGCGTGGTTGGCGCACGGCAATCGGTCCGGGCTGGCTGCCATCCGGATTGGGCGCGCAAATCCGGCAGGAGGTTCGTGAGTGGACGGCCCTGGCGGACTATTCCCTGCTCAACCAGGAAGAGATCCTCGGCCTTGCCGACACATGCGATGACATCGAAGCCGCGGCTCGATCGCCGAAGCGCTTGAAGGCGGTGTTTGGTGAAGCGGGGAAGATGATCACCCAAATCGGAACCCGGATCGCGGCCCGAGCACACGTCACCTCAGGTCCGCGCGCGCCGTCGCCGCAGCGCAAATACGCCACCCAGCGCACCAATGAGCAACGGCAACGATGCCGGCAGCGGAACCGCAACAGTAAAGGACAGATTGTCTGCCGCGACGGAAGTACTGCCAGTCGGGTTGATCTTCACCTCATCAAAGAGGCTGTTGGTAAAGCCGTAGAAATTGTTTTGCGACAAATCCAGCGAGCTGGAAAACATCTCGACAATCACCCCGTTCAACAGCGAAGTGAATGTGGCACCGCCGGAATTCGCTGTCATGGCCGCAGCCATTTCGGTCACGCTTTGTGTGAACTTGATCGACACTTCGGCGCCAAAAAAGTCAATCACCGCCGGCCCAGAAAAATTGGGGCGCGGAGAGACGTTGGTGAAATAGGTCACTCCAGGCGTGAACGTCACGCCCAAACCGGCAAACTGGTTGGTCACGTTGGTCCCCGTTGCCAGTGCAACTTCTTCAAACCCGATCGTCACGCCTGGTGCGGCAAGTCCGGTGCTGGAACTATCCATTACCGCCGCCGTTGCCGGTGACACCGTAAGCGCCACTGCAAAAGCAACAGAAATCTGTTTCCTCAAAGCCATGGCTATATCCCCCAATTGGTCCGACATTCCCCATATGGAATGTCATTCCCGTTAGTGTGTCGATGACACGCGGCTCGGTCAAGCCGGTTCGCTGCCTCGTCGGCAGGCAGCGCGGAACACTGAATAAACTTTCTCTACAGAACTTCCTTCAAATTTTGTTGTTTGCCGGCTCAAATTGGCTTTCTGATTTGTCGACTATGCAATTGACAACGCGTTTTGCCCTTGCGTAACATATTGTAAACTTATTGCTATTGTACAATTAGCCGGCTTGTCGTCACTACGCGATTTGCCGGATTTGTTATGACTGGGGATGGTGAAGTGAAGCGTTACAGGCTTGTTCGGGCCGCATTGATTGCGGCGTTAATTCAGATCGCGGCGATGCTGTCACTCGCGCCCGCCAGGGCGGATGTGATCTCGCACTCCGTTATGTTCAGCAACCTCTCTGAGGTCAGAGGCAACAATCCCACACTGGATTTCCAGGCCGCGATTCCGTTTTTCGATACCGCCCTGGGAACGCTGAAACAGGTCGACATAAGATATAATTTCGACCTGAGCCTCGTCATTTCGATTGCCAACCGCACCGTGAACCCTCTTTCGGTTCCGCTTGCCGCCAATTCGCTTCAGATTGAAGCGACCAGGTTCTTCGACACTATGAGATCAGGACTCAACGTTACATCTCTTCCCCCTACAACCGGTCTTGTTGCAGCAACCAATTTTGGCAACAGCACAATTGAGGTAGCGGCCGGAACCCCACGTCAAATCGGCTCAATCAACCTTGTTCTTCCCGGCCACGGCAGCGAACAGGTCGATGTCGATAGTACTCGTGCCATGACGTCGCGGCCGTCCTCAATTACACTCTCATCTGGAAGGGTCATCGTCCTCCGGTCGCAGGGGAACGTTGCGCCATTTGTCGGGTCAGGCGAAAAGGTCCTTGATTTCAAGGCCATGACGCTTGCTTCACTCAACCTGCCGAACAGCGGAAATATCTTTAACGGCATCAGTTCCTCGACGTCCTTCGAGCTCGGCGGCTCGGTCGAGGTCACCTATGACTATGAGGCCGCTGTTGCGCCGGTGCCGCTGCCTGCGGCCCTGCCGATGGTGCTCGGCGGTTTCGCCGTTCTCGGGCTGGTCGGCTGGCGCAAGAAGAAGAGGTCCGGCAAGGTGTAAACGGCCTGCAGCACATCCGTTCACGGCAGAACCGCGGTCGCCTCGATCTCCACCTTCGCCCGGTCCTCGATCAGCGCCACCACCTGCACCACGGCCATGGCCGGGAAATTGCGGCCCATCAGCTGCCGGCTGCTTGGAATCCCGTCTTGAGAACCTACTCACACATTTCTATCTGCGCTGCCAGCGATCGTGGAACTCTTGCGCGGTCAGGAAGCCGTCTGCATTGGCATCGATCTTTGAAAAAAGCCTCACGGATCTGTCCCATTCTGCCCGACTCACTTTGCCGTCGCCGTCGGCGTCGAGTCTACTGACGGCCTTGTAGGGGTCTTTGCCGTCAACCTTGCCCAATTTCGGTGAATCGGATTGCCTATTTTTCACCGGAGTGGCGCTGGTGTCTGTCCCGGACAGCTTGGCTGAAAGGAATTCCCTGACCAGCGCCTGTGCCTTTTTGGTGGCCAATTTGCTGTAAAGCAATTTGTTGCCGACAATATCGGTTCTCAATTTGCCATTCTTCCGCCGCTTGGCGGACGGCTGGTCGAATGCGTGATAGGTGTCCGCAAGCACCATGACGGCGATTCCGGAATCCTGTGTCAATGCCGTGCAGGAGGCAGCTCCTGTCTCATGTTCCGCTGCTATGATCATCAGCGGAATCATCCGGCGACTCTTTTTTATCCCCTTGCAGTTGGAAGGATAAAGGCTCACGGCCGCCGAGAATTTCACGCCTGTGCCGGTTGCCCGGTTGATGCCGGAAAATCTATTTATGATCGCGCCGCCGAGTGACGATCCCAACACGCCGATCCGGCTTTTATCGATCTCGGGCAATCTGCTCAGATATGCCAGCGCCCCGTAAGTGTCCTGAATCAGGGCTCTTGTCATCCGGCGAAATCCCTTGTTGCACCGCTTGAGTTTTCTCGGAGTGAAAAAGTCCACATTCAATGTGGCATAGCCGAGTGAGTTCAAGAAACGCGGCCAGAACGCAGCAAACTCAAAACGTTTCGGGCCGCCGCAATTGGGCAGGATGACGACGGCAGGGAATGGCCCTGATCCTTCGGGTCTGGAATAAGTGCCGGAAACCGTCCCTGCAGGAATTTCCGGCCAAAGCCGCTCGCCGCCAAACGAGACTTTTTCTGAGCCGGCAAATGTTATTGAAGGCGAGGTAAGAGAAAACAGGAGAATTGTGCAGTAAGCCAGAAAGATCCACTTTGACACCGACATGGCGTGTTCCCCAGGGGTTTCGCGCGGACGATAACATGCTTTACGCAATTGCGATGGCTCCCGGGGATTGGACCCCTGTCTCGGCTGCGTTTTTGATTTATTGGCGATTATGGATCACACTTGCCGTGGAAGCGAGAGTTGGTTGGGGATCGAAAGTGACCGAAAGCGGGAAGCAAAAGCGCAGGCTCGCGACGATATTGGCCGCCGACGTTGTCGGTTACAGCAAACTCATGGCACTGGACGAGGAGGCCACTGTTCGAACGCTGAGGTCGCACCGGCAATTCATCGACAGGCTGATTGACCGGCATGACGGACGCATCTTCAACACCGGCGGTGACAGTGTCCTGGTGGAATTCGGTTCAGCGGTCGAGGCGGTCCGTTGCGCTATCGCCATCCAGGATGAACTTCGCATCCGCAACGCAGAACTGGTTGCGGAAAGGCAGATGCGGTTCCGCATCGGCATCAATGTTGGTGATGTACTTGTAGATGGGGATGATCTGCTGGGCGATGGCATCAATGTTGCGGCCCGCCTGGAGGGACTTGCACCACCTGACGGGATTTACATCTCAGGCAGTACGTTCGAGCAGGTGAAAAACAAATTGTCGATCGGGTTCGAGGATCTTGGCCCGCAGCAGGTCAAGAACATTCCAGACCCCGTCGCGGCCTTCGGGATTACATCGGCACCGGTATCGGTGGTCGACGGTGCCGCGGCAGCAGATCAACCGACCTCCAGGACCGTACCGACTGGTCGCCGAAAAAAGGTAGCACTTTTAGGCGCCGGGATTGTCGCTGTCCTGCTGGCCGCTGGATTCGGTTATCGGACATACTTCGCGACACCCGCATCCTTGCCCGACAACACCTCTTCCGACCAATTGCGGTCACAAGACATTGCGGTCCTGATGGCG
>JAJFHT010000412.1 GCA_021775495.1 Hyphomicrobiales bacterium | reverse complement strand
AGCGAGATCGCCGTTTGCACCGCTTCCAACGCCTTATCAAAATCGCGCCGGCGAAAATACGCTTCAGCAAGGCTCCCCCAGGCCGGGCCAAAACCCGGATCAAGTTCGACTGCCTTTCGCGCGAGTTGCAGGGCGGTGTCGAGATGACTGATTGACGTCTGTTTGTCCGTGCCCGGTTCCGAATAGATCAGGACATGTACATAGGAAGCGCCCGCGTATCCGCCGGCAAATTTCGGGTCCAACTCGATCGCCCGGTTGAAACTCTGCATTGCCGCCTTGAGATTGGGCGGAGTTGGCGGAATACGCTGAGCGCGACCACGGATATACAAGTCATATGCTTCGACATTCGGCGTATACGACCGGGCCTTGCGGCTCAACACAACGCCTTCAAGAGTCTTGGAAAGCTGCTGCACCACCCGGTCGGAAATCTCGTCCTGGATTGCAAAAATGTCCTTTGTCTTGCGATCAAACCGTTCCGCCCACATTTGTTCTCCGGTGCTGGCATTGATCAGCTTGGCGGTTATGCGAACCGTATCGCCGGATCGGCGCACGCTGCCTTCAAGCAGATGGCCAACACCCAATTCGGCAGCGATGCCGAGTGGATCTTCAGAACCATTCCTGAACCGAAGCGTGGCCAGCCGCGAAGTGACATTGAGACCGGACACCTTTGCAAGATCGGTTGTGATGTCCTCGGTCATTCCGTCGGCAAAATAGGACTGCCCTTTGTCTTCGGACAGGTTGGTAAAAGGAAGCACTGCGATGGAGGGCTGACCGGAGACAGGTGTGGATTGCCTGTCCACATCCGAAGAACCGACCGGCGTTTGTGGCCACAACCAGATCGCCGCTCCGGCAATGGCAACCATCGCGATCATCGCAAACGCGATGTGCTTTCGTTGCGCCACCGTTTTGCGCGGTGGGGAGGACACTTCAACCCCATCCGCCAGAACCTGAAACACCCTGACGGGACGGGCGATGTTCTTGACCTCGATTTCGCCCAGGTCGTGTAAATCAAGGTCCAGTCGGTCGCGCACCTGGTCACGGGTGCTACGCGACAGACAGATCCCTCCGGGTTCAGCCAATGCCTCCAACCGGGCGGCAACATTCACACCGTCCCCGAGCAGATCGTCCTCATGGCTGACAACATCACCGACATTGATGCCGATGCGGTATCGGATACGCTGGTCTTCCGGCACACCGTCATTTTCCGCGGCAATGGCTTCCTGCATGCCGATAGACCAGCGAACGGCATCCACCGCGCTTGCAAACTCGATCAGCAGGCTGTCGCCAGCCGTATTGGCGATCCGACCATTGTGTTGAAGCAGCATGGGATCAATGATTTTCGTGCGGTGCGACCGCAGGGAGGCAATTGTCTGCTCTTCATTCGCACCGATAAGACGGCTGTAACCGGCAACATCCGCCGCTACGATCGCCGCAAGCCTGCGCTGCCCAGACGTCATTGCTCTCTCCAGTTCCCCGGACGCCAAGCTACGCCAGCAGATGCTCGCAGGCAACGAATGAAGCGACGGACGCTGGTTGCCGGCAAATTGCAATTTCCGGGCGATTGTGCAGTCTTGAGGAATGGTCGGCAGCAGGCTGAATGTCATCTCGAAACCGGCAACAACCGGTTCCGGCGGAAAACCGCCAATCGTGTTCGTCCATGGAGCCTGGCACGGCGCGTGGTGTTGGGATGCCCATTTCCTCGACTATTTCGCCGACCACGGGTTTGATTGTCATGCGCCCGACCTGCGCGGTCATGGTGACAGTCCGGCTGTCAAATCGATGCGCTGGAACCGCATCAACGACTATGTTGAAGACGTCCTGTCGATCGTCGACGGGCTTGACCGGAAACCAGTGCTGATCGGCCACTCCATGGGCGGTTTCATTAGCCAGCACTGCATGTGCAGAAGCGACCGGCTAGCGGCGGTCGGCCTGTTGGCCACTGTACCGCACCGCGGCGCAGTGCCGGTCTCTCTGAAAATCGCCCGTCAGCGGCCGCTGGATTTCGCCTTGGTCAATCTGACATGGTCGCTCTATCCGCTGGTACGGGATCCGGCCAAAGCAAAACACATGTTCCTCGAGGACAGCGTGTCCGACGCGGAGGCGACCGAATTCGCCAGTCGGCTGACTGACGAATCCTATTGGGGATATGTCGACATGCTCGGGCTCAATCTGCCGGGGCGTTATGACGGGCGGCTTCCGGCGTTGGTTGTCGGCGGCGAGAAAGACACTTTGTTCCCGCCCGCATCGCAACAGGCGACAGCGCACCGCTACGATGCACAATGCCACATCGTCGAAGGCGCTCCGCATGATCTGATGCTGGCCAGCCAATGGCGGCAGGCGGCGGATCGTTTCATCGAATGGATTAATCGCTTGCCGGCTTCATAACCTGAGTCCAGCTGCGGCAATCAGGCAGACCAGAGCAATGCCATCGGCCATCATCACCTTTCTGATACCGTCATTGTACCCGCCGGTTTCCCAGCCGAGATAAAGAAACGAAACGACGCTGATCAACCCGGCAATCAGGGCAATCCACTGCAGGCCCGGTTTGAACGCCGCGAAGACCAGGAACGCCCCGAGCAAGCCGAAGAGGACCGCGCGGTGCCGCATCAGAATAGCCAGGTTTGGATCCTCAAATGACAATCCATAAAGAGCAGACAGCCGGTCGGCCCCGAGAATCCCGACAACCGGCAACAGATGAATGATGCCCGCGATGATAAAGAGACCTGTTACGACGTATGTCATTTCATGAGCTCCAACGTACTTTGGACCAGCTTTCGCATGCGCGGGTATGATTATCGATTACCTCGGAGGTAATGGAAATCCGACAGCCGACTGTTCACGCTGCTGTTTACGGTATGTTGATTTGCGCGGCTTTGCCCCGGCACATATCGTTTGTTCATGAAACCGATCATCGCTGCACTTTCCCTGTTGTTGACCGTGCTGTTTCCGACCGGCCTCGCACTGGCTGAAAACGCCGCGTGGCAAGACTTGCGGCCGCTGGTTGAAAAAGCTCCGTCAGTCGGGGCGGCAGCTGAGGCGCCAGCATTGGCTGACGGTCCGGTCATCGTCACCTTCTTTGCTTCGTGGTGTCCGCCCTGTACGGATGAATTCCGCCACCTCAATGATCTGGCGCGGAGCGATGAACTGGGCGACGCGAAAATTGTCGGCATCAATCTGTTCGAGGATTTCGGCGGCAAGAAAAACCCGCAACGCATGGCGCGGTTCCTGAAGAAAACCGACCCGCAGTTTCCGCTGGTCTCGGGGTCTGAAATAATTGCCAAGGCGTTTGGCGAAATCGACCGGATTCCAACGATCATCGTCTATGGCAAATCCGGCCGCGAAGTATGGCGGTTCATTCACGTGCGCGATGCCAAAAAGACCCATGCCACGATGGAAGATCTGGTTGAAGCGCTGACGTTAGCGCGAGATGGTTAGGCAATTCACTGAGAGCGGCTTCCCTCGGCAAGATTCATGAATACCTGAATTGGTGTAATCGCCAGTCTTTCTTTCAGGCAAACAGCATAAGAATGCGTGAAGGGTGTATCGTCTCGAATGCACAATTGAGTGAGCTGACTCAACGGAGAGAGCTCCTCCTTCGCAATTATTCCGGCTCCCAATCCGGCCATAACTGCCTCGACCACGGAATCCCTGGCAAGTTCCATTACGACATTGGGGCGTATCATCTTAGCCGCAAGCTGCTCTTCCAATGCGCGACGGGTCATTGAACCCTGTTCCCGGTAGATCATTCTCTGACCATCCAACTCGACGAGATCGATGGCGGTCCGGCCGGCCCAGACATGCGACTGGTTCACGATAATGGTTATCTCATGATGGCCAAGATTGACGGATTCAAGTTTGTGGTCCTCATAGTCCAGCCCAAGGATTGCGACATCCACTTCGTAGTTCAAAAGACGCTGATAGATCGCGTCAGAATTGCCACTTTCGACCGACACCCGAACCAAAGGAAATTTTTCGGAATACTCCGATAGAATATCCATGACAAAAAACGGGCCTACCGTTCCGATGTGCAGCCTGCCGGCATAGGTGTTTCCGGTCGACGTCAGCAGAGTGTGGGCGCGATCTTCCAATGCGAATTTCTGGCGCGCGAGCGACAGCAAGGCCGTGCCGACATCGGTTAACTCGAGCCCATGTGGCTTGCGATGAAACAATTGGACGTCATAGGCCTCTTCAAGCTCTTTGACCTGTGTCGTCACAGTTGGTTGGCCGATACTCAACCACTCCGCTGCCTTGGTGAAGTTCAACTCGAGCGCAACAGCGTAAAATGACCGCAGCTGGTTGAAATTCACATACTTCAGCCGATCATGTTCAGACACGTTGCACTCCTTAGCCGCGCAAGTTCATATGATCGTCGATTTTACCCACAATTTTTGAGTCCGGCTGCAAAAAATCCAAAAGGACCGAGTAGTGGTTGGCTTGACCGATGCGGATCAACTTGGCAGGCGCTGATCCGGTTGCATTGCAATGATCAACATAGTTGCGGGATTGCAAGATGAAACCTTCGGTCTCAGCCCCCCCGACAAAAGCGATGACGGGCACAGTGGGCGGCGGTTGACTGATGGGACTGGAAGCCTTGGCCGCGGCAGTGTCGAGGCCAAGTACCTGGTTCAGTGAAGTATGGATTATCGGTTCGAGATCAAAAATTGCGCTGATGGGCATCAAAGCGGTAATTGCAGGCATGCGACCGCTCCACTGAAGGGCTGCACATGTTGCAAGGTGTCCGCCGGCAGAATGGCCGGTGACGATCATCCTGCCGGGTATGCTGTTTTGCCTGCCTAGCCACATGATGATCTCTGTCAGGCCGGACAGGACGTTCGCATTGATTTGTGTGACAGTCATGTCCGGTGCCAGTGGATAGCCGAGAACTGCAACCGAGTAATCAAGATCGATCAGGGGACGTGCGATAAAACTGTAACGGTCTTTTGAAAGGCTCTGCCAATATCCGCCGTGTATGAAAACGACCAGCGGCGCGGACTTTGCGGCGGGAAACAGGTCGAATTTGCAGCGAGGATGCTGCCCGTACGGAACGTCCAGGAAGGTCGTGGCTGACTGCCGCATGGCGGCACTTTCAGCGTCAAAACGCGCATATATCTCGCCTCGCTCTGGATAGCGTTCTCGGAACACGAAATCAGCTTCATTGCGCAAAGCCAAATATCACTCAAACCGGACGATACTGCGCACGGACTTGCCTTTGCGCATCAGATCAAAACCGTCATTGACCTGGTCCAGTGACAACTGGTGGGTGATCTGTGCTTCGAGGTCGATCTTGCCATCAACAAAGAGATCAAGCAGCGCGCCCAGTCCACTGCGGCCCTTGATTCCGCCAAAGTAGCTGCCGTGGATCGATTTGCCATATCGAACACCAACCGGCGGGAAACTCATCTCACCGCCGACAGGTTCGACACCCAGCATGACGGCCTGCCCCCAACCGGCAACGCAACTGTCGAACGTCTGGCGCATGACCGGCAAGAGACCAGTACATTCAAACCCGACATCCACACCGCCCGACGTCAAATCCTGTATCGCCGTGACCACATCGGTCCCGACATCAGCCGCGTCGACAAACGCCGTCATGCCATATTGAACGGCCAGTTCGTTTTTGGCGTCAGTTACATCCACCCCGATTATTTGAGTAGCGCCGGCAATTCTGGCACCTTGAATGATGTTGACACCTATTCCGCCCAAGCCGAATACGGCAACGCTGTCTCCCGACCTGACATGTTGCATTGCAGCACCAATGCCCGTGGTGACACCGCAGCCGAACAGGCAAACTTGATCCAGCGGTACATCAGGGCGGATTTTGGCAAGAGCAATTTCCGGAACAACCGTGTAGCGCGACAAGGTCGATGTGCCCATGAAATGATGCACCTGGTCGGGGCCTCGCGTAAATCTCGACGAGCCGTCGGGCATTACGCCCCTGTCTCTGGTTTTCTTGATCGTCCAGCATAGATTGGTGCGACCCGACTCGCACATCGCGCAAGTGCCGCATTCAGGACCATATAGAGGAATGACATGGTTGCCGGGCTGAAGCGAGTTCACACCGGGGCCGGTTTCCACAACACGTCCGGCGCCTTCATGTCCCGGGATCAACGGGTACACAGCCGAGACATTGCTTCCTTCAAGTGCCGTGAGGTCGGTGTGACACAATCCGCTTGCAACGATCTCGACCAAAACTTCGCCTTCCCTCGGGGGCGCAACCAGAACGTCGTCTACCTCCAGCATTCTGTCAGGTCCGACACAGATGGCGGCGCGCGAACTGATCAACGTGCGTATCCCTGTGCGGCGAATACTTGCTGATGATTTCCTGCCTGCAACCCGGCTTTTTCCAGCGCGCGAGTGGTCAGTGGCCTGCATTTTTCAATGTGGCCGCGTGCTCTGCGAATGTCTCCGCCGCAATCAATGCCAAATGCGCCGAGTAGTTTGTCGCCGTTGGCGAAATAGGTGAGGTACCCTGGATCACCAATTTTGCCACGTTCATAGACATCCGCGCTTGCCGACAGATCGCCGGTCAATTGCAGGTTGTGACCAAACTGATCTGTCCAGAACCAGGGCACCTCATCGTAAACTGCCGTTTCGCCGCAGATGTTCCGCGCGGCAACCGCCGCGGTATCTTCAGCGTTTTTCCAGCTTTCGAGCCGTCGCGATGTTTGGTCGGCTGAATCCACAATCCGTGCAATATCACCAACAGCATAAATATTGGGATCAGAACTGCGGCATGTCTGATCGACAACGATACCATCATCGAGTTCCAGTCCAGCCTCGTCCGCAAGACCGACATTCGGGATGCCACCAATTCCAACAACGATCAAATCTGTCGCGATCTCTCTGTCGTCATCAAGCCGGACAATGTGTTGTCCCGCGCGCTTTTCCTGGGCAACTACGTGGCGCCCGCAGTGTATTGTGATGCCCTTCAGGCGGTGCCAGTTGCTAATCCAGTCGGACAATTCCGCACTCAGTACGCGTTGCAGGGGACGGTGACCCATTTCAACAACCGTCACTTCGGCCTCCAACTGGCTCGCGCTCGCAGCGACTTCAAGGCCGATGAATCCGGCGCCGATTATCAGAACATGCCCTGGCGACCGCAATCGCGCCCGCAGACTTGTCGACTCATCATATGAGTTTACGCAAAAAACGCCGTTTTCCTGGGACGAAAACAGAGGAAGTTCCCGGGGTGTCAATCCAGTTGCAAGGATCAGATGCTCATACGGCAACACTGCCCCGGTAGAGAGCGAGACTGTCTGTCTCTGGCGGTCTACCGACAGGCAATCTGTGCCGACAAAAAAATTGATGTGCAAAGCCTGCCAGTTTTCCTGCGAAAGCAGTTCCGGAAGCATACATTCCGTTTTACCGGTCAGTACCGATTTCGAAAGTGGCGGGCGTTCATAGGGTTGATGCGGCTCCCGTCCGATGACGGAAATCGGCTTGTCATAACCGAATGCACGTAATCGTTCTGCCGCCCGACCGCCAGCATGACCAGCACCGACTATTACCACGCCGGGATTCGCGGTTTGCTGCATATCCATGATCAGTCCCGGGAAGCCGAGCCGTCATGTTTCGATGTCCATACCTCTCGCAGAATTTCCCGATGCACGGTGAAATACCCCTTTGTCACACATTCGAGATGCGGCTCGACATGTTCATGCAGCTTGCCGAGCGCGTGAAAGGGGACGGACGACGCCAGATGATGTTCGGCATGGTAGGGCATATTCCAGTAGAGTTGCCGCAATAGCGGATTGGCGAGTGTCGTTCGTGTATTGGCCAGAAGGTTGGGGCTTTCTTCGGTTCCGGTATGCTCCGCCATGCGGATCGAGCGCAAAACCGGCTCCCCCATCACCCGTGGGATGACCCAATAGACCAGCAAAACTGCGCTCTGAAAGTATACCGATACGACCAACAGAACCAGGTAGAACAGGCATTGCAGCCTGATCTCGTTTGAGACCTGCGTACGGACACTCTCCGGCAGGAAACTCTTTTCATCCTCGTTGAAACGGCCCGTAGAACCGCGCCACAGCGTGCCGAACAATTTTGGCCAGAAACCTGCACCGATGATCTGCGAAAAATAGTCACCGAGGGAGTGCGGGAACGGAACGATGTCGGGATCCCGATCCTCGTGTTGTGTGTATGTGTGATGGGCCGCGTGGCGATACTTGAAATACAGAAAAGGTCGAAACGTCATGGTCGCGATAAAATAGCCCAGCGCGTGGTTCATCCACCGGGTTTTGAATGCCGTACTGTGCGAGCACTCGTGCAACGGCGCAAAACTCAACACGATGACTGTGCCGTAGGCCAACATGGCGGGAATCTGCAACCAGAGATTTCCGGTTGTCACGTAGACCAGGCATCCAGTCAGAACCAGTGCAAGCAGATGTACCGCAAGATTGTAGAATCCCGGGCCATTGCTTCGAACTCTCAGTTCTTTCAGGACCTTTCGCGAGACGATTTCCGGACCGGTCAAAGGCCAGATCTGGCTACCAATCCCGCCGATCCCGGCAAAACTCGCTACATTGTTTCCAGGCATCAAACCTCTCCGGCTTCACTCGTCTCCGCGAGTGTATTTCGTGTACACAAGTTCGGAAAATTCATTGTTCCCATCAGCCCATCGAAATCACAAATAGCGGTCACACGAAAAAGCGATGAGCAATCGCCTCGGCTGAGAACTCGTCACGCTGAAACGAACCGGTAATGCGTCCACGCGCCATCACAACTATTCGATCGCAGACCATCATCATCTCTTCCAATTCGGTCGTCAGCAAAATCACCGAGCGCCCTTCATCCGCCAATGACTGGATCGCCCGCCATATCTCGAACTTCGCCCCGACATCAACACCCCGGGTCGGATCTTCCGCAATGATGATGTCGCTCTTTCGGGCAATCCATTTCCCGATGACAACCTTTTGCTGATTGCCACCAGACAGTTGCGATATTTTTTGCGCGAAGCCGCTGACCTTGATCGCCAGCAGTTCAATCATTTCCCGCGTCACCTCAGTCAGCGAGCGGCGGCGCAGGAAGCCAAACGACCTTATCCGGTCAAGAATTGGTAGTGAGATATTATCCTCCACCGTCATGCTCAAAACCAATCCATCCTGCTTGCGGTCAGCGGCCATGAGCGCGACACCGTTTTCGATTGCATCATGAGGCGAGCGGAAGCGCTGCTCTCTGCCGTGTATGACCAACTTCCCGGAGTCGATTTTTTGGGCACCGAACAACGCACGAATGACCGCTTCGCGCTGGCATCCCAGGAGGCCGGCGATACCGAGTATCTCACCCTTGTGCAGGGAGAACGAGATGTCCTGGAATTGCTGATTGCCGATCTGCTGGGCGTCAAGAACAACCTCGCCCAGGTCGCGGTGCGAATAGGTGCTCTCACCGGGTTTGCTTTCACGTCCGACCATCAGGGAAACAAGACGGCGCTCATTCAAATTCTCAGCTGTTTCCGTGGCAACAATCTGACCATCTCTCAGAACGGTAATACGGTCAGAAATATCCAGAACTTCTTTCAACCGATGAGAGACATAGATAATCCCCAGGCCCTGTGCTTTCAGATCATGGATGATCTGCAGCAGATGGGTGACCTGATCGTCGTTCAATGACGCTGACGGTTCATCAAAAACGATGACTTTCGGATCAGCAGCAAGGGCGCGGCAGATCTCGACAATCTGCTGTTCATTGAGACTGAGCAAACCCAGCTTGCGGCTGGGATCAATGGGAACGCGCAGTCGATCGAGCAGTTTCCGCGCATCGTTTTCCAATCGCACCACGTCTTTCAACCCGCCGCGGCGCTTCGGTTCGCGACCGAGAAATATATTCTCCGCGACAGTCAGGTTCGGGCAAAGAACCAACTCCTGATGCACCATCGACAATCGCTCGCGAATGGCATCAACCGGATTATTGAATTCGGTTTTTTGCCCGCTGAGATATATCTGCCCCTCACTGGGCTTTTGGAGCCCATTGATGCAGGACAGCAACGTCGACTTGCCGGCACCGTTTTCTCCGACAAGACTGTGCACTTCTCCGGCCCGAAGATCGAAACTGACATTGTTCAGCGCCAGAACACCCGGGAACCTCTTGGAAAGGTTTTTGACCTCAAGAAGCGGCGAGGTCTCAGTCATGGTGCGGACCGGTAACGTTCCAGCAATGCACGATGGCGGTCCATATCGCCTTTCAGATTCGTGTAGACCGACGTCCAGACCTCAAAGAAATCGGCATAACGCTTGTGGGCTTCCGGATCGGGGTCAATCGTTTCCTTGATCGTGACAATCTGATCGAGTGGTTCGGTGGGGTCAGAGTAGATACCCGCGGCCACCCCGGCAAGGATGGCATCGCCAATTGGCGCGGCTTCGCCAATGTCGGGAACCTTGAGCGGACGATTCACCACATTCGCGGTTATCTGGTTCCACAACCGGCTTTTCGTCGGGCCACCATTGAGTACAAGATTGTCGATTTTCGCACCGGCACTTTCCGCAATCCGGAAATTCGAAAGCAGATCAAAGGCAACACCCTCAATCAGCGCCCGGATCATGGTCGAACGCGAGGTTGTCGGCTGGATACCGAAAAAGACACCCGTGGCGTTGCTGTTCCAGTTCGGCGCCAGCGAGTTTCCCAGATAGGGCAGATACATCAATCCGTCGGCACAGGGGGGCACATGTTTGGCCTGTTCGGTGAACAGGTCGAAAACATTGTGCTCCATGCGCTCGGCAACATGGAATTCCGATTGCCCGAACTGATCCCTATACCATTTCAAAGAAGCTCCGGTGAATGCCATAGGCGCGTCGAACATGGTCAACCCGGGCAGGACATGAGGCCATTTCAGTATCCGGTATTCGTCGACGGTCTGCTCAGTCGGGATCATGATGCCGATGTTTGAACCTGTTCCCATCGAATAGAATGCCTCGCCAGCTCGGGTCACACCGACACCGAGCGCGGCCGAACTGATATCGGTTCCGCCAGCCGCCACAATGGTACCGGCCCGTAGGCCTGTCTCTTCGGCGGCCTTTTGGGTTACTTCACCAACCGGTTCGTGCGAGCGATACAGCCGCGGGAATTTGTCGAGAGGAATGCCGATGGCATTCGCCACGTTCTCGTTCCACGATTCCTTTTGGTACTCATAGGCGTAGGCAAGACCGGCATCGCCGGTGTTCATCGTGAAATTCCCGCACATTTTGTACGTGCAATAGCCGGACGGTGAGAGGAACTTGTGGGTGGCGTTGAAGATATGCGGCTCGTGTTTCTTGATCCAAAGAGCCTTCGGGTCGATGAACCAGGGGGCCACGCGGTTGCCGTTGTTACGGTTGATCGTATCTTCGCCGACGGTTGCGCGAATGTCGTCACATTCCGGCTCGGTTCGCGAATCCATCCAGATCATTGCAGGCCGCAGCGGCTTGCCCTTGTCACTGACAGGCAACGTTACGCCGACAAGACCTGAGAGAGCTATGCCGGCAATATCATCGGCAAAATTGCCCTGCTCCAAACATTGTCGGATCGCCGATACGACCGCACTCCAATAATTGTCAGCTTCCTGTTCTGCCCACCCTGGATTGGGATGAAAGAGCGGATGCTCCTGAGAGCCGAATGCAACGATCTTGCCGGATTGCGTGTTCAGGATCGACGCCTTCACATTTGTGGTTCCAATGTCTACGCCAATTGTCAGATGTCCGGCCATTTGTGTCCTCCATTCGGTCTTTATTGTTCGATGATACGTCGTCTGATGCTTGATATTCCGACCGCGATGATCAGCGCCAAACCGATCGTCAGATTCTGGTACCAAGTACTGACGCCCCAGATTCCAAGCAGGTTCAATGTCGCCGCAAAAAGCACGCTCGCGAGCATTGCGCGTAGCGGAGAGCCGACACCTCCGGCAAGCGACACGCCGCCAATTACAGCGATCGCGATGGCGGTGAGTTCATATCCGGAGCCGAGCGGCGCATCGACGGATTTCAGCCTTGAAGTCAGCACCACCCCGGCAAGGGCTGAACAGGCGCCACTGATCCCGAATGCCAGCACGACATAGCGGTTCGTCTTTATGCCGGTGTAGAGTGTTGCGACTTCGTTTCCGCCGATGGCGTAGAAACGACCGCCGGCAACAGTCCTTGTCACAAAGAACAGCAGGACGAGCAAAGTTGATATGAAGATCAGGAAACCAGTTGGCACTCCGAAATACACGCTGTCGCCGATCCAATCGAATGTGGATCCGCGCAGATAGTAGGGATGGCCATTCGTCAGAATATAGTTCAGGCCGCGCAGAGCAGTCAGGGTGACGAGCGTCATGATGAAGGAGGCGACTTTCAAATAGGCGACGCCAATTCCATTGAGCACACCGACTGTGATACCGGTCAGGATGGTGATCATGATCACCAATCCCGGCGGACCAGCAAACGAGTTCCCGCGAACCAACCACCGCTCCCCGAGTAAAGCTCCGATCTCGACCGTTACAACCACACCGACGATGACGGAAAAGACCATTGTCGCCGCAACAGAAAGGTCAATACGTCCGGTGAGCAGCACCGATGTCATACCCAGTGAGAGCAAACCGATGGCAGCGGTGTTTCGCAAGGTATTGGCGATGTTCAGCGGTGTCAGATAGTAGGGCGAAGTCAGGGCGCCGATGACCACGACGGCAATGATCAGCCAAAGAAGCGGGTCACGAAGCAGCATGTGGGCGGAGGATCTTTGAACGGTTCCGACATCCGTTTGAATCAGCGGCGCCATACTCATTTCGCCACCTGCCGATGCCGCAGTCCCGGCAGAACGACTGCCAGAATGATAAGTGCGGTCACAACCTGCTGAAGATAGATGCTCACGCCCATCTGGTTCAAAAGGCTGTTGATCACGCCGATGATCATTGACGCCAGGACGGTTCCAACGATGGTTCCACTTCCACCAGCCAATGCCGCTCCGCCGAGTACCGTGACAGCCAGGACTCGCAATTCCATTCCCGGGAAGGCGGCGGGATTGATGTATGAAAGGCGCGCGCTCTCCAGAATACCGCCCAGAGCGGCGGCGATCCCGCAGATTGTGAAAACGGCAATTTTCACCCGCCAGATCCGAATGCCCGACAATCGCGCAGCCGAGACGTTTCCGCCCGTCGCATAGAGTTTTCGCCCGAAAACCGTGAATTGCGTCAAAACGATGGACAACAGCGCGGTGACAATCAGGATCAGGATCGGCACTGGCACACCAAGAACGTCACCTCGTCCGAGCCAAAGATAACCTTCGATATCGTCTGGATAAAACGCCTTTCCGCTTGATGTGATATTGGCCAGAGCCCGCGCTACACCCAGCATCGCCAAAGTTGCGATCAGCGAAGGGATTCCGATCGCGACCACAAGCAGACCGTTCAGGAAACCGAGAATCAGCCCGACAAACAGAGTGACCGAAACAACAAGAACTGCAGAACCGGTGTCGAGAAACATCGCACCAACGACGCTCGACAGCACTGCAACGCCGGCTACGGAAAGGTCTATTTCTCCGGAAATGACCACCATCGTCATTCCGAAAGCGATGATGCTGGTACCAACGACCGCCAGAAGAATGACCTTGAGGTTTTCGGCCGAAAGAAACGATGGGGAGATTATCCGCCCGGCAACAAGCAGAAGAATGAGAATTCCGAGAAGGCTTATGGAGTTCACATGCCGGTGCCAGAATTCGATAGAAGCAGCGGATTTGACCGGGCGCCGGGCGAATTTTTCTTCTGCAACGCTCACTGTCTGCAACTCCGACTATTCCTGTCATTCAGCGGTCATCTCTGAATGGGAGGTTCGTAATCAATGCCGTTTTTCGCGATGATGCAATCCACGGCACAACAGACTGTGCCGTGGATGTGCGTTTTTACCTGCCACTTTGAAAACGAATTGCCGGCTCTATTTCACAGCAGGTCCGTATGCGTAGAGCCAGTTGTCAGGTGTAACCGTTTTGACGCCTTCGATGGTCATCGGCTTGGCCGTTATCATCGGTAGGTTCGGTGTCATAATCAGTTTGGGCGGCGCGTCGTTCAAACCTTCTTTGGCACCGATGTGCTGGATCACCGCGCGAATGCCGACATCACCTATCAGCGGCGTGTAGGGCGCCACCATGTCGACGTTACCGTCGGCAACCTCCTTCAGGACTTCCTTGGAGTCGTCATTGGCAAGGATGACAATTTTCTTGCCACCGGGTGCACTGTTCAGACGCTTGGCCTCGCGGATGGCATCCAATGCTCCCATCGCCTCCTCGCCGCCTGTATTGTAAACAACGCTGATGTCGTCGTATGCCTGCAATGCGTCAGCGGTTGCCTGGAACGCGAGGGTGCGCTGGCTTTTGGTGTGATAGTTGCCAGTTACGTTGTAACCCGCCTCACTGCCGATGACTTCCAGGAAAGCACCGGTGCGGATGGAATCTGCGGTGGAACCGAGATCCTTGCGATTGTAGATGATGTTTCCGCCATCCGTTGTCGCTTTGAGATACAGGCCCTGCTGCAGACCGTTGGCATAGAAGTTTCCTAATACCTCGGAGCTGATTTTCTGTGACGACGTGCGCCGGTCAAGACTGACCACGGGAATTCCGGCATCAATTGCCCGGTCAACCGGAGGTCCCATGGGGGCTTCGCGTGCCGGCCACAGCACAATGCCATCAAATTGTTGAGCAACCCAATTGTCGATGACCTGCCCCATTTTGTTGTCATCAAATTCGGCATCGATCACTTCGAGCTTGATGTTGGAATGACGTGCAGCCTCCCATGCCGCGGTATCTGCAAGGCTGATCAACCACGGATGATTGAAACCGTGAAACACAAATCCAATGCGGTATGTTTTGTCCTTGTTGAGGACCGCGCCCTCAGCCATTGGCAAATAATCAGTGAAAGGCGCCTTTATTTCCAGCTTGCTATAGGGGCCGGTGAAAGTCGCGCCCATTCCCGGCTCCCAGACAAAGCCGCCGGCGAGCTCACCGACCGGATACGCATCAAGATAGTCGGCAAAACCGTCCTTATCGAAAAGCGCCTTGATGCTCTCGTTTGACATTCCACTCCGGGCGGCCTTTGCATAATTGCCAATCAGGCCGTTCAGGACATCGTGAACTGACTCATCACCCGCCTGGCTGCTGACGGATCCGATCGTGAGAAAACCAGCTGCCAGCGCAACTGCGGAAATGCTCTTCAAACGTTTCAATCGTAGTGTGGGTTTCATCGTTTTTCCTCCCTTGTGGATTATGATTGCATCAATCCTGCAGTCTTGTTTGCAGGACATCTCGGCACCCCAGCTGAATGCACTAGGGTTCGACGAATACGTAAACGTCTCCGTCTTCGACTTTCGTTTTGAATGTTCTCAGCCCCTCCGTTACCGGTGGGGACAGTGCCTGGCCGGTTCGGATATTGAACAGACCTTGGTGTAGGGGACATTCGACGGTCTCGCCATCGACATACCCCTCGGACAGAAACGCATGTTCATGCGTACAAATTCCGGCGGTGGCGAAGAACGAGCCATCAAGATTGAAAACAGCGATGCAAAGGCCATCGTGTTCAAACTTTTCTGCATCATCGGGTTCGAGTACGTCGGCGGAAACCGCCTTCACCCAGACTCCAGCCAATGCTTGATTGTCCTTGATCATCCCCAACGTCCAATTTTTTTTATTTGTTGATCAAATGGTGGGCGATGAAGTGCGGATGGTTCAAATTCATTGTGCCAATGGCGCCATCGAATTTTTGTCGCAACACATTGCAAACAGAAAACCACGGCGTAGCAACATCTCCATTTTTTTCAATTAACCCCTTGAAAATAAACATTTTCTGGAAATCGCGATTTCCTTCAGAAAATTCAAAACCTGGATGAATATCGGACGCGTTTTCCTGCAAAACGGGGCGGCCGTTGCTCAATCAGCATCAAGCGGATGCTCTCCCACCAGTGCCAACAGATTGAAAAATTCATTGATCTCGTCCGGCATTACCTGTCGAACAACAGGCACCACCAAATTCTGGTGGATGAGTTGTGGTGGCGTGTGCTGATGATATTTGTCATCGAGACATCGAACCGACGCGCAAGCTTGACGTGTCAATCAATATTCCCGAATTCATGCGACAATCAGGATCAAACAATAGACGCGGATCGCACACCGTCCAGAAGGTGCGCAAAAAGCTTTTCCGATTGTAGGACACCCCATTTGCGGATATGCCGCAGCCGATCATCGCAAAATGCCCTGGAGCCAGAGCGCGGCGATCAGTCCTGGTGCAATTGATCAGTCACAGACGAGATCCTGATGTGGTGGAAGCAATTCAGACTTTCTGCAATATTTGGCAATCGTTCAACTGTCTTTCCTACATCAAGAGCGTGTCATGATTGATTCTGGCATCCTTGCGGCTGTTCTCGTCACCTTTTTCCTGGCCGGCGCTGTCAAGGGCGTGATCGGGCTCGGACTGCCAGCCGTCGGCGTCGGCCTTATGACCGCGGCATTCGATCTGACCACCGCGATGGCGCTGATCCTGGTTCCGGCATTCGTCACCAATGTCTGGCAGGCGGTTGCCGGCGGCGGGAGCGGCGCCATTTTGCGCCGGACATGGCCGTTCCTCCTGACGGCAACGGCGACCGTCTGGATCGGCGCGCTGGCGTTGACGCGGATCAATCTGTCGTTGTTGTCCGCCCTGCTCGGTACTTTGCTGATTGTCTATGCACTGCTGAACATGGCCGGCATTCGCTTCAGTCTGAACCCACGTCAGGCAATCTGGGCAGGCCCGCTGCTTGGCGCCGTCAACGGCGTTCTAACCGGAATGACCGGAAACTTCGCAGTGCCGGGCGTGCTGTTCCTGCAGGCTATCGGCCTGCCAAGGGATCAGCTGATCCAGGCCATGGGCATGTTGTTCACCGTATCAACCGTGGCGTTGGCGTTTGCGCTGCAGCGCAACGATTTCCTGACATTGCCGCTCGCCACGCTTTCGGCCATCGCGGTACTGCCTGCAATCGGGGGAATGCTGCTCGGCCAAACCATACGCAAGCGGCTGTCTGAACAGTTGTTCCGGCGCGCCTTCTTCATCGGCCTTCTGGCGCTAGGCGTCTATATTGTCGGCCGCTCGGCTCTGGCATCCTGACCAGAGAGATTGGCGCGGCCAGCCCACATACACCGTTTCCTGTTCATATTGAATCGTTTGACCGGTTTTTCATGTTTGCTGGCGAGGCAGGGTCCATGCCGTGGTCTCTATGATCACAAATGGATCCTAACGACGTCCAGCGGACTTGAAATACCGGCCTTCGGTGGGCCAAATCAGCGCACCGGACATCGTTGCAAAGCTTGCCCGATGCCCCGCATCGCGCTTCGCTTTGCGCCTTGCCGGACGAACTGATTTGGCTCCATCAAACGTTTCAATATGAACAGGAAACGGTC
Source organism: Hyphomicrobiales bacterium (assembly GCA_021775495.1). Taxonomy (GTDB): domain Bacteria; phylum Pseudomonadota; class Alphaproteobacteria; order Rhizobiales; family Rhizobiaceae; genus JAJFHT01. Next base: position 423 of record JAJFHT010000412.1, on the reverse strand, counting down.
TCTCCGGACTCCAGCAGAACCTCTTCGTCCATCGGATTGAAACAGGCATGAAGATGCCCGTTTGAACCTTCAAGCAGCGGTGCCTGTGCCCGGCACTTGTCGGTCACGCGCCAGCACCTGGGATTGAACGCGCAACCGGCTGGCGGGTCGAGAGGGGACGGCAATTCTCCCTCCAGCTTGATGCGTTTCTTGCGCTTTTCCGGATCGGCCGACGGCGTCGCCGACAGCAGCGCCGCCGTGTAGGGGTGGCTTGGATTGGAGAAAACTTCCTCCGTGCTGCCAGCCTCGACCGGTTTGCCGAGATACATGACAATGATGTCATTGGCGATGTGGCGCACCACCGACAGATCGTGGCTGATGAACAGATAGGCAAGACCGAATTCGGCCTGCAGATCCATCAGGATGTTGAGCACCTGGGCCTGG
>JAJFHT010000411.1 GCA_021775495.1 Hyphomicrobiales bacterium | reverse complement strand
CTGAGACATTGAAATAGTGCAGGAGCACTGAACAATCACTTTGGAGTACTCGGTTGACGATGCCAAAAAACAGAATATGCCTCATGCTCAACAAAGACACAGAAGCGGCGGCGCATTTCTACGCTGAAACCTTTCGCAATAGTCCCGTAGATGCTGTGCATCTTGCACCTGGCGACCACCCATCAGGCAATGCAGATGATGTACCAACTGTCAGGTAATCACGATCTCAGGACAGAATACACGGCCTATCGTTCAGATCTTTAGCCGCCCAATGATCTGATCGCGCATTTCCGGTCCGTTCGCAGTGCGGAAGACACATTCGCCGTGATCGAGCAAAAACACCTGGCTGGCCACCGCTTCCACAAGTGTCAGGTTCTGTTCCACAACGATAAATGCCCGGCCGGCGCGGCTTGACGAAACGATGGCTTCCGCCATCAAGGCGATGTTTTCAGGCTGAACCCCCTCGGTCGGCTCGTCAAGCAGCACAAGATCAGACCGTTCCGCCAGAGTGCGGCAGAACGATAGAATCTTTCGTTCTCCGCCCGACAATGTCCCGGCCTTCTGTTCCAGTCGCTCCGGCATGCGGGGAAACGCGGCAAAAAGGCTTTCATATCGATCGAGGGATCGGTCGACATGATGCAGGGTCAGATTCTCGCGCACGCTCAAATCATCAAATACGACATTTTCCTGCGGCGCGTAGGCAAGGCCCAGCCGATTGCGTTCATGCGGTTTCAGCTCTCCGACATCCCGACCCTGAAAATCGATCCGTCCCGTCATGACGGGTAAAAACCCGGCGATCAGTCGCATCAATGTGGTTTTTCCGACACCGTTGCGACCGGTGATGCAAGCCACCTCACCCGCCGTTACAGCAAGAGAAACGCCATTCACTACCCTGATGTCGCCGTAACCGCCGCTGACATCCTCAAGCACGAGAACCGGCATCGCCGTCATTTGGCCCCCCCGGCATAGACCGCCTGAACTTCGGTGTTCTGTTTGATCTCGGCGAGTGATCCGTTGGCGAGCAGCCGACCCTGATGCAGCACAATCACATGATCGGAGAGTTTCTCGACGACTTGCATGTCATGTTCGATGATCACCAGCATACGGTTATAGGTCCTTGAGAGGTCTGCAATCGCCTCGATCATTTCCGACGTTTCGATGGCCGATAGACCGGCACAGGGCTCGTCAAGCAGGAGTAGTGCTGGTTCCGGCAGATTGCTCAACGCAAATTCGAGCATTTGTCTCTGTCCGAGCGACAGATCGCCCGCCCGGATGTTCGGCCTGCCGAGGAACGGAAAAAGCTTTTCCAGATGCGCAAGCAAAGCGCTCCGCCATCGGTAAGACCGCATGGAGAACATCTCGGCATGGGACATCCTGTTGGCCCATAGGGCGATATCGATATTCTGACCGACGGAAAGTTCTGGAAATACCGATGGAACCTGGAATTTTCGGCCAATTCCGCGGGCCGCGACCCGATAGGCGCGCTCACCGGTGATCGTTTCTCCCTGCCAAGCGATCGTTCCCTCCGCCACCGGCAGCTTTCCGGTGAGTGCGTTGAACGCGGATGTTTTTCCGGCCCCGTTGGGCCCTATGATGCAGTGAATCCCGCCGCCCGAAATATCCAGGCTCAATCCGTCCAGGATAGTGACCGCTCCGATTTTTACCCCGATCCCGTCATATCGAAGCGCGGCTTCGCTCTCCTGCCGAACGGCTGCGAGTTCGATATCGCGGACCGGCCTGGCGCGGTCGGAAAAACCAAGGGCGATCCGCCTGCCTCCGGCAAGAATCAAGCCGGACAGACCTTCGGGAAAACGCAGAACCACCACCACAAACACAATCGCCACGACAACTTCCCAAAAGCGGAAAATGTCGCGAAGTCCGGCAGCGAGGAAACCGATAAATACAGCGCCGAAGACCGGCCCGAGAACCTTGTTGCGGCCACCAACCGCAGTCCAGATAACCAGTTCGGCCGAGAGCAGGAAACCGACGGCCTGCGGCGTCACAATGCCCTGATGCGGTGCGTACAGCGCTCCGGCAAATCCGGCCAATGCCGCACTGATTGCGAAGGCCAGCGCCTTGAGTGTACCGGTTCGAAATCCGAAAAACTGAAGCCGCTCTTCATTTTGCGCGACAGCCGCCAGCAATTGTCCGAACGGAGCCTTGAGTACATAGGTCACAATCAGGGTTGAAACAGCCAGCGCCGCGAGAATGACGAAATACAGCCCTTCATAGCTGTCGACACCCGGAAGACCTGGAATGCCGGTCATTCCATTGAATCCGCCGGTTATCTGATCGGCCGAATTCGCCAACTGGAACCCGAGCATCGCCAGGGCGAGCGTGATCAGCGAAAAATATGGACCGCTGCCAATCTGTCGATTGAACACCATGGCGCCGACAAGTCCGGCGATCAAAGCAGGGACCAGACCGGCGATCACCAGCAGCAAGCCAACAGCGATCCAGCTTGCCTCAAAGGACGTCAGGATATAGCCGGAAAGATATGCACCTGTTCCGAAAAACAGCGCTTGCCCAAGCGGCAGAAATCCAGCCCGGCCCCAGCAGATCACCAGTCCCTGTCCGACGATACCGTAGAGCAGATAGAGGCCGAGTTCGTAGGCAACAAAAAAATCCCAGACGAACGGCACGGCCAGCAAGACGACAGGCAGGAAAAGTGCGGTTCTCAGCATGGCGGATCAGCGTCGGGAAAAAATGCCATCGGGCTTCAACCACAGGAACAGGATCGAAATCGTCAGCACCGACAGATAACCGGCCGTCTTGTCACTGATTGCCGACACGACAATATCGGTGCCGCCGATGATGCCGGAGCCGATCAGCAGCCCTTCGAGACTGCCCAGGCCACCAACCACCAGAATGAAGAAGGACGAAAGGAGATAGTCCAGTCCCATGAACGGCTCAATCCGCACAAGCGGCGCCAGAAGAACGCCGGCCAGGCCTGCCGTGCAGACGCCGAATACGAACGTCATTCTGGCAAGCAGGACTGTATCGATGCCGACGGCCGCGGCAAGTTCCAGATTGGACACCATGGCCTTGATGCGCGCTCCGGTGTTGCTGCGCTGGTACCAGCCGAACAGAACCGCAAACAAAACCGCAATGACGCCAAACAGAACGATGCGATAGGCCGGATAGTCGACACCCAGCAGATGCACCGTGCCGGGAACGGTCTGGTCAATGCTCTGATAGCCGCGACCGAACAGGCCCTCGATCGCCTTTCGCATCAGGATCGCCAATCCCCATGTGGCCAGCAGCGTATCGAACGGCCGACTGTAGAGATGCCGGATCATCAGCCACTCGACCAGCCAGCCGAACAGCCCGCAGACCAACAGTGCCAGCGGAATCGCGAGCAGGATGGGCAGGCCTTGATTCTGGACGATGAGCGCACTGTAGGCACCCAGCATAACGAACTCGCCATGCGCCATGTTCATGACCCCGAGCAGACCGAACACGACGGCAAGCCCCAGAACGATTAATCCCAGGGTTGCCACCGTATAAAGCAGGTTCAAACCGTAAACCGTGACGATTTCCAAAACCCGACCTCAGCTTGCTGTCAAACAGGTAGAGATTATCCTACCCGCAATTGTTGCCGGCTCCGACATTTTCGAACGTCTTGATCACCTTGAACTGATTACCGTTCGCCTCGGCAAGAAATATGTCCCGTGAGACATGCCGGGCGGACATTGTCGCCTTTCCGCGCGGCCCGTCATAACTGACACCGTCTGCCGCCGCATCCATAGCGGCTGCGTCGAGCGAACCGGTCTTGTCTGCCAATGCCTTGAGCAGCTTCACGCCTTCATAACAGGACTCGCCCAGCGCATTGAGCAATGCCGCATCCGCGCCGAACTCAGCCTTGTAAGCATCGGCGAAGGCTTTCGCGGCCGGGGATTCGATATTGCCGAAATACCCGGCCGAGGAATACAGATTTGCTGAATTTTCCGCGCCAATGCCCATCAAAGTGTTTTCTTCGATCAGTGTCCCGAGCCGCAGAGCGCCGGCCGATAGGCCAAAACTTGCGAATGCGCGATTGAAACCGACGGAAGCGCCCCCAACCAGTGTGATCAGGACCGCATTAGCACCGGTGTCCTTGATCTTCGCCAGGTTCGAGTCGAAATTATCGGCCGTGAACGGAAGGTATTCCTCGCCGACGACACTGCCGCCGGAGCTAGAGATATAGCCCTTTGCCGCAGCATTGGTGTCTCGCGGCCAGTTGTAATCATTGCCGATCAGATACCATTTGTCGGCCCCCTTCTCCGAAGCCATCCACGGGATGACAGGCTCCAGCTGCTGGTTGGGTGTTTCACCCAGCACATAGGTCCCGGTTGAACACTCGCCCCCCTCATAGACCGGAGTATAAATGTAGGGCACCTGCCCCTTGAACAGGTTTGTCAGCGCACCACGAACCGCGCTGTCATGCATGCCGATAAAGGCTTCGGTCTTTTCGCCCTTCCACAGTTTCAATGCCGCACGCGTTGCATCGGCCGGCGGACCGCCGACATCAGCAAACTGCAATTCAATCTGACGCCCCAATACACCACCATTCGCATTGATTTCCTTGGCGGCAAGCATCGCGCAGTTTTGCGATGACGGACCAAAAAGGCCTGCCGGGCCGGATAGCGGGATCAGCACGCCGACTTTCAGCGGTTCAGCCGCAATGGCGGTTCGCAACGGTGCGACTGCAACACCTGCCAGCGCCGCACCCAGCAGCGATGTCTTGACGAATTCTCTTCTGTTCATGCTCAGTTTCCTCCCTTGTATCTATCCGGCCGAAAGGCCCGATGGTCTTGGTGTCGCATCCAGCAATGGCTCGATTGCCTGGGCAACCGCCAGCAATCTGAGATCGGCGCCCTCCGGCCCATCAAGCTCCATTCCGACCGGCAAACCCTCCGTTGTCAGACCGGCGGGTAGGCTGATTCCGGGAATTCCGGCGTTGCTTGCGGGATCCGTGTTGCGACTGAATGTCGGAAAGGTCGGTAGTTGCTCGCCGTTTAGTTCCACAGTCTCGTCGTCGCCGATCGGGCGAGCCGGCAACGGAGCGGTGGGAAAGATGGCGGCGTCCAGCCGGTTGGTCGAAAAATAGTCGCGGTAGGTCTGTTGCAATCGCGGGCGTTCAACGTCCATTGCCTGTCTGTAA
>JAJFHT010000042.1 GCA_021775495.1 Hyphomicrobiales bacterium | reverse complement strand
GCGTACCCGTTGCGCCAGAGTCTCGAGGTCGAAACGCCCAGGCACTGACAACGCAATGTTCTCAACTACAGTGACCGATTCGAACAGCGCAAAATGCTGATAGACCATTTCGATGCCAAGTGCCCTCGAAACCGATGGCCCATGTTCGGCAATCGTCGTGCCGTCGAAAATCATCTCACCCTCATCGGCGCTGGTTGCACCGTAGATGATTTTCATGAGGGTGCTCTTTCCGGCACCATTTTCGCCAAGAACGGCATGAATTTCACCAGGCATGACTGACAACGAGACATCGTTGTTGGCAATCACACCTGGATAGCTTTTACAGATGCCACGTAGTTCCAGCCGCGGATTCATAGCCGTTCCTAGCCCAATGTTGTGGATTGGAAAATGTCGTCGAGATTGGCGCCGCACCGAAGATGCAGCGCCAGTTCCGGTCAATTGCCGGCAAATTGCCTCAGCCGAGATTGCCGATCATTCCGTTGACAAACCAGTTGAAGCCTCTGATATCGCCGTCGGCCAACACGGACCCCGAGGCAACTTTCACGTTACCTGCCTGGTCTTTCAGTTCACCGGCATACGGATGCAGCGCCCCCGAAACGACATCTGCCTGCGCCTTATTGATGGCTGCTATCCCATCTGCAGGAATATCGGTGTTCAACGGTGACATCTTCACAATGCCTTCAGACAACCCTTGCCAACGTTCGCTGGTGGCCCATGTGCCGGCAGCGACTGCCTTTGCCGCCGCCACATAGATGCTGGACCAGTCAAGAGTGAACGCAGTCAGGTGTTTTCCGCCGCCGAACTTGGCCATGTCACTGGCATATCCGACAGACCAGGCGCCCTTTTCTCCGGCAACCTGTACTCCCGTGGCTGTATCGGTCATTGAGCAGATAACGTCGCAACCTTGCGAGATCAGCGTATTTGCTGCTTCCTTTTCCTTGCTCGGATCGAACCAGGAGTTGAGGAAGATCACATTGCAGGTCACATCCGGATTGACGCTTTGCGCACCCAGCAACAGGGCATTTGCCGGACCGACAATATCAGGGATCGGGAAACCGCCGATGAAACCGATCTTGGCCGACTTGCTGACATGGCCAGCCGCAACGCCTGCAACATATGTGCCTTCAAAGTATTTGGCTTCGAAGGTGCCGAGATTTTTCAGGTGCTTGATGCCGGAACAATGCTCGAATGCGACGTCGGGGAACCGCGGTGCCACTTTCTGCATAGGTGTCCCGTGCGAAAAACTTGTTCCAAACACCAGTTTGTTGCCGTTGGCGGCCATTTCACGGAATACACGTTCGGCATCCTGAGGCTTGAAGATGCTGTCGATAGTGGTGATTTCAACCTTGTCGCCCATTGCAGCCTTGATGGCGTCGACGCCGAGATTGTGCTGCTTGGTCCAGCCGATTTCGGAGACCGGTGAAACATAGACAGCGCCGACCTTCAGCACTTCCTGTGCCTGTGCCGGGCCAGCCAATGAACCTGTCGCCAACGCCGTAGTGGCCGCTGCCGAGTATTTCAGAAAATCTCTGCGTGTCGTGTTGCCATGTGTCATAAGATTCGTCCTCCTGTTTGTTACATGTCAATTCATTTGACTTGAACGCTCCGGTCCGCCGACATGATGTTTTCAAGCGCCGATAGAGCAGTTATTCCGCGGTGCCGACCGAAGCTCCGCTGCCTCCCCCTTCCGCAATAAAGGGCGAAAGCGCCTCATGCAGGCTCATTGCCGGATGATCAGAAAAATCCATCACATAACCGCGAACAACATGATGATGGTGGTGATCAATGAGTTCCATCACCTGCTTCAGACGGCCCCGCTGAAGCAGATCGACAATTTTCGAATGCTCCTCAAGCAGATTACAGTAGTCAAATCGGCTGATGTGCAGAGAGCGCAGCAAGTGACTGCGCTGTACGACCTGGGCATGAATGTCCTGGATCACCCGATTGTTTGTCAATGAGACCAGCAGCGAGTGAAAACCGGCACCCAAATCATCTGCCATGTCGTTGTCTTCACGTTCAATCGCATCGGCCTGAAGTTTGATGTGATCTTGCAATATCTGCCAACCGGCCCGGTCGAGCCGTGCCGCCAACTGAGCGGCCACTCCCTGCTCGATCAGTGTAAGCGCATCATAGATTTCGATCGCTTCCTGCAAGCTGTACTTTTTGACGAAGGCACCGCGATTGCGCTCGATTGTGACCAAGCCATCATTGGCCAATCTAATCAAAGCCTGGCGGATCACTATGCGACTGGCGTCGAATTTTTCTGCCAGATCCCTTTCGCCGAGTTTGGCACCGGGCAAGAGGCGTTGGGCTAAGATCGCCCGCTTGAGCGTTTCGGTTATCTTTTCCGATTTGTTTGCCAACGAATTATCTTTCTCTTTCTCAAACGCGCTCGGCATACTACCCAGAATTTGTCCAAAACGTAATCCGGATTGCGAATGTTGACTGTCAAAAACATATTGATTCACTTTCAAAAAAAAGAGAATTGGTATCCAATCCGTGATGAATAAGATGTCAATTCTCTGCCAAACTGCATTATCGACTGCACCATGCGCCACCAAGTCATGGCATCGGGAGGAGAGAGAATGGCAATGCAAAGAAGCCAGATTGAGCTGGAGCATGAGCTACGGGACGATTGGCATGTGATTGCTGACATTGAGTCATTTGCAGGTAGTGACAGATGCAGAACCAGACTATTTGGCGTTGATCTGATTGCCACGAAAACTGAAGAGGCGATGTATGAGGTGACCCGGCAGGATACTGGAAAAGCCATTGAGTGGGCAGCCAGGTATGGATTTCTGTGGGCTAGCCTGGGCACCCCGGCTCGTGACATCGTAGACATTCCCGAAGCGAGGGAAAGCGATAGATACCTTGTTACAGGTGGCTCAATTGCCGTGAATGTCTCCGGACTGCGCCTTGTCGAAAACTTCCTCGATATGGGGCATTTCCCTTTCATTCACACAGACTATCTCGGCGTTGAGCCACACACCGAAGTGCCCCCCTACAAGGTTGAGATTTCGGCGGATGATGAGATCTGGGCGACAGATTGCAGCTTCTTTCAACCCGTCGCCTCTCCAACCGCCAAGGGCGGCTTTATGGTGGACTACATCTATCGGGTCATCCGGGCTTACACGGTTTCTCTTTACAAGAGCAATCCAACCCAGCAGGACCGGATGGATTCGATCTATCTGTTTGTGCAGCCGGTTGATGAAGAAAATTGCGTCGCGCACCCCTTTCTCTGTTACCTGAAGGACGGCATGGACGAGGCAACGGTGCGTTGGTTCATGCAGTTGATCTTTGCCCAGGATAAGCCGATTCTGGAAAATCAGTTTCCGAAACGCCTGCCGCTCGATCCACGTGCTGAGACCCCTATCAGGGCGGATGCCAGCTCAGTGCTCTATCGCCGCTGGTTGCGCAGCCACAAAATAAGTTACGGCGCCATCGCTGCGGCCGATTGATGATGCAGAACAAAAAGAATCTGGATTTGGCGGAGGATGAAATGACAGTTTGCACGGACAAGACGGTGTTGGATCAATGGTACGCCATTGGAGCCGTCGCTGAAATGGAAGCCGGAGTGGAGAGCCATACGATTCTGCTCGAAGAAGCACTTTGTTATGCAATTGATGGTCTTGGAATTCCAAGAGCTTGGCGCCAATCAGTTGGTGAGCAGAACCCGCTGCCGGTCCAATGTGCCTATGGGTATGTGTGGACGTGTCTTGGCGAACCCTCGGGCGATATTTTCACGATTCCGGAGTTCTTCGAAACCGATCGCCGAAACATGAATGCCGCTTCGATAGGTGTGAATGTGTCGGCTCCGCGGGCGATCGAAAATTTCCTAGACATGGGCCATTTCCCCTACGTGCACACCGACATTTTGGGTGTTGAACCGCACACTGAAGTCAAGGAATACGATGTAGAAATCTCGGAAAAAAACGATGAGATCCTTGCAACACGATGTCGGTTTTTTCAACCAATGGCGTCAACTGCATCCGGAGGCGGTGCCGATGTTGAATATGTCTACCGGGTGCCGCATCCTTTCTGTTCGGTGCTGTACAAATCCAGTCCAATGGATGAGAGCCGCATGGATGTCATTGCGGTTTTTCTCCAGCCGGTCGATCAGGAACATATCCGAGCTCATATGATGTTGTCAGTGCTGGACGAGGCCAACGATGACAAGACTATCCGGATGTTTCAGCAAACGATATTTGGCCAGGACAAACCAATTCTGGAAAATCAATTTCCAAAGCGCTTGCCGCTAGACCCTCGAGCAGAGACCCCTATCCGCGCAGACAAGTCAGCTATCACCTATCGGCGATGGCTGAGCCGTAAGGGTATCTCCTATGGTGTCATACCGGCAGCTGCCTGACACCATTCGGAACAAGTTCATCTGGAGAATGCAAATGGAAACATTGCAGAGAAACTGGTACCCGATCGCTTCAAGTAGCGACTTGCCATTTCGCCACACATTTCATGGTCAGTTGCTCGGTCGGGAGTTCGCTGTCTGGCGCGCCGACGACGGCTATGTCAACGTCTGGGAAAACCGATGCCTGCACCGGGGTGTCCGACTTTCCATCGGAATCAACGACGGTGCAGAACTCAAATGCCAATACCACGGTTGGCGTTATGCCAATCGTACAGCCGGGTGCACATATATCCCGGCGCATCCGGCAGATGCTCCGGCTCGAACAATTTGCAACCGCACCTATCCCGCCGTCGAACAATACGGCCTGATCTGGTCAGGCGAATCGCCTGACGGTGAGCCGCCTCAAATTGCCGAATTCGATAGCGGTGTACCGTTTGCGTTGCGGCCGATTCCGGTCAACGCACCGGCGGATCTTGTGGCGAGCAAGCTTGGCGAATACACCTTCCAACCCAGCGCAAGGATCGATGGCGACGGCGCGACGGTTCAATCTGAAATCGGACCGGCTGGCTGTATCTCCTTAATGTCGGCCGAAGACGATGTTGCATCCCGGGTGCTGTTTTTCGTTCAGCCGGTGGATTCCAACCGTAGTGTCATTCGTGGCGTCTTGTGCGAGTGCCCAGAACCGCCAGATGAGCACGCTGTTCTTATGCACCACAATCAGCGCGTTTCGGCGCTGCGTGATTTGATCGAGGCGGAAGCCGTCAAACTGCCAACTCCTGAACCGATGCAACCAGTCATCCATCGGGTGTCAGAGGAACTGGCCTCAATGCCGCAGCAGACGCTTTCTGGTCGTACGGCTCCGCTCCGCGTTCAGGTATCACGCAAATGGGATGCCGCCGATGGCATCGCCGGCATCGAACTGACAGCCGTCAACGGTCAATTGCCGACCTTTCAGCCAGGTGCCCACATTGATGTGCACATGCCTAACGGGCTTGTTCGACAGTATTCGCTCACCAACGGACCCGGTGAAACCCAGAGCTATACGATCGGAGTGAAACTGGAACCGGATTCCCGTGGCGGTTCGCAATGCATGCACGAGGATGTTCGCCAGGGCGACGTGTTGGCGATATCCGAACCGCGCAACAATTTTCCGCTTCGCCGTGATGCAATAGAAACGCTGTTTGTGGCCGGTGGAATCGGCATAACCCCCTTGTTGTCAATGGCGCGGGCGCTTGGCCACTCGAATCTTCCACACGAACTTCACTATTTTGCTCAGTCCGGGCAACACATGGCATTTCCCGACGTGCTTGCGTCTCTCGATGAGGCACTTGTTCCTCATCTGGGCCTGGATCCGCAGGCAACAGGCAAACAGTTGGATAAGCTGCTTGGTGGTTATGAACCAGCCATGCATCTGTATGTTTGCGGGCCCGGACCAATGTTGGAGGCAACGCGTAGAATTGCCGCGGAGCACGGTTGGCCGGACGAAAGTGTTCATTTCGAGTATTTCAAGAACACCAACGAGATTGACGACAGTTCAAGTTTCGAAATCGATCTGGCCCGTTCGGTGATGACACTTCAAGTGCCTGCCGGGAAAACCATTCTGGAAGTACTTCGCGATAGTGGTGTCGACGTACCGAGTTCGTGTGAACAGGGTGCTTGCGGAACCTGCATGACCACAGTGCTTGAAGGCGAGCCAGATCACCAGGACGTTTATCTGAATGAAAGCGAAAAAAGCAGCGGCGATTGCATCATGACATGCGTGTCACGAGCGAAATCGGACCGTCTGGTGTTGGATATCTAGGTGCCGATATGATCAAGCTCTATGACTACGAACTATCTGGAAATTGCTACAAACTGCGCCTGTTCATGAACATTCTTGATGTCGAGTACGAACCGGTGGCGATCGACTTCTATCCGGGCAAGGAACACAAGTCGGAATGGTTTCTGAAAATCAATCCTCTCGGACAATTGCCAGTTCTAAATGATGATGGATTTGTGCTGCGTGATGCTCAGGCTATCCTTGTCTACCTGGCTTCCAAATTTGATCGCAGTGGAAAGTGGTATCCGACAGATCAGCCCGAATTGCTTGGCGCAATAAATCAGTGGATGGCTTTTTCGGATGGTATCACATCGACATCCTCGGCTGCCCGTTTGCATGACGGATTGTTCTATGATTTCGATATCGAGGCGTGCCGTGCCGGAGCGCATCGACTGTTTCGTATTCTGGATGAACACCTGTGGTTTGAAGAGAAACAAGGAAACAGCTGGCTCTGCTCCGCCGATCATCCGACAATCGCTGATATTGCCTGTTTTCCGTATGTCATTCTCTCCGAAGAGGGCGGGATATCCCGGCAGGATTATCCTGCAATCCGCCGCTGGACGGATCGGGTCAAGCGCATTCCCGGATTCATGGTGATGTCAGGTGTGTTTCCGGCAGGTCCGGCATTTAAGCAACAGAATCAGGAAATGAGCGCATGAAGACACGGGCAGCAGTTGCATTTGAAGCCGGCAAACCACTTGAAATTGTTGAAGTCGATCTTGATGGTCCCAAAGAGGGCGAAGTTCTGGTTGAGATCAAAGCGACCGGTATCTGCCACACTGATGAATTCACTCGTTCGGGCGCTGATCCAGAGGGAGTTTTTCCCGCGATACTTGGTCATGAAGGCGCCGGAATCGTACAGGATGTAGGGCCGGGGGTCACGTCACTGAAACCGGGTGATCATGTCATTCCACTCTACACACCGGAGTGCCGCGAATGTGAATACTGCCTCAATCCGAAGACCAATCTTTGCCAGGCGATCCGCACGACACAGGGTGCTGGTGTGATGCCTGACGGTACATCTCGCTTTTCCTACAAAGGCGAAAAAGTGCTGCACTATATGGGTTGCTCGACATTTGCCAACCACACTGTGCTGCCGGAAATCGCGTTGGCCAAGGTCAACAAGAAAGCACCGTTCGAGAGCATTTGTTACATAGGCTGCGGTGTTACCACCGGCATCGGTGCTGTCATCAACACTGCCAAAGTCGAGGTCGGATCCACCTGCGTTGTTTTCGGTCTCGGTGGAATTGGTCTTAACGTTATTCAGGGTTGTCGGCTGGCCGGCGCCAACATGATTGTCGGTGTCGATCTCAACAATGATCGCGAGAACTGGGGAAAGCAGTTCGGCATGACGCATTTCGTAAACCCAAGTCAGGTCAAGGGCAGCCTGGTCGAGTATCTTGTTGAGCTTACGGGCGGCGGTGCCGACTATTCCTTTGAATGTATCGGAAATGTGAAAGTCATGCGTGACGCGCTGGAATGCTCTCACAAGGGTTGGGGGCAGTCGATTATTATCGGCGTTGCCGGCGCTGGTCAGGAGATATCCACCCGCCCCTTCCAATTGGTCACCGGCCGCTCGTGGCGCGGCACGGCATTCGGTGGTGCAAGAGGCCGCACCGATGTGCCAAAGATCGTTGACTGGTACATGGATGGAAAGATCCAGATCGATCCGATGATCACCCACACAATGCCACTTGAAGACATCAACAGGGCTTTCGATCTGATGCATTCAGGTGAGAGCATCAGAGGCGTTGTGGTTTATTAGTTCAGCCCATATCCAACCGTTTGGGTGCTTTTCCGATTTCCCTTTGGTGTTGGAATTGATTGGCTGATATGTTTTCCGCTCCTTGCAGAGACATGGATAGTGCGCCCTATTCCAATGCAGAGACAGCCAACATTTTGGGCGGCTTCCACAACGGATGGGCCGGGCAATTGATACCAATTCTATCGGATGAATGGCCGGGCATGTGAGCAACGAGATCGATCTCTGCGGCAAGGTTGTACGGGCCTCCTACATGCATGCGCCGGTGCGAGGCGATGTCGACATTTGCCGGGATGCACTGATGGAAATCGGCGCCGACGGCGTGATCGGATCGGTGCTCCGCCCGGGTGATCCCGGCTATGAACAGACAAAACAAGCGGCCAGTGACGCCGGCCGCCTGATGGAGCTGCCGGGAAACCGTTTCCTGCTACCGGGTTTCGTCGACCTTCATGTTCATGCGCCGCAATGGCCGCAACTCGGCAAGGCGCTCGATGTGCCGCTGGAAGTCTGGCTGCAGGAATATACTTTTCCGCTGGAAGCGCGGTACTCGGACACCGGTTTCGCGCGAGCGGTTTACGGCGACCTTGTGGCTTCCCTGCTGGCACACGGTACGACAACGGCGCTCTATTTTGCCACCGTACATCAGCAGGCAACACGCATCCTGGCCGATACCTGCCTTGAAAAGGGCCAGCGCGGGCTGATCGGCAAGGTGGTGATGGATGAGCCGACGCAATGCCCCGACTACTATCGCGACCCGTCGACGGAGATGGCGTTGCAGGGCACACGCGAATTCATCGACTATGTGCGATCGATGCCGGGCAACGGGACCAATCTGGTGCAGCCCGTCGTGACACCGCGTTTTGTCCCGAGTTGTACCGACGAAGCGCTTGCGGGCCTCGGCGAAATTGCCCGGACGTGCGGCTGTCATGTGCAGACCCATTGTTCCGAGAGCGATTGGGAACATGGCTACGTGCTCGAACGGACGGGAATGACCGATACGGCGGCCCTGAGCGAATTCGGACTGATGGGCCGGCATACGGTGCTTGCGCACAGCAATTTCATCACCGAAGCGGATATGGAGATGATTGCGGCGGCCGGTGCCGGCATTGCCCATTGTCCGTTGTCGAACATCTATTTTTCCAATGCGGTGTTTCCGCTTCGCCGGGCGCTTGAAAAATCGCTGCGGATCGGACTCGGGACCGATATTTCAGGAGGCCCGAGTGCGTCGATGTTCGATTCCTGCCGCCAGGCAATCGCCTCGTCGCGCTTGCTGGAAGATGGCGTTGATCCGTCATGCCAAGGTGGTTCACGCGGAGTTGCAAACAGCCGGATCGATTTTCGCGAGGCGTTTCATCTGGCCACGGCGGGTGGCGCCGACGTGCTCGACCTGCCGGTTGGACGTTTCGCAAAGGGTTGTCTGTTCGATGCGATCCTGCTTGACCCGGAGGCCGAAGCGGCGCCGATCCGTATCGACGATCAGATCGATACGCTGGACGACCAGTTGCAGAGAATCATCAATGGCGCGACACGCGCCAACATTGTCGATGTGTGGGTCAGCGGAAAGCGAACAGGTCTGCCGCCGCAGTGATCCGATTTCTGTATTGATCGTAGTCAATGCCATCCCTGGGCTGAAGTGGAATGTAGTAAAAGGCGTTCATTCAACTGCTTAGCAGATGGCTGCGGGAAGGTCGGTTTTTGGCGTGTCTTTTGAGAATGGCGGCTCCTTGTGCCGCCATGATATTGGTGATCGGCACTGCGGTTGCCTATCCGCAATCCATTGATCCCCACCAGCTATATGAACAAAATTGTGGCGGCTGCCATGCACCGCATGCCGGCGAATTCGTACCTGACAACCTCGTCCATTCCGACGGCAATACGGTTGGTCGAAAGTCGGGTGTTGAATTGCGTGCTTTTCTCGAAGCGGGGCATGGTAGACTGACGCAAGATGAAATCATGGCGATTGTTGCCCACCTGAACAGCATCCTGAAATCAGGGCAGCTTTTTCGCGAAAAATGCCTAATCTGTCACGACAGGGCAGTCAAATTCGCCCGTCTGCAGCTCACCCTGAAAGATGGAGAGCTTGTCGGACGGTATTCGCAGCGAAATATCGGGCAGTTTCTGACCAGCCATGGACGCCTTGAATCCGATCAAGTGCCGCAGATGGTCGATGTCCTGAAAAGACAACTCGTTCCCGAACAGCCGGAGTAGATTCCAGACTGAGGGTGGGTGGATGGCATTGAGCATGATGGTCATGCGCACGCTTTCACGATTTTCTTTTGCAGCTGGTTCTGATCACCTGATAGGTTGGCGAAAAATCTCAAAGACGTGGAAACATGCTGCCTGCCCCAACACCAAACCTGCCTGCATTCGGACAGCGGCTTCGCAAGATGAGGCGAGCCCTTGGGGTCAAGCAGTCTGCCTTGTCGCATGCCCTTGGCGTCGATCAGTCGTCGGTGTCGAGATGGGAAGCCGGGGACCAGTTTCCCGACGACCGGATTCAGCGCCGTGCGTTCGAATTGCTGAGCGATCATCGAACAGAAGATTTTGCATTGCGCCGGCTCGTCGAGGCATCGACATTGTCGCTCCACCTTGTCGAGGATACCACGCATGAGTGCCTGGCGTATTCCGGGCGACGTGCGGCCGAATGGGGGATCGGCGAACGGTCACTGAACGGCACCCATCTATGGCGCTTTGCCACCGAGGAAATTCAATCGGCCGAATATGAGCTTGGGCAAAGCGACTGGTGGTCAAGCCAATTGCCGGAACCGCGGTGCTTTCGAACTTCAGAACGGAGATATGACGAACTCGCCGTTTTGGCCGGTTATATCCGATGGGAACGGATGTATCTGAACGACGGAACTCCTGTTCGCCTGTGCACTTCATACCGCTGACCGACGCATTTTTTATGCGTGGCGTTTGCGAACAGCTTCTCCTATCCCTGCCGCATGTCAAAATCTTTGCAAAGCCCCGCTTCGGTCGGCCTGGTATTTGTGTTGTGGATTGCCGGGCTGGGCGCTGCCGCGCAATTTGCAAAGATCAGCGTGATGTTCCCGAATCTGCGGGAGATCTACCCCGCTGCCGGCCCCGAGGTCGGCTTGCTGGTTTCACTGATCGGGTTTCTTGGGATCGGCCTCGGGCTGTTTGCCGGCCTGATCGTTGCCCGTATCGGCTTTCGCAAGCTGCTTCTGGCGGCACTGGCGCTGGGAGCGCTTATGTCGCTTTACCAGGCCACCCTTCCACCGTTCGCCATGATGCTGGCCAGTCGCTTTGTCGAAGGTGCGTCCCATCTTGTCATCGTGGTTGCTGCCCCGACCCTGATCGCACGATTGAGTTCAGACAGGTATCGCGGGCTTGCCATGACCCTTTGGAGCACGTTCTTCGGAGTTGCTTTCGCACTCGTCGCCTGGTTCGGCATTCCGCTCGTTGGTGCTTACGGATTGGCAGGCCTTTTTGTTGCCCACGCGATCGTTCTGTTGATCTCGGCAGCGGCACTGGCGGTCTGGCTTCCTCCCGACCGGAGGCAGCAAGATGCGGGAACCAAACTGACCTTCCAAGAAATCCTGCTCGAACACAAAAGAGCTTATAGTTCGCCATTTGTTTCGGCGCCGGCCATCGGATGGCTGTTCTATACGCTGACATTCGTCTCGCTGCTGACTGTCCTGCCGGATCTAGTGCCACCTGAAGACCGGGCTTTTGTTGCGGGGGCAATGCCGCTTGCCGGCATCGTGTCGGCAATGTTCAGCGGCGTGGTCATCCTGCAGCGGCTGTCAGCGGTCAACACCGTTGTCCTGGGATTTGCGCTGGCTATGGGCACGATCCCGTTTCTGTGGTCCGGCATCGGCACGTCATGGGCCTGTATTGTCTTGTTTGGAATGCTGGGACTTGTTCAGGGCGCCAGTTTTGCCGCTGTTCCCGAATTGAACCGTGATACCGAGGGCCAGGCAAGGGCCAACGGCGCGGTGGCGCAGATGGGCAATCTCGGCAATACGCTGGGCACGCCATTGCTGCTGACCCTGCTTGCCGTGTTTGGGGTCAGCGGAATGATCTGGGGTGTCATTGCCTGCTATCTTGCAGGGATTGCGGCACACGTCCTGTTGCGCAGGAAACGGCGGGTTATGCTGCTCGATGTGTGATTGTCATGACACCGCCTGCAACACACACCGCAACGAAGTGTGCTTTTCTATCGACTAAATATTGTCACGCTCGGTCGTCAGATAGCGATGGATCTCCTCGCCGCCGTTTTCCATTGCGTGGCAAAGCTCATACAGGCACTTTCGGTACATCAAGGACACTTTGTCAGGCCCGACGGCGATTTCATCCATCGGATGCGGTATCTGTTCAGGGTCCTGGCTTTCGACGATGTCGATATCTTCCTCGAGTATCTTCATCTGCGTGTCGATATGTGGCTGATCGGGCCCGTCCAGATCCGCGTTGCGGCAGGCGAACCAGAAACTCTTGCAATGGGTCGCGTCGATCGGCGTCGCCCACACCCACAAAACCGCGCGTTCGCCATTTTGCAAGGTAAGGTCGAGCGTAACCCCGAACGGCAGACGGATTGTGTAGTCGGTATATTTAAGCGGCGACAGGTTCCCGGTGGAGTTCATGGCCTTTCGTGCCCCTTCCGGCGGCGCGTACCGGTAATGCAGCTCACCTTCCGTCCGGAAGTCCATGTCTGGTACCAGATAGGTCTGGACGCCGGCATTGCCCAAGGTATTTGGATGAACAAAGGGGAAATGGGCGAGGTCTGTGAAATTCTCCAGCCTGCGGGCAGAATGTGTTTTCCAGGTATAAGATGGGCCCAGGACACATTTGAATGATGGATCATCCCAGGCAGTATGGCCGGGGATCGAAGTGTCGGCGTCGCCGTTCAATCTCACCCAGACAAGGTCATATCTGACATCGCAATCATATTTGATCGCCTGGGCTCGCCGCGGGATCGGGCCGTTGGGTGCGGCGGGTATCTCAATACATTTTCCGTCAGCTGTGCCGTAGCGCCAGCCGTGATAGGCGCAACGGATCGAATCGCCCTCAACCCAACCAAGCGCGAGCTTCGCCGAACGGTGCGGACAGCGATTGTCGAACGCCGCGACACCTGAAGCAGTTTTGGCGATGACCAGTTCGGTGCCAAGCAAAGTGACACTCAACAGTGCGCCACGGCCCCTGTCAGCAGCCTCCAGTTCAGATATGGTACAGACCGGGTGCCAGAAATATCTCCAGGTCTCGTCATTCAAATATCCATCAGCCATTTGACTGCTCGCCGCGCTGTTCCTGTGCGATCATCGCATCAAGCTGTCGCCGAAAGCGCAATTGCCCGCCATCGATGTCGAGATCGATGTTCGGAGACGTCTTGTTGGCCATGCCGATCTGCACTTCGTTAAGGACCGCGCGATCCTCCTCGAAGGCGTGTTTGACGTCCTCGCTCATCATTCTTGACAGGTCCTCGTCATCGGGACGGATGTTGCGCAACTGAAACCAGTAATATCTGGTCCTGCCCGGCCCGACAGGCGTCATGAAATTGTAACTGTCCATGACAAAGGTCTTTGGGTGCAGGGGACCGTCGACACCGCCGGTTCCTGCTGGCGTGAATACGGCACGAATGAGCGCGTGGCTCGGATAGCGCACCTCGTAGTGTTGCAACCGGTCGCAATTGCCGTCGAACTCAACGATTTTCTTGTAGAAGGGAGCCGGTTCGACATCCGTCATCCAGCGCCAGACGGTGATGCCGTTCTCGCCTTTGGTGATGCGCAGGGGAACGTCCTTGGTCGCAGCCTGACCAAAGGAGGATTCGTGCACCCAGGCGACGTGGGTCGGATCAAGCAGATTGTCGGTGACAAGAAGATAATTGCAGTCGATTTCGAGAGCCGGCCCGCGATTGATACCCCAAGCCGGGTCGTCATAATGCTCGACCTCAAAAATTTCCGACGGATCGGCCATTGCCGGATTGCCCATCCAAATCCAGACAAGTTCGTATTCTTCGTGGACGGGATAGGCGTGCACCCTGGCCGCCGAGGGGATTCGCCCACTTCCCGGCGCGGCGATGCATTGCCCGGCGCAATTGAACGTCAGTCCGTGGTACCCGCATTCAACCGCATCATTCTTCAGACGGCCTTTTGACAGCGGAAGTTTGCGGTGCGGGCATGCGTCTTCCAGCGCTATCACTTCGCCATCTGACGTGCGGAAGAAACAGATGCGCTCGCCCAGGATTTTGATCTGCTGCAGGGTATTGTCGATTTCGCTTGCCCAGGCGGCAACATACCAGGCATTTTTCAGGAACATCGCTCTCCTCCCATCGAGCCAATCTTTCACAAAAGGCGTGGTCCGGATAGTGCGTTCACAGGTGGATCGCGGGAGCCGTGGAAATCAACAAAGGCAAGTGTGACGAGGTGGAATCAGAACCCAGATTGGGCATGAGATCTGGTTTTGAGCACGTTTCGAAATCGGTCATCAGGAAGTTTCGGGGAGTTCCCTGCCTGATGCGAACTGCCGCTCCAGTTCGATCAGTTTCTGTTTGCGCCACAGACCGCCGCCATACCCCGTAAGCGAACCGTCCATACCAATGACCCGGTGGCACGGAACCACCAGAGCAATCGGATTTGCTCCATTTGCGCGCGCCACAGCGCGGACCGCCGAAGGTCTCCCGATTGCTCTGGCAACGTCGCTGTAGCTGCGTGTTTCGCCAGTTGGGATCTGTCGCAATGTGTTCCAGACGCTCAGGGTAAAATCGCTGCCATGCATTGCGAGAGGCACATCAAAGCGGGCTGACTTTCCGGAGAAGAAGGCACCGAGTTCGGCCTCGACCTGGTCGGTTGGCCGATATCGCCCAAGTCCCAGGTCGCCTCGCACCATGCTGCGCAGTTTGTTCAGTTCCTTGACGAGGATCTTGCGCTCGATGAACTCGAGCAGATGCAAATGTTTGGCATCGCTGACCGCGATCATCGGACCGATGGGAGTCTTGATCCAGTCGGCCTTCAACAGTTCCCTGCCGGTGAAACTGCCGGGAGGCTTGCCCATTATTCTGGCAAAGGCATCGCGAAACCCGCTTGGAGATTCGAAGCCTGCATCATGCTGGGCATCTATGACCCGGCTTCCGCCGGTCAGCGCGTTCATAGCTTCGTGAACACGGTTCATGCGCGCCATCTCAAGAAACGTGATGCCAAACTGCCGTTTGAAACTGCGCCTGACCGTCGACGGATCGAGCCGCATTTTCAAGATATCATCCTCGGTCCAGCGTCGCTCCGGCTGCTTCTCAAGTGCGGAAAGCAGACGTGTTACGATCGGATCGCTGGCTGCCTCCGGTTTGAGAGGGTGGCAACGTCGGCAAGGCCGGAAGCCGGCTTGCAGACAGGCGGCGGCTGAGTCGAAAAATCGGCAGTTTTCAGATTTCGGATTGCGTGCCGGACAGGTCAACCGGCAGAACACGCCGGTCGACGTCACGCCAACATAGGCTCGCCCGTCATAATTTGAATCGCGGGCCAGCAGCGCCTTGTAGAGTGTGTCATGGTTCGGAAGTTGAAACAGCATCTGCCCGGTATAGGTGATTCCAGACCGTGGCGCCGCCGAAAATCGGGCGTCTATTCATCAGGCGCTGCGATATTTCACCAGAGCGAAGGTGCAGATCGCACCGACGGCGATTTCCAATGCTGCTGCCTGAACGAGGACGGTGTGCGGCATGCCATCGAGAGAGAAGCTCAAAACCCGCGACAGACCATATGAACCGTACAGCAGTGCGGATACCACCGCGGACGTGAAAGCCAGCCTTTCAATGAACGCTCCGGACATTACCAACAGACCGGTTGCAAGCATAGCACCTCCGGGCGCGCGTATTTCACTCAGCAAACTGGCATTGCCACCAAGCTCTATTCCGCTCGATGCATGAAACAGGCCCGGTACGAACAGAATTGCAGCGCCGATTCCGACTCCAAGCAATCCTGAAACAAACAATATAATTTTGAGAACGATCGAGTTTTTCATCTTTTCGACTCCTGATCGACGGTTACTTGACATAATGTAAATTGACAAAGCGTCAAGTAGGAAAAAATTTACGTGATGTCAAGTAGACCGGAAGATGTCCGGCGATCGCCGATGCAATTGATTCAGAAATAGGCCTTGCTGCCGTAGTCGCGCAAGAGGCGGACTAGCCGGCGTCCAGTTTTCCGTCGCTGTGCAACACAGGACCGCGTTGTTCGATGGTTTCCGGCGCTCTTTCCGCCGGAACGTTGCGTCCGACGGTGATGTCAGCCACGCGCGGTTGCGGATTGAACGCCCAGTGCACTGCGTTGCGCAGGACAGCCTGGACATTGCCATCGTGATAGGTCGGATAGGTTTCATGCCCGGGCCGAAAGTAGAAGACACTACCAGCGCCGCGTTTGTATGTCAGGCCAGACCGGAACACCTCGCCGCCCTGGAACCAACTGATGAAAACCGTTTCGAGTGGTTCGGGAACGCCGAACGGCTCGCCGTACATCTCTTCGTTTTCCAGCTCGAAACTGTCCGGCAAGCCTTTCGTTATCGGATGGTTGCGGTTGGCGATCCAAAGCCGCTCACGCTCTCCGGCTTCGCGCCAGGTCAGGTTACACGACGTGCCCATCAGGCGCTTGAACGGCTTTGAAAAATGCGCCGAGTGCAGAAAGATCATACCCATGCCAGACCACACCGCCTCGCAAATCCGGTCCACGACGGCATCACAGACCTGGTCATGGGCCGCGTGCCCCCACCACAAAAGCACGTCGGTTTCGGCAAGACGGTCTTCGGTTAATCCATGCTCGGCCTCCTGCAGCGTTGCGGTGGTGGCTTCTATGGCCGTGTCCGTGTTCAATGCCGCTGCTATGCAGCCATGCAGGCCGTCCGGATAGTGCGAGGCAACATCCCTGTTGTTCTGTTCGTGGATGTTTTCTCCCCAAACGATTGCGCTGATTGTCATTGTCATGCTCCGGATATCAAGCTGATGGGTCCGGTC
>JAJFHT010000410.1 GCA_021775495.1 Hyphomicrobiales bacterium | reverse complement strand
CAATCGAGCACCGCGCCGACCTTCGGATTGAGATAGCGCGCGCCACGCGCATGCGATGTCATGGAATAGAAATGGCCGGTGTGGAACGGGATCGCCTCGCCCTCACCGGTGGTCGCGACATAGTCCAGATCTTCTTCTGCTAGGTTGGCATCCTCAAGAGTGTGCAGAAACGCCTCGCGCGCAAGCTCCATCGGGTCGCGCTGGCGAATGCGCAGGATCGACCGTGACAGCCACTCTTCCCTGCCGTCCTCGGTCTTGAATATGACCGCCTTGACGACGCCGGTTCCAACATCAATTCCTGCTGAAAGTGTCATGCGTCCAATCCTTCCATTCTGCCTTCTGCCGCACGGCGGGCGAATTCGGCTCCACCAAGCGCTCCGGTGTAGATCGAATCCGGGTCGATATTGATGGTCACTTCGCCGTAGTTCTCAACGACCAGTTTCCTCAACTCCCGCACCGCAGCCTGGTTCTTGGCGACGCCGCCGGTAAAGGTAAATTCGTCGGCAATTCCGCCGGAGCGCGAAATGATCGACATCGCCCGCAGGATGATGGCCCGGTGCAGGCCGGCGAGTATGTCCTCACGTTTTTCGCCAAGCGCCAGCCGGTCGCGCAACTCAGCACCGGCAAATACCGTGCAGGTCGAGTTAATGCGGGCCGGTTTGGAAGACTTCATGGCCAGTGGCCCCAGCTCATGCAGCCCCATGTTCATTTCATCGGCGATGTAACCGAGATACCGTCCACAACCGGCAGCGCAGCGATCGTTCATCTGGAAGTTTTCCACGATGCCGCCGGGGTCGACCTGAATGCCCTTCGTATCCTGGCCGCCGATGTCCAGAACCGTTCGGGTCTTGGGGAACATCATGTGCGCGCCGAGACCGTGGCAAAGGATTTCGGAGCGGATGTGCTCTTTCGAGAACGGCAGGGTAACGCGGCCATACCCGGTGCCGACCAGATAGGTTTCCTCCAACTCGATGGCCAGTGCCTTCTCGACCGCCTCCTGCAGGTGCTCACTCGTGCCGGCGACCTCGGCCGTCACCCGGTCCAGAGCGGACCGGAACTTTTCGCTCAATTCGCCGGAGGGCGGCCGGTTTTCAACCGAGATGATCGACTTGTCATAGACGTTCAGCAACAGCTCGTAGGCAAGTTCGGCATCACGTGCGACCTCTTCGGCAATCGCCAGATACCTCGAACCGGCGATATCGCGGAAGAAGTCCGATTTGCGGGTCGCGCCGGGCGCGAACAACTCAGGCGCTTCCTCTCTCAAGCGCCGAAACACCTCGCCGATCGCATCCTTGACTGCATGCTCGGCTTTGGCGAAGCGGTCACCCTTCACCTGTTCGATACAGGTCTGCTCGAGGTCGTCCAGCTGTTCCAGGAACTGCTCGAGGCGGAAGGCTCGTTCCAGCGCACCGAGAAATGCCTCGACCTGCTTTTCGGTTCCCTGCTCATCGCCGAACTCCCGCCGGAACAATGTAAAGCGCGCATCGATCGCCGCCTCCTGGGTGACGACCTTGCAGGCGGTGTCGTAATTGGAGCGCGAATTCGTGATGCCGCGGCCGAGCACCTGTTCGTTCTCGTCCATCAGCACCGCCTTGGTGGTGGTGGACCCCAGGTCAATACCGACAAAGGTCCTCATGCCGCTACCCCCCTTCCCGGCCCGGTGCGTTTCTGATCGACCATCTGGAAGTAGGACTCCAGCCGGTTCTTGACGTTTGCGGCTGAGAAGTACCTTGGGTCGACCAGGTCGGTTTCAACAAACGCGGCGGGTTTTCCGGTGCGTTTTTCAACTTCTCGCATCATCAGCAATTGGCCTGCGGAAAAGCTGTTGCAGCTTTTGATCGAATTGATCAGCAAACCGTCGGCCTCGTACTCGTTCATATAGTTGACGAGCATGTCGATGCGCATCGGCAACGACCTGTTGGTGTAAACGCCGAGGCAGTATTCGGCCAACGTCTCGAGCGGCCGGTCCGGATCGTGACGGAAGCCGAAATCATAGGTACCGCCGACCTTGGTGTAACTCGACGCGACAACCACCGCGCCCTCGTCATAGAACATCTTCCAGAACTGCCGGAAGTTGGTGTAGTTCGGCGGGCCTTCCACGACGAGGCGGTATTTTTCCTCGCCCATCGGTCCATCGGGAGTGACCGGGCCGAGGCCGGCGGCAAGACGCTGGTCGACCTCTTCGCGCAGGAACCGGTAGTAGTCGATGGCATCATCGGTGCCGCGAAACGCACCGAATATCGGGCCGATATAGTAGATACCGCCGAAATAGGCATCGATCGGCGACGGTTTGGATTTGCCGCTCTGCAGGATGTAGACCAGATCGTCCTCGGCTTTCGCCGACTTTTTGAGATATTCGCGCAGGCGGTCGATGTCGAATTTAACGCCCGACACCTTTTCCAGCTTCGGAATGACATCTTCCTTGAACTGCTTGACCATGTACTGGATCATGTTCGACGTGATCTTGCCGTCGGCCAGATAGGGTGTCTGCAGGAATATCGTTTCACACTTGTACTGCTCGCGCAGCAGTTCAAACCACTTCATGAACGTGAAACATCCGGTGTAGGACAACATCAGTACATCGGGGCTCGGCAATTCCCTGCCATTGGGGCCGATATTGCCTTTGGCCATCATACCGAGATCCGATTTCACATAGGTACAGACGTCCTCGGAGTGGCCGGACTTTTCCGCCTCCATCACATAGGAACCGCTGACCCGGCGAAGCCCGCTCTGAATGGCATTGACCTCGGGAAGATTGTTGACCAGGTCAAAGCACATCAGCAATTCGTTCAGATTGCCGGGAACGAAGGTCGACGCAACCTTGTCATCATTGTCCTTGGCGTTGGACAGCCTCTCATAGTGAGCCGCCATCATTTCTTTCTGTTTCACCATCGATGCATCCTTGATGACGTCGGTGGCGGGTGAAGATTTGCTGCTGGTGGGTTTCATGCGGCGCTCCAGAGTTTGATCGAATCGGCGAACGTTCCGGCCTGTTCGCGGAGGGGCTGCATCTGGCCGGAGTTCTCGGCGTATTTGAATGCGATGTAGGGAATGCCGGCATCATCCAGGACATGCTGCAGCATCGGCCGGTCGAGCAGTGCCGGATCGCAGAAGCTCGGCGAGGCGAAAATCACGCCTTCCGCGCCCGTGCGTCGTACCGCGCGGACCAGGAACTGGCCCTTTTCATCGAGGTCCGGCTGGTATTTTGCCGCCGTACATTCCGATTGGTGCAGGAATGCCTGGGACAGGTTGTGCAGCGGGTCGCCTTCTATCGGCACATCGTCGAGCAACCAGCGTGTCACCAGCATCAGGTCGTCATCAACGACGTAGCAACCGGACAGTTCCAGCGACTTGATCAGGTTGAGCGGCGGCTGCTCGCAAAACAGTCCAGTCAGGATCACCCGGCTGTTGTCACGGATCGGCCGTTCTTCGCTTTCGGCCGCCGCGATGTACTGCGTGAGCAGTTCGGAGTGTTCCTCGACCGGCAGTACCAGGCCGGCACGGATCACCAGATAGACTTCAGAAGCTGGCGCCTGCCACGGTTTTTCCGCCCGAAACGCATAAAGCCTGCGCACAATCTGCCGGTTCCGATTGTAGAGATCGATGGAATTGTTGAGCGCGGCATCGGTTATCTTCCGGCCCGACAGTTCCTCGAGGTCGTGCCGGAACTCGGTCATTTCATTGGTATAGAACGCCCCTCCCACTTCATCCTCGTAGGTTTGCGGAACGTCGAAATACTTGGCGTAGACATCCGGAAACAACATCTTCCACATGCCTGACAGGTTGCGAATGACATCGCAGATCGATGGAAACAGCATCCCATCGACGAAATCGAGCTTGCCCGATATGCCGAGTTCGATGGTCGAACGCGGAATGCGGCAGATGTAACTCTGGTAGTAGGCATCACCGTGGATGACCTCGAGCTGGTCGCCGCCACCCAGAATCCCGAGCGGCAACATTCCTGCGGCGTGGATGATCTCGCGCGGAACGTAGACCGGCATGTAGCCGATGACCTTGCGGCCCGGTTCTGCATCCTTCCATTCCCGTGCCGCCGTGAAGTTCAGATCTTCATAAAGGCTCTGACAGCGGGCTACGATTTCGGCTGTTGATGGAGTTTTCATCTATTTTCCCATTTTGCCGGGCGTTTTGCCATGAAGGCTTCAAGACCTTCGACCGCATCGCGGGTCGACATCAGGCTCTCAAGATAGAGGCTCTCGACCTGGTCCAGTTTTTCAAGCATCCGCTCCCGGTAGCCGATGCGGGCAGCTTCGACGGCGAACCGCAGTGAGCTGGAACTCTTGCCGGCGAGGTATTTTTCGAAATAGCCAAGTGCGGCTGCTTCCGGATCGTCCGAGACGTCATCCACCAGCCCCATCGCCAACGCTTCCTGACCCGTCACGCTGCGCCCCGAGCAAAGCAGATCCTCCGCTCGGGCCTGACCAAGGCGTTCCGGCAGCAGACAGGATGCGGCCGGAGCGAATACACCCAACTGCATTTCGGGTTGACCGAGACTGGCGTCGGGCGCTGCAAACAGCAACTGGCCCGCGGCCGCCACTTCCAGCCCGCCGCCAAGACATTGTCCGCGGATCGCGACAAGGATCGGAACCGGACATTCCAGCATGCGCCGGACCAGCCCGTGCAGGGACTTCAACATCGCGGCGCATTTGCCGGGAAGGTGTTCCTCGACGCTGGCGCCGAAGCTGAAATGCGGACCTGAAGCATCGAGCAGAACCGCGGCGAGCCCGCTGTTGTCGCGATGCTCGTTCAACGCGCTGTCCAGCGCTGCGATCATCGACGCATCGACGATATTTGCCTTTGGCCGGTCAAGCCGCAGCCGCAGCAACCTGCCGTCGCGGTCAAACCAGGTTTTCAGCGGCGTTGTCACTTTCCCGCTCCCGGCATCATGCTGTTTATGAACTCCTCTGACCACTTGGTTCCGGCGGCGAGTTCCTGGCGAAGCGCAACGAAGTCGATCTCTCGGCCAACCTCGCGGTTGCCCTCATTGAAGGCCCGGAACCCGGTGCGCGCTTCGGTCATCATGTTGAGCGATAGCCAGGCGCGTGAATTTTCCTTGTTCATGTTCCAGGCATTGAGTTTCGGCTTGCGCAGTTCCTCGACGGATTTGGTGGTGCAGTCCGGGAAGGTGAGCATCAGCTTGGTGCACAGTTCCTCGACCTTCTCATCGAGCAGGCTGAGATCCATTTCACCTTTGGCAAGCACCTTTTTGCCTTCTGCCAGATCGTCACCGGTCTTGAATTCGCCGTGCGTCAACCGGCCCCAATCGTCGGTCATGCGCTGTGTTTCCACCAGTGGATTGGCGATGAATTTGCCGTCAACTTTCAGTGCAGGGACGATGTCGGTCAGAATCCCGAGCCGCATTGCCTTGTGGGCAGAGAAAGGCTCGCAAAGGACACCCGAAATCATTGCCTGTTCGCAGCCGATCATCACCGGCAGGAAGTCCGTCGAACCACCAATCGCCGCCGAACCGTGTTTGGGTCCAGCTTGCCCGAACCGCGCCATGTCATGCGCAACGGAGAAATCGCATGCCATCCCGATTTCCTGCCCGCCGCCGATACGCATGCCGTTGACCCGGCATATGACAGGTTTGTCACAACCCAGAATGGCGGAGACCATATCGTTGAAAAGGCGCATATATTGCCGGTATTCCTGCGGCCGCCCGGCATAATATTCGGCGTATTCCTTGGTGTTTCCACCGGTACAAAAGGCCTTGTCGCCAGCTGCGGTAAACACCACCGCATTGACATCACGTGCATTGGAGGCCGCGCGGAACGCCAGGATGACGCCCTTGACCATGTCGGTTGTGTAGGAGTTGAACTGGCTCGGATTGTTCAAGGTTATCCAGGCATTGAAAAGCCCGTCGGCAACTGATCCGTCGGGACGAAGGGCCGGACGTTTCTCATAAAGAACACCATCCGTGATCGCCTCGCGCGCCGCATCGGGCACCAGGTCGTGCGCGGCGAATTGAAATCCGCTGGAAGATGTCGTCGCGTTGATGTTCATGTTCGTCTCCTCTAATCCGACGGCACGAGAATTGCGCGGCGGACAAATTTTCCATCGTGCACGGCCTGAAAGATTTCGTTTATTTTGCTGAGCGGTTGCTGTTCGACAAAGGGAGCAATCTTGACCTTGCCATCGAGAACAAGATCGAGCGCTGCCGGATAGAGTTCCGGCGGACATCCCCAGTTGCCGAGAACCCGGGCATGAAATGCCATCAGGTTGGAAAGGCGGACCTCAAGCTTGTCCATGGTGAAGCCGACAATGCACAAGGTCGCGCCATGGTTGAGCAGGCCGAAGGCAGTGGTCTGGCCCGCCGCGGTGCCGGAACATTCGATGATGATCCATTCGCTGGCCCGCAGTCCCTGTTGCCCGGCAAATGTTGCGATTTCCGTTTTCAGAGCACGGCCGTCAAATGCCCGCGCATCCAGCGTCAAGGCGGCGCCATATTTAGCAACCATCGCGAGTTTCTCGGGCACGACATCGATCGCGACAACCGTTGCCCCCAACGCGGCCGCAATCTGCACCGCATACCCGCCGACACCGCCGACACCGTTGACAATCACCAGGTCACCGGGACCGATACCAGCCTGAACCGCGGCCTGGTAAGGTGTGGTGACGGCATCC
This sequence comes from Hyphomicrobiales bacterium, assembly GCA_021775495.1. Lineage (GTDB taxonomy): Bacteria > Pseudomonadota > Alphaproteobacteria > Rhizobiales > Rhizobiaceae > JAJFHT01. The sequence goes on along the minus strand of JAJFHT010000410.1, from coordinate 7,144 downwards.
GCCACAACCGAGACATCCGCCAGTTCCAGACCCGCCGCTTCCAGGCGTTTCATGTCGACCGGACAAAGGCCGCGCGCCGGCACTTTAATATGGCTGGCAAATCCGCCCTGGATGTCATTACCGGGCATTTTCTGGCTACGGCAGATTGTGCCCTTGCCGCGCGAGCAAGCATCACACTCTCCGCATGGCATAACGGCCGGCACGATGACGGTCTGATCCAGCCATTGTTCGCAACCGGGTGCGGCTGCGATCACCCACCCGCTTACTTCATGGCCAAGCGCCAACGGCAGCTGGTGGTTGGTGCGAACGCCGTCATAATAATAGCCGAGATCCGTATGGCACACGCCGCAACCGGCGACCTTGACCACCACCTCGCCTTCTCCGGGAATGCCCGGATCGAACGCCTCCGCTTCGAGCGGTTCGTTCTGCGCGGTCATCACCCATCGTTGCGCCATGTGATCTGAACCTCCCTTGCCCGTCTGTGGTCTCTGTCTGGTGCCGCTCTCGCCTTGTTGACAGCACCTGGTTTCCTTATTACAGTAAAACGGTACTCTAATACTTATTTAACGTCAACAGGAAAACAGACAGCTTGTTGGATGACTGAGAAGAGCGGGGAACGGAACGCCATGACGACATCACAAACGGCCTCGGAAAGCGTCTCTGTCGCCATTGTTGGAAGCGGTGGCGCCGGTGCGCTCACAGCAGGTTCCATTTTGCTGGCGGCGTGTGGAAAATCCGGTCTTTACGGCAACATGAACCGGTCGGTCGGGCCGCAGATCCGTGGCGGGGAAGCCGCCGCGCTGTTGCGGATTTGCAGTCATCCGGTTGATTGCATGAGCGAGAGCTACGACCTGCTGATTGCAATCGACTGGAACAATGCCGATCGCTTCGCCGCCGAAATGCCGCTGAAGCCCGACGGCCTGGTTATTTGCGATCCCGAAAGCGGCGAAGTGCCGGATGCCATCGCCAAAACCGGTGTTTCAATTGTCGAAGTCAACATGAAAGACCTGGCAAAGGAGGTGGCCGGCGGACGGGAAAACATGATCGCGTTGGGCCTTGCGGCAGGTGTGATGGGATTGCCGATCGAAAGTCTGATGGCAATTGTTAGCGCCAAGCTTTCAGATAAGGGCGAACATATCGTCGAAGCCGGACGCAACTGTATCGAAGCGGGCATCGCACAGGTGTCGAGCCACGCCCGCAGCCTCGAAATCAAGCCGCCGGAAAAACAGGGCGATGGCCGCTGGCTCATAACCGGCAACGAGGCCGCCGGCCTTGGCGCCGTGCGTGGCGGCGTACGTTTTGCCGCCGCCTACCCGATCACGCCGGCGACCGAGATTCTGGAATGGTTGTCTCCGGCGCTAAGCAAAACCGGTGGAGCGCTGGTGCAGGCAGAGGACGAACTTTCATCAATCAACATGATAATCGGCGCGTCCTATGGCGGGCGGGCATCCGTCACCGCCACATCCGGTCCGGGCCTTGCCCTGATGATCGAATCTATCGGTCTGGCAGCGGCTTCGGAAGTGCCCATCGTTGTGGTCGACGTGATGCGCGGCGGACCCTCGACCGGTATCCCGACAAAATCGGAACAGTCCGATCTGAATATTGCGGTTTACGGCTGTCACGGCGATGCACCGCATATCGTCGTTGCGCCGTTGAGCGTTGCCGATTGCCTGTTCAGCACGCAATGGGCGGTTCATCTTGCCGAAGCCATGCAGTCACCGGCGATTGTGCTTTCTGATCAGTCGCTTGGCCAGGCTCATGTACTCATTGACCAGCCCGCCAACGTCGCTTTCCTTGCCCAGAGAAAGATCTTCGCCGGCGGTCAGGTGGAAACCTACAACCGATATGCGCTGACGGCGGACGGCGTTTCTCCGATGGCGATCCCCGGAACCCCTGGCGGCCAGTATACCGCGGACGGTCTGACCCATTCCCAAAAGGGCACGCCTTCCAGCAAGAAGTCGGACCACCAGGACCAGCTTGACAAGCGCCGCGACAAGATCGCCAATTTTGACTACGGCAATCATTGGGCCGACGTCGAAGGCGACAGCGATATGGTCATTGTGACCTGGGGGTCGATGACCGGCGCGGCGCGCGAAGCCATCCGAAAATTGTCCGCAGAAGGAGTCTCCGTGAAACTTGTCGCTCTGCGTCTTATCGCGCCATTCATGAAAGACAATTTTCTGAAAGCACTCGAAGGCACGCGTCGCATATTGGTTTTGGAGCAGACCCATTCTGGTCAGTTCCATCAATACCTGCGCGCGCAGTGCGATCTGCCGGCGGAAGTCCGGCATTTTCACCGACCCGGCCCCCATCTGATCGGACCGGAAGAAATCTGCACCCAAATCCGTGATTGGATAAGCGCATGAATGCCCCGCAAACAAAACCGTTCAAGGCCGGCGACTACAGATCCGATCTGACACCCGTCTGGTGCCCGGGTTGCGGTGACTTTCATGTCCTGATGTCGGTTACCCGTGCTCTGGCAGAACTTGGTACGGCACCACAGGACGTTGCCGTGATATCCGGCATCGGCTGTTCTTCACGCATTCCGGCCTACACAAACTGTTATGGTTTCCATGGTGTGCACGGACGCTCGCTGGCCCTCGCAACAGGTCTCAAAGTCGCGCGGTCTGATCTGACCGTCATGGTGATGAGCGGCGACGGAGACGGGTTTTCTATTGGCGGCAATCATTTCCTGCATGCCTGTCGCCGCAATGTCGACTTGACCTACATCGTCATGGACAACCGCGTCTACGGAATGACCAAGGGGCAACCATCTCCGACCACCGAACCGGACTGGGACAGCGCATTGTCCCCCGGGGGCACCGGGCTCAGCCCGTTTCATCCTCTGGTGATTGCCCTCGCGTCGGGAGCAAACTTCGTGGCCCGTGAATTTTCCGGCGACATAAAGAACTCGACCCGCACGATCATCGAAGCGATAAAGCACCCCGGTTTTTCGTTTGTCGAGATCCTCAGCCCATGTGTCACGTTTCGCCCCGATGAAAAGGAGTGGAAGAACACCGTTCACAAGGCATCGGTTGATGAGACGGACGATCCGGCACGCGCCGCGCGGCGCATCATGACCGACGACGGCATGAATGTCGGTATTTTGTACCGCGGCAATCGCAAACCCTACAAAGCACATGTTTCGGACAGAATTGACGACATGGCAGCTCTCGAATCCGAATTCGCCATACCACCGGCTTCCAAGACATAGGCTGCACGCGACAGCGCTCGCTGTCTACGGAGCCTGAGAACGCTGCTGTCTCGGTGATGCCAAATTGCCGGCAGGATGAAAGCGGTCAGTCAGCAATTCTTGCGCAGGTCGCGGACCCGAATTGCTTTTCCTTCCGAACGCGGCAGTTCTCCCGGCCGTTTCGCCACCACATCGCAGGTCACGCCGATTATCGATTTGATGTGATGGCGAACGTCGCGTGCGCTGGAAGCAAGATCCTCATGGCCTGAAGGTGCATCGGTTGCAATTTCCACTTCCACCGTCATGGCATCCATGGCACCGGCATTGTCCAGTACAATCTGGAAATGCGGTGACAGGCCGGGCAGCCCGGTCAGAACTGATTCAACCTGCAGCGGATAAACATTGACGCCGCGAATGATCATCATGTCGTCGCAGCGCCCGGTCAGCCGCAGGATCCTCACATGCGTCCGTCCACAGATACAGGGCTCGTCGCTCAACCGGGTGATGTCACGTGTCCGATAGCGGATCATCGGCATGGTTTCCTTGGTCAGGGTGGTTATGACCAACTCACCGGATTCGCCCATCGGCAACGGTTCCAATGTTTCGGGATCAATGATTTCGAACAGGAAATGGTCTTCCCAGCCATGCAGGCCTGAGCGAGCCGTGTCGCATTCACAAGCAACGCCTGGTCCCATGATCTCGGACAGTCCGTACAAATCGACCGCAGTAATGCCAAGCCGCCGATCAAGCTCACCTCGTGTTTCCTCGCTCCAGGGCTCGGCTCCGAACAATCCTTTCTGCAGCGGCAGGGCCGCAATATCGACACCCTGTGTTTCCGCAACCTCGGCAATGTTCAGCGCGTAGGACGGCGTGGAACACAAGACCCGCGCTCCGAAGTCCTGCAGAAGCATCACCTGCCGTTCCGTTCCGCCGCCGGATGCCGGGACAACCGTGCATCCGAGGCGCTCCGCACCGTAATGCGCACCCAACCCGCCGGTGAACAGACCGTAGCCATAAGCATTGTGCACCACGTCGCCGGGCCGCGCACCCGCTGCGGCCATCGAGCGTGCCATCAGTCCGGCCCAGTTTTCCAGTTCGGCGGCGGTATATCCAACCACCGTCGGCTTGCCGGTGGTGCCGGAAGAGGCATGCAAACGCGACAACTCGTCGATCGGATGGGCAAACATCCCAAAAGGATAATTGTCGCGCAAATCCGTTTTCACCGTAAACGGGAAATGCCTGAGATCGTCTATCGACGACAGTTGTTTCGGTTTGATTCCGGCACCATCAAAAAGACGTTTGTAGTGCGGGATATTTCGGTAGGCATGATCAAGGGTCCATCGCAGCCGCTCAGCCTGCAACTCGGCAATCCGCCCACGCGCCATGGTTTCCATGTCCCGCTCGAACATGAAATCCGGAGCCGATTCCGATACCCTGTCATGGGCCAAAGTGTTCATGTTTGTACCTCCGAAGCAGATTCACTGTAGGCCGCTTTCAGCGAAGCCGTAATCGCGTCGCCATATGCGGCTTTGTCAGCCAATGCGCCGCGCCGCGAATTGCCCACCAACCTGTCAAGGCGGGCAAGCCCGCGATTTCGCACGTCACCGTAACCGCGTGCCCAGACTGCAAGGCTGGCTAATTTGCCGGCAAGTTCCTTATCCCTGCCAGCCATGTCGCAGACAGCTTGCAGCCACAGCTCGATCAGGTCCTGCTCGCGTCTGTGTCGGCGCGAGTGGCGCCTCCAGGGTTTCAGTGCGGCAAGCCCGCGCATGATTGCCCAGCCGAAGGGACCGGATGTTTTGATTTTGAGGGCGACGCCACGGCCGCGGCGGTCGGTGTCCGCTGGTTTTGGCCTGTTCGAACCGGCGGGTAGCAGATCCAGCAATTCTTCCGATCCGGGCTTCAGAAAATCGTGCACATTCAACGGCACGTCACCAGCGATCCCGAGTTCACGCCGAATGCGCCCCAACCGTCCGGGACGAGTTTTCAGCTGGGCCACCCGAATAACGTCTTCATAGGCCATCCACGAAGCCAGTCCGCGGGCAACCGCAACCGACAGCCTGTAATCATCGTCCCCGGCGTCATGATCAACGACATCGCCGAGGCGCTGAAGATACAATTCACCATAGGCCAGGTCCTGATAGTCGCACAGGCGCGCCGTGGCATGACCGGCCATTTGTTGCACTGGTTCCGGCAGCGCCAGAACGCGTTCAACCAGTGCCGGCGGCGGCGGATCGAAGCTTCGGGTTGGTTTGGAAATGGACGTGGCTGGCAGCGCCTGCATCTGCATTCCCGCGTCGAACCCGGCCAGGTTTCGCTCGACAGCAACTCCCGACCGACCGATCGCACCGCGGCATGTCTCTGCCGAGAATGGGAGTATTCCACTTGCCGCTATGGCGCCGAACATCACCGCATTCGGATGGCAACGTCCGATGCGCACGCCAGCGGCCATGTCGATGACGTCAAGCCTGCCGGCACAGGACCCGATCGCCTGCAATATCGGAGCCAATGCAACGGTGCCGTCGCCAGGCCGAATCTTTTCCGCCGTGCTGTAAATACGTTCTGACGTGGTGAGAACGGTCGTTTCGGGTCCGATAAACCCGCCCGACAAGGCGCGTCCGGCTTCGGTTGGCTCGAATGACACCTGCAGGTCAACGGCGCCGGGTGCCGGATAGATCGAGAACACCGGACGCCGTTTCGGATCGCGCTCCGCAGACACCTCGAAATAATATGTGGTCGCGCCGGTGCGTTGCGCGACACCGGCTATCGATGTTGCCTGTGCTGGAAACCCTTCCTGTCGCGCGGCTGAGACCAGCCAGTCCATCAGCACACCACCGCCCTGCCCGCCGAGCGCGGCGACCAGCACGCAAACCGGCCGGTCGGCGCTCATGACGCACCCATGAGGGTCATCAGTTTCATACCGAGGTGCGACCAGGCACGTTTGAACATCCCGGCATTGACGGTCGCCCGTGCCCGATAGAACGACGGGCACAGCGCGGCAGCATGAGCGGCTTCGCCGCAAAGCCCGCAGGCCACGCAGTTTGCATCAACCATGGCCGCGGGACCGTCTTTCAGCGGATCATGGTCCGGCCGCAAGGTCAGTGACGGACAACCGGACAACCGCATGCAGGCATGGTCGCCACTGCAGACCTCTTCATCAACACCGAAACGTTCGACCAAAACCGACTTGCCGGCCTCCATGCGCTCGGACCGTACGCGTTTGTCGCGCCGTTGCCGTGCCAGCATGCACTCTTTGTCGGATATCACCACGCGCAGTCCCCGGTCTTCTGAGTCGAACGCCTGGCGCAGGGTCTTGAGCGTGCCGGTCACATCATAGGAATTCACCCGTTTCAGCCAGGGAACACCGATGGCTTTGAGTGTCGATTCAATCGATACTTTCATCCGCCGCCCCCACGGCGTCGAGCCGGTCGACGGAACATGTTGCTGGCCGGTGGCGGAAGCGTAGCCGTTCTCCAACACCACCAGAACGGAGTCATGGCCGTTCCATTGTGCATTGATGGCACCGGTGGTCAGTCCGTTGTGCCAAAACCCGCCATCACCCATCACGGCCACACTGGATTGCCCGAGAGATGGGCCAACGGCTCCGGCCGACGCCAAACTCATTCCATAACCAAGCACCGTGGAACCCATATTGAACGGCGGCAAGGTCGAAAAGGTGCTGCAGCCAATGTCCGACGATACATGCAATTTGCCGCGCTCACGCTGCAGCAACTCCAGGGCAGTGAAAACAGGACGCTCCGGGCAGCCGGTGCAAAAGCCCGGCGGTCGCGGTGGCGGCATGCTTTCGAGTTCCTTGGCGATCTTGCTGCGGTTGGCCTGAAAGACGGCAGCCTTGCCGGCGACCGTTTCGGCCAAATCCGGTTCCAGATCCGTGTGGCTTTCGAGGTAGGCTGCGATCCCGCCGCGCACCACCTCGACGGTGTATTCACC
>JAJFHT010000409.1 GCA_021775495.1 Hyphomicrobiales bacterium | reverse complement strand
CAATTGTGTCGACCGGCAGGTCCGGGCGCTCGATCGGGCGCATGACTGGTGGACAGGAAAGGACAAGCAGCGGGAAGCTCAGTCTCGCGGCCTTTGCGACAAGTTCATGGCAGCGGTAAATGAAAAACGGTTGAAGCCGAGCGGTTCGTTCTCGGTCAAGAATGTGTGCGATGCCATCCGCTACCGCTTGCCGATCGGTGACATGGTTGAGCGGGTGATCAAGCCGGAAGAGGAACCGAAGCCGGAACCGGCGCCAGAACCGGTGGTTATTGTCGCGGCAACCTGTGATGCGTCAAAAAATTCGGACATCATTTCAGGATTGCGCCAGGCGGCGCAGAACGGTTCTGCCGAAGCGATCGCCCATATTGCCAGGGTTGAATCGATCAACGGCCAGATTTCCGGTGTGCGTGCGGCGCTTGCATCGGCACGGCAATCCTATGCGAATGGGAATATGGATGCCGCGCGCTCTGGCCTGGACGGTGCAAAATCAACGCTGGAAGGTTTTGCCGGCGCTCCCGACTGTTCCCAACTGATCGGAAAGATTGATCAGAATCTCGATAAAGTCGACCGGCTTGGCCGGGTTCTCGATAGGGGCCGCAATGCTCTTGATAGCTGCGACCCCGGCCAGCTTGCAGACGCAAGGTCGAAATTTCAGAATGCGCCGCACCCGGAACTGCAGAACATCGCTGATCGGGCGGGTGTCATGATTTCAGCCCACGCCAGTTATTCGGAGGCCAGGGCGCAATATTCCAATGGTGATCTGGCTGGGGCCGAGGCGTCGTTGAATCGTGCGGTCAATGCGCTTGACGCCGCTGATCCCGGAGACTGCGCGGCATTGCGTGAAAATCTTGCAAACGGACTGGCCAGGATCGACAAGATGCGCAATTCGATCCGTTCGGCCGAACAGGCGGTCGTCGCTTGCAATATCGATCAAATGGAACTCTGGAGAGGCAGGTTTTCAAAAGTTCCCAATCCGGCCGCTGCAGCCATCAGGAACCAGCTCGAGCGCGGTGAAGACGCTTGCAAGGACAAACAGCGCGACGAGCGGATCACCGCATCCAACCAAAGCTGCCGCTCCAGTTTCGGAGATCACTCCTATGCCACCCGCAAATCGGCGGCGACCGACAAACCGCAATGCGGATGTAAGTCCGGTTACCAGTGGAACAAGGGGCAGACCAAATGCATCAAAGGCCCTTCCAAAGACCAGATTGCCGCCGATCGCAAACGCAATTGTCGCCAAAAGTTCGGCAAGGGGTTTTATCCCGGGCCGGTCAATTCCAAGGGGGTCTATTACTGCCGGCCGACCCAGGCCGTCGCCAATGCGCGTTGCCGCAAGACCAATGACAAAGGCGTGGTAGCCAGCAAGGTCAAGGCTGACGGCAGCTACACCTGCCGGCGTACTGGTGCCAGCCAGCGCCAGATTGCCCTGAACAGCTGTCGCAGGAAATATGGCCGCTCGTTCATCCGTCTGGTCAAGAAGGGCGGCCGCTATCTGTGCGAACACGGGCAGCGCCGCACGGCGCAGCCGAGCCACTCATCTCAAAATTCCGCCGCTGTGGTCGGAGCGATTGGCGGGATCATCGGCGCCATCGGCAATGCAGCCAATCAACGCCGCAATGACCCGCCACGGGTTCAGCAGAGAACACCGCGAAGATCGGGTGGCGGAAGCGCACCTGCTCGACGCAAGGGACCAAAATGCAAATCGCATCAGAGTTCCACCAGCCAATACTTTAACAATCAAACAGACCCTCGCTGTTTCTGACGACCTCAATTGCAAAATTTTATTCCCACGTCGCAGAGCTCACCGGGCTAGCATAAGTCCTTAAAGTATCGTTTGATACGCGGATCGACTCACACGAGATATGCTTGACAGCTGCTGGATCGATCGAACCCAACCGGCTCCGTCGAAGGACAGGATGTCAACCGTACCAGTGGGATTGCGTCCCCGGATCGATCCCGCATTAAGCTTTGAGGACTGACAATGGCAAGAAAACCGAATTACCGTTTCGAACGCTCTGAACGCGACAAGGCAAAGGCGGCAAAGAAGGCCGAGAAGCTGGCGCTGAAAGCCGAGAAATCAGAGCCTCAGGAGGGTGAAACGGAGCAGGAAACCGGTGAATCCGGTGGTGAATCCTCCGCAGAATAGGTTCTTTGCGGCAAATCAGACGTCGAGATTGGCGACGTTCAGTGCGTTGTCCTGGATGAATTCCCGCCGCGGTTCGACATCGTCGCCCATCAGCCGCGAGAACAGCGAGTCGGCATCCACCGCATCGTTGATCTTCACCTGAAGCAGCGAACGCGCGTTCGGGTCGAGCGTGGTTTCCCAAAGCTGTTCGGAATTCATCTCGCCGAGGCCCTTATACCTTTGCAGGGTGAGACCTTTGCGACCGATGGAAAAGATCGTGTCGAGCAATGCGATCGGGCCGGAAATCTGCTCGCTGGCTTCCTTGCGCTGCAGCATCGGCGGTTTGCCGTAAACCTCCTGCAGGCTGCCCGCATAGCGATCCAACGCGCGCGCGTCTGACGATCCGATCAGGGCGGCATCGAGAAGAGACGTGTCCTTCACACCGCGCAATGTGCGATCGAAACGCAATCCGTCGTCGTCCATGACATGGCCACTCCATCCGCGTTCGGTATCTTCCGAAATGGCATCGAGCCGGCGGGCGATGTAGTCGGCGGCACCCAGTGCCGTCTCGGGATTGGAGGCAACATCCGGATTGAGCGCACCGGCAATGGCCGCCTGTTCGACCACGGCGCGGTCATAACGTGTGTGCAGGCCTGAAATCAGGCTGCGCACGGCAAGCGCTTCTTCTATGATTGCCTTCAGGTCCTGGCCTGCGCGCACTTCGCCATCGGCGAGTTGTAGCGTGGCCTCTTCCAGGCCGGTATCGACCAGATAGTCTTCCAGTGCCTTTTCGTCTTTCAGATAGAGGCTGGTCTTGCCGCGTGCCACTTTATAGAGCGGTGGTTGGGCGATGTAGAGATAGCCGTTTTCGATCAGTTCGGGCATCTGACGGAAGAAGAATGTCAGCAGCAGCGTGCGAATATGCGCGCCGTCCACATCGGCATCGGTCATGATGATGATCTTGTGGTAGCGCAGTTTTTCGATATTGAATTCGTCTTTGCCGATGCTGGTACCCAGCGCCGTGATCAGTGTTCCGATCTGGTCGGAACCCAGCATGCGGTCGAAACGCGCCCGTTCGACGTTGAGGATCTTGCCGCGCAACGGCAGAATCGCCTGATTCTTGCGCGAACGGCCGCCCTTGGCCGAACCACCGGCAGAATCGCCCTCCACCAGGAAGACTTCGGATTTTGCCGGATCGCGCTCCTGGCAATCGGCCAGCTTGCCGGGTAGCGAGGTGATGTCGAGTGCGCCCTTGCGCCGTGTCAGCTCGCGCGCCTTGCGCGCGGCTTCGCGGGCCGAGGCGGCCTCCACGACCTTGCCGACCAGCACCTTTGCTTCGGTCGGATGCTCCTCAAGCCATGCGCTCAGCGCGCTGCCAAGCAGGTTTTCCACCACCGGGCGCACTTCGGACGAGACCAGCTTGTCCTTGGTCTGAGAGGAGAATTTCGGATCCGGCACCTTGACAGAAAGCACTGCGGTCAGGCCTTCCCGGCAATCGTCGCCGGTCAGCGAAACCTTGGCCCTCTTTGCAATGCCCGAACTGTCGGCATAACCGGTAATCTGTCTGGTCAGCGCGGCGCGAAAACCGGCCATGTGGGTGCCGCCGTCGCGCTGTGGAATGTTGTTGGTCAAACACAACACGTTTGCATGGTAGGAATCGTTCCTCCACACGGCCACCTCGATGGTGGTGCCGTCCGTTTCGCTCAAGATGGCAATCGGCGCATCGATCAGCGAGTTCGT
>JAJFHT010000408.1 GCA_021775495.1 Hyphomicrobiales bacterium | reverse complement strand
AGGAAACGGATATCAACTGTGAAGAATATTTTTTTCCAGATAGGAATAAATCGTGTTGACAGGGCTTTCACAAAATCAAGGCCGATGCGACAACCCTGTCATGCGCCCATGACCAGGGCCCAATAGGGTCTGCCGGTCTTGTCATCCCGGGCAACGGCTATGCCAAACCTGCTGAAGCGGCGCTCCAGAAGAATCTTGCGATGCGGCGGTGAACGCATCCATGCATCGATTGTCTTTTCGATGGTGTCATATCCGGATGCAATGTTCTCACCGGCGGCGCTGCTGTATCCGACTTTCTTCATCCGCACGGAGAAGCGGGTCCCTGGAGCGGTCGTGTGCTGCATTTTCTGGTGCCTGGCCATCAGTCTGGCCTGATTGCGCGCCGCCGTCTGCAAGGCAGAATCGGAGGAAACGGTCTGAAGGCCGCGGGAGCTTCTCAGACTGTTGATGAGTTTGCGGGCGCCGGATGTGGAGTAGGATTTTCCCGAACCCTTGAGTTGCTCGGGAGACAATCCGCTGAGATCGATACCCAGACATCCGCTCAGCGCAACCGACAGACAGACCGCACCGCCGGCTTTCAAGAAAAAGCGCCGGTCCGGCGCGGATCGAGTATCGTTTATCGGCATGGAAAATATCCGTTTAAAGGCTGGCGGTCGAACCATCGCTGTTTACCCGGCCCCGGCGGATTGCTCAAGATCGCTGTCAGGCGTGATCCTGGCGATAGGCAATGATCGACAGATAGCGGGCCGGCAGGCTGGTCAGGACTTCGGGCCCGTGCGGCGCGTCGGCATCGAAGAACAGGCTGTCGCCGGGCCGCATCTGGTACAAATCCTGACCGTGGCGATAGCTGACCTCGCCATCCAGCATGTACAGGAACTCCATGCCGTCATGCTGGAACATCGGAAACACATCTGCTTCCCCGCTCAAGGTGATCAGATAGGGCTCCATGATAACGCCACTGCTGTTGCTGCCGATATGGCCGAGCAGATTGTATTGATGCCCTGACCTTGTGCCGCGGCGCTCGGCTTCCACCCCCTCACCGGCGCGGACAAAAACCGCGGCGCGGTCTTCCTCGAACCGTTTGAAGAAACTGGTGACGGGAATGGCCAGTGCCTGTGACAGGGTCTGCAGCGTGTTCAGCGACGGAGAGGTATTGCCGTTTTCAATCTTTGACAGCATTCCGACCGACAATCCGGTCGCGGCCGCGAGCTCGGCGACAGTGATTCCGAGATTTTTGCGCTGACCCCGCACCTCGCGGCCGATGGCGACCTCGAGCCGGTTTTCCCGTTCCGCGCGAACGGCATGCGGGTTTTGAACCAGCGGCACCGCCGCCGAGGCTGATTTCGGGACACTTGCGGAGCCACCGGTCGCAGCAACCTGCTTTTTGATATCTTTGCTCATGCGACAAGCGTGTTGCACCGGTTGGGGACCGGACGTCAAGCGGACGCAACGATTGAGAATGGTGCCGCTAGCGAAAATCTTCGATACTGCCTGGCATGTGCGGACGGTTTAATTGTTTGTTTACGCTGTCGAAGCAATTCGATGCGCCAAGACAGCGAATCCGTCGTGATTTACGCATATTTATCCGGTTTCCGGTCAACTGGAGCCACTTTTGGTGAAGGTGGCGGTGTGGGTGCTTCTCTACTTCTGGCGGTGAACTTGACCCTTGGTCTGGCGGTCATGGGTATTCTGACGGGCGTCATTTTGTACGACCGCTCGCTGAAAGCCGCGTCCTGGTGGCTTGGCGCCTGCCTCACTGCGGTTCTTGCCGGTGCATTCATGTATGGGCTGCCGCATGTCCAGGAAGTCAATCTCCTTCGTTTTGTGATCTTCACGATGTTTGCCATCTCGAACACCTGCCTTGCTGTCGGGCTGGCGGTTCGTTATGCCGGTGCCGTCTCCTGGCGCCCGTTTGTCGCGGTGCTGTTGACCTCGATGGCGGCATTCGCACTGGCAACAGAATTCGTTGCCGATCTGGGGTTGCGGCGCGCGATCTATCAGTTGCCGTTTGCAGGCATACAGCTTGTCGGCCTGATCTACGTTGTCAGGGGAATGCGCCCCCAGTTCATCGATCGGGCCGTTGCCTTTGTCGTTGGATTGAGCGTGGCCCAGTTTCCGGTCAAATCCTTGCTCGCCTACAGCTATGCCGACCCGTCAATGGCTCCCCAGGAAATGCTTTCCAGTCCCTATATGGCCGCAACCCTGGCGATCACGGCGATGATCTGGATTATTCTTACCATGTTGCTTGGCACCCGTATGATCATCGATGTGCTGGACAAGATGAAAGCGAAATCGGAAATCGACCCGCTTTCCGGACTTCTCAACCGCCAGGGTTTCGTCAATCTCGTCGAGCATCAGAACGTGCTGGAACAGGATGGGGATGTGCCGTCCTGTCTTATTGTGTGTGACCTTGACCACTTCAAGCAGATCAACGATGTCTTCGGCCACCCGGCCGGTGATCGGGTCATCAAGTCTTTCGGTGAAGCCATACAAGCCATGGCCAATGAGGGCGATGTTGCGGCGCGGATCGGCGGCGAGGAATTCTGCGTGCTTCTGCGTCACACCGACATTATCGGGGCACATCTGTTTGCCGAAGCCCTGCGAACGGTTTTTTCGACCTCGATCGTTTCGGGCTTTCCAGAAGACAAACGCCTCACAGCCAGTTTTGGTGTGACGGAAATCGAACGGGGCGAGGTGTTTGAAAAGGCCTTTTCAAGGGCTGATTCCGCGCTTTATGACGCCAAAAACAGCGGCCGTGATCAGGTCGCTATTCGCAATGCGGAAGATGACGAACCCAAAACCCCCATGCCGCAGGCTCGTTCGGCCTGACGACGAAACAATCTAAACGAATACGCTGAACCCGATCCAGGCGAGGGCCGCGGTAGCGGCAACCAGAACCGCTGCTAACTCCAGTATTTCGATGTCGATCTTGCTGTCGTGTTCGCGCAGGTCCATGGGATTCTCCAATGCACCCATCTGTGGCCACGAAGAAGGCGAAAATTTGGCCTGTTCTTGTTCACTTTTGGTGTTATTCGTGGATTTTTCAAGAAGCCGGCCAGGAATCCGGCGGTGCTGGCAGAACCCGATTTTCAAGCCGCGCCTGGGCTTCACGCAGCAATCGTGACAGCTTGGTTGCCAGTTTCTGCTGGGCGACGCGGTCGCCCACAAGGTCGCCGCGGACAAGGAACATCACATTGAGCAGTCCGCGGGGCAGCGCATGTTCATGCAGCGTGTGGGTGGAGCAGTCATCCGGGCCAGCGGGTTGGTTGCGCACCAGTTCCAGTTGGGCGTCGATCTCGTCGGCTGCAAAGATCGCGTCGGCGAGCCTGGCATCGGCCGCATCGTTCATCACGCCCATATTCGAGCCACGCCAGATGCCGTCCACAATCGCCGCAAAGGCGTGAACGGATACAAGGATCGGTTTGCGCGGGTTTTTCAGCCGTTGTTTCAGGCAATCCGACAGGGTTCTGCAAAATGGTTCATAAAAGCGCCTGACCCGCGACTGGCGGTCCTCCTCGGTCAGGGCAAGATTTCCCGGCACATCGCCGAACACGGCGTGTTGTGGGATCGACCGGGTATCGGAAGGCCTCCGGCTGCAATCAAAGACCAACCGCGAAACACGCTGGGCGACCAGCGGCGCATCGAGGATGATCGACATGTCGGTTGCAAGGTCCAGTGCACCGCGATCCAGGGCACCGTGCTGGTCAAGCAGATGTGCCGGCAGTCCAAGGTTTTTCAGATCATCCGGTATCCGGTTTCCGGCGTGTTCGCAGACCAGCACGAAATCGCCCTGGGCGTCCGGGTTGATGATTTCAACAACCGGATCTCCCATTGAATTCGCTGTTGGAACAGAGCCCGACCCAGCCGTCAACGCAACACCTCACAAACAACACCGTAGGTCATAGCCTCATAAACAGTGTCGAAATGGCGTTGAAACTGCAAGAATATGCGAGGAAAAGCGCGCAGAATGGGCTGGCCGCCCATTCAAGCGCTTTGACGCTGCAGATTGCAGCGGTTTCATCGTCCTGCGGATATGATCAAATTGCCCGGCTACAGCGTTGCAAGCTCTTGAAAACCGAAAGGTTTCCGGCGAGCTCGCGCCTCGTATCCGAACAAATTGATTCATACCATTTCGATCCTGTTTATGAGTCTATGACCTTGTGTAATCCATGCAATTGCGCGGGCTCTGTCAAGCAGGTTGCTGTGACCGGGATGCTTCCGGGGTTTTGGCTTCCTCTTTGCCGGCCGATGCGTCGACTTTCTTCAAATCGAACCACATGCAGGTCCCGACGCCGGTCTGCGAACTGACCCTGATGGTCGTATTGTGCATGCCGATGATGGTTTTGGCGATGGCCAGACCCAGGCCGGCACCATTGGTGCCGCGATTGTTCGATGTCTCGATCTGGAAGAACGGCTCGAATATCTTCTCCTGCAGGTCATCCGGAATACCCGGCCCCAGATCATGGACTTCGATGCGAACGAGGTCATCATGTTCCAGCACGCAGACATCGACGGATTCGCCTTCGGGCGAGAACTTGATGGCATTGGAAATCAGATTATCCAGAACCTGGGCCAGCCGTTCGGAATCCGCCATCACCTTCGCGGCGCCGGAAAAAACATCGAGGTTGATGCTCACATCCAGCTTCTTCGCATAAGCCTCATTGTGCTCCACGGCACTGCGGACAATTGTCGCGATATCGGTTGGCTTCAGCGCGACGGTGTATTTGCCGGCTTTCATCTGCGCGGTGTCGATGATGTCGTTGACGAGGTTGATCAGCCTTTTTGCATTTGAATTGGCGATCGACAGTGCTTTTTCCGCAGTTTCGGGAATTGCCCCCAACAGTCCCGATTGCATCAGCGAGAGGCTGCCGAGCATCGAAGTCAGAGGGGTTCTGAGCTCGTGGCTGACCACCGATACGAATTCGCTTTTCATTCGGTCGACACGTTGATGTTCGGTCAGATCCCGGAACACTACGGTGGACAGAATTGTTTCATCCACCTCCATGGAGGTTATGCTGATCTCCAACGGAAAGGCCGAACCGTCCTTGCGCAGACCGATCATGCCGTCGGTGAGACTGAAAAACAGCGACTGTTCGCCGGACCCGTCTTTCTTGATTTCAGAGGCCAGCCGGGCTGCGGTCGGTTCGCTGATCAGCGACAGCAGGTTCTGCCCGAGCATCTCGACCATGTGGTAACCGAATATGCGGGATGCCGATTTGTTGCAGGTCTGGATCTTCAGGTCCGCCGCCACGGTAACGATGCCGTCGCGAACCGTGTTGACGATCGCCCGGTTGCGGATCGATTGGGAGCGCGACTCCTCGCTGAATTCACTGGCCTTCGACTCCGCCTTGCGCTGCTGTCCGGCGACGAAGGAAATAACGAAGAAAACAAGCGCGTCGATCAGCAATCCCGCACCGCCGATCAGCAATGGCTGGCGCCGTTCGGCAGCCGAGGTGTAACCGGGTTTGGCCGAGAACGCCAAAGTCCATTGGCGTCCGGCAAATTCAAGCACGGTCGTGCGTGCAATCTCGCCGGCGATTGCCGTGCCGGTCGTTTTGCCCGGTTCTTCGCTGCGGTAGAGATGCTGTTCCTCGCGCTGCTGGCGGCCGTCGAAAATGTCGAAATGGATATCCTTGTCACCGACTCCCAGGATGCCGCGCATCAGATCATTCATGCGGAAAGGGCTGTAGACATAGCCAGTCAGCTCATCGCGCCGCTGCTTGATGGCGTCCGGGAACGCACCGCTTCGGTAGACCGGAAGATAGAGCAGAAAACCGCGTTGGACATCGCGATTGGTCTCCTGGACCAGGGTCACGATCCCGGTGGCGGCCGGCGCGCCGGTATCGCGCGCGCGCTCCATCGCTTCGCGCCGTTGCGTTTCGGAGAACATATCGAAACCGAATGCGCGTTTGTTGCGCCAGTCGAACGGCTCGAGAAATGTGATGGACGTGTAGATGTCGCGCGGGCCCGGCGGTCGCACTGTGAAATCAGTAAAACCTTCGTCGCGAATGGTAGCGATATAGGCGTCGAGCTTGTGCGGTTCGATCTGTTCGGCGTAACCAAACCCCTGCAAACCCGGGAAGTTTTCGGCAAGGTCGAGAAGATCGACAAATGTTTTCCATTGCTCCCGTGTGACCTCTGGGTGAACGGCGAACAGACCTACCCCGCCACGCAATGCGATTTCCTGATCGCGCATGCGTTTGGCAATTGCGGTCTTGATGTCATCGGTCTGAAGCCGGAACCGTTCCCGGGAATGATCGATCACCGCCGTACGGGTCATGTCAAACGCGAACCAGGTGATAAAAAGAGAAATGGCGAGCACGACCCAGGCGACCTTCGGGTGCCTGGTCGAAAGTACATTTCGCAGCGAGGACCGGAATGTAGCGGTCTCCGGATTTATATGGCCGTCAGCGGACATTGGTCGGCTCCGTAAATGACAACGGCGGAGGGGCGGCCGAAGAGAGATTGTCGGATTGCGCCGGATCGAAATAATTGTGCTGACGCCAGATGGCGAGAATTCTGTCCGGCAGTTTCAGGGGATCGAACGGTTTGGGGACAACCGCCGACGCACCGGCGGCGAGATAGTACTCGACTTCCGACCTCTGGATTTTCGCGGTCATGAATACCATCGGGATGTCATCCAGTTGCGGCAGCTTTTTCAAAGCCTGCATGGTTTCGATGCCGTCCATCCCCGGCATCATCATGTCGATGATGATGATATCCGGCCGGAATTTGGGTGCGCGCTCGATGGCGGCCGAGCCGGATTCGCAAAGCACCACCGAAAAACCGCCGACGGTCTCAAGCGAAATCCGGGCGATCGCCCGGATGTCTTCCTCGTCTTCCACATACATGACACGAAGCTGCCTGGTGGTCATGGCTTTGTCCCTTCTCCGGCGAACCACAGCAGCCCGGTGCGGTGGATCTCGACCTTGGCGTTCAGCGGCCAGTCTTGCGCGCCGGTCAGTCTGATGCGCGCCAGTTGCCCGCGTTCGGTTGGCTGGAACCGCCGCTGAAATTCTTGCGGCAGCGCGTCGGAGACCGGAAGGATCTCCTCCACATGACCGCTGGCGGTAAGCGGCCCGGCCCGCAGATTGACCTCCTCGCCGGGCGACACGGCAAACAGATAGCGTGGCGGCAGATAGGCCAGGACGTATTTTTTTCCCGAATGGATCGACAGGATCGGCTCGCCGGTCAGGAACACTTCGCCGGGAGCGGGCAGCGTGGTGCCGATCACCCCGCTCGTCGGCGCGGTGACGACGCCATCGCCATAGGCGGCCTTCAGGTCCTCGAAGGCCCTGGCTGCATGCCGCATTGCGGTGACGCGGGCCGCGCTGGCATCACCGTTCTGGTCAAGGCTGGCGCGCAGGCGGATCTGGATCTCCTCGGCTGAACGAAGATCGTCCATGGCCAGTTTCAGTTTTTCGACCGTAACAAGACCCTTGTGGTTCAGGCCGGTGAGGCTTGTGAGGACGACCTGCCGGTCGCTCCGTCGCTCCGCGGCAAGCGGCAGCAATTGTTCGGCCACGGCAACACGGCTGTCCTGCTCGATCTGACTATTGGTCAGTTCGGCGACCCGCAGGCTGAGCTGGGCCAGGCGCTCGACGATGTCGATCGACTGCAGCCGTGCGATGACGGTTCCCTTTTCGACCCGTTGCCCGATCTTGACCGGCAGTTCCTCAAGCCTGCCGACAAAACCGGCTTCGATATCGATGCGATCCTG
>JAJFHT010000407.1 GCA_021775495.1 Hyphomicrobiales bacterium | reverse complement strand
TGCGCCGCGTCGTCCGGCAGCTCTATCAGCAGAAACAGCCGGATGACTACCGCTACACCGGAACGATCCCGACGGCGTTGCGCTGGGCCGGGCTGCTCACCCGGACGCGCTGGCAGATCATCGATGAGTATACCCGTCTCTACCAGACCAGCGCGAAGGCTTCGGCTACCCCACGCGGGGTTGTCGCCGCATCGCCCTCGCTGGTTGATTTCTCCTACTGGCTCGGACTGGACACACAGCAGAATGAAGACAGAGCCATCCCCTCGCCGCTTGCCTCCCAGGTCGATGTGTTTTCGCAATTGGCCCGGCAGCGTAGCGACATCGCATTGATCCCTTTCGCGCCGTTCGATCCGTTGCGCGAGATCGTCGGCAACATCAAAGGCAAATCGCCCTCCCTGGACCTTGTGAAGGATGCCGTTCTCAACAAGGGTTTCGCCGGGGTCAAGATCTACCCGCCGATGGGATTTCGCGCCATTGGCAACAGTGCGGGCGATGTCAACAACTCCCATGCCGACCGCGTCTACCGCAGGGCGCTTCGGGCAGCGGGGAAAACGGCTGAGATGAGTGTCGGCGAGGCACTCGATGCGGCATTGCGAACACTCTATGGCTGGGCGGAGGCCAACAATGTTCCGATCAAGGCGCATGCCAATAATTCGATCGAATCGCAGACCTGCGGCGGCATCAAGGCCTCGCCGCAATACTGGATGGACGTGCTTGGCGAATTCAGCCAGCTGAAGGTCAACCTGGCACATTTCGGCGGATTTGAGGAAACAACCGGACCGAGATCGGCGAAATGCGATCCCGGCCCAACGGACTGGGAAGACCTTACCGGCGAGCTGATCGCCACCAGCGATACCGTTTATTTCGATACCGGATACTGGATGGAGCTGATCACCGACCGGCGTGCGGACCGGCGGACCATCGCCGCGCGGACAGAGAAGTTCTTCAGCGATTACCCAGATGCCAAATCCCGCATCATGTTCGGAACGGACTGGTCGATGACTGGCAAGGATCCGGGCCACGAGCGCTATCTCGAAATCATCGATGGCACGATCAAGGATCTGTTTGCCGGCGACCTGAAAGCCCAGCAGGACTATTTCGGCAGAAACGCCATCCGGTTTCTCGGTCTCGGCAAAAACCGCACCCTGCTGCAGAGACGGGATACCACCCGGTCGCGGTTGGAGCGTTTCTACACCGGCTCGAAAGCATTTGAAGACCTGTTCGCGCTGGTCGACGGGATCGGGTAGAACGATAGAGCCAAGTCGCGGATCGCCGGCCTAGCTGCCGGCTGTTTGCATGCGTGAAGGGATTACATGAACGTCGAGCCAACCGCGGGCGCTGAATTCGTAGAGACATGCGAACATTTCGACGTGCTGATTGTCGGCGCCGGCATCTCCGGTATCGATGCGGCCTATCATCTGAATAAAAACTGCCCGAACAAACGTTATGCGCTGCTGGACACGCAATCCGGTTTCGGCGGGACCTGGCGGACCCATACATATCCGGGGATCCGCTCCGACAGCGATCTCTATACGTTCGGTTACAAGTGGAAGCCGTGGAAGGGGCCGCCGATCGCCACGGCGGAGCAGATTCTGGCCTATCTCGACGAGGCGCTGGACGAACAGGATATCCGCCGCCACATCCGCTTCGGCCACAGGGTTCTGGAAGCCGCGTGGGACGGAGCGGCGAAGCGCTGGATATTGCGGGTCGGGCAGGCCGGGAGCGACAATTCAGTGGTGATGAGTTGTACGTTCCTGTGGATGTGCCAAGGTTACTACCGGCACTCGGAAGGATATACGCCGGATTTCCCCGGCATGGAGCGGTTTGGTGGCCGGATCGTCCACCCGCAGACCTGGCCCGACGATCTGGACTATCAGGGCAAAAGGGTCGTGGTGATCGGCTCCGGCGCAACGGCGGCAACGCTGATCCCGGCAATCGCCGACGACTGCGCCCATGTCACCATGCTGCAGCGTTCACCGACCTATTATTACGCCAAACCGAATGTCAGCGAACTGGCCGAACTGCTGCGGCCTCTGGACTTGCCGGATGAGTGGTTTCACGAGATCGTCCGGCGCAGATACTTGCAAGACCAGAAGGAAGTGACGCGTCGCTCGTTCGAGGAGCCGGAGGCCCTGCGCGCTGAACTGCTTGAAGGTGCGCAAGCCTATCTCGGGCCGGATTACCCGCTTGAACCGCATTTTACCCCGAGTTACCGGCCATGGCGGCAGCGGCTGGCAGCGCTGCCAGACGGCGATCTGTTCAAAAGCATTGCTGCCGGCAAGGCCTCGGTCGTCACCGATCACATCGAGACCTTCACCGAAACGGGGATCAAGCTGGCTTCCGGCGGCCATCTCGACGCCGATATCATCATCACCGCGACCGGGTTCAACCTGTTGCCGCTTGGCGATATCGCTTTCACGATCGACGGCAAACCGCTCGACTTCTCCGAATGCTGGGCGCATCGCGGCATCTTGTTTTCCGGCGTGCCCAACATGGCGTGGGTGTTCGGCTATCTTAGAACAAGTTGGACCATGCGGGCCGATCTCGTCTGCGAATTCGTCTGCCGGCTGCTCAACCAGATGGATCAACAGGGCGCAGACGTTGTGATGCCGCGATTGCGCGACGAGGATCGGGACATGCCCGAAAAGCCATTCATTGATTCTGAAAACTTCAATGCCGGCTATCTGACGCGCAGCATGCATCTGATGCCGAAACAGGGCGACCGGCAACCGTGGATCTTCAGCCAGGATTATTACAGCGAGAAAGACCAGATCGAAGAGGCTGATCTCGACGACGAGACTCTGAGGTATGAATGACCGATAATTTCCAGCGATCACAAAAGCCTGTCGCTCGCCAGGTACTTTCTGTCAGACATATTGAAACTCAGTTGGATTCAACGGTGTCCGGTTCTCGTTTGAGCAAGTGAGGAATCAGAGGTTGCGACAGACTATTGAAGATAGCTTTCCGGAAAATTTCGGACACCAACAGGGATATTTTGAAAATGTCGTCGCTGTGTAATAATTTGGTGCTCATGAAGCCACCAGAGTTTAATCCA
>JAJFHT010000406.1 GCA_021775495.1 Hyphomicrobiales bacterium | reverse complement strand
TTCGCGATCGCCGCGAAAATTCTCAACATCGACCCGTCCGCGCATCAGAATCGAACCGCGGCCCGTCGAATATGCCGAGTGAATGCCGGCTTTTCCAAGCACGATCGCACCGGTCGGAAAATCCGGGCCCGGGATGATTTCCATCAGTTCGGGAAGCTCGATAGCCGGATTGTCGATCATCGCAATACAGCCGTCGATGACTTCCGACAGGTTGTGCGGCGGGATGTTGGTGGCCATACCGACGGCGATGCCGCCCGAACCGTTTACCAGCAGATTCGGATAGCGGGCCGGCAGAACGCGCGGTTCTCGGCCGGAGGAATCGTAGTTCTCCTGGAAATCGACCGTATCCTTGTCGATATCCTCCAGAAGTTCATGCGCAGGCTTCGCCAGCCTGGATTCGGTATACCGCATGGCAGCGGGCGGATCGCCATCAATCGAGCCGAAATTTCCTTGCCCGTCGATCAGCATCAGACGCAGCGAAAAATCCTGCGCCATACGCACCATGGCGTCATAGATCGCAGCATCACCATGCGGATGGTATTTACCCATCACATCACCGACAATGCGCGATGATTTCACGTAGCGGCGGTTCCAATGGTAACCGCTTTCATGCATGGCGTAGAGTATCCGGCGATGAACCGGTTTCAATCCGTCACGCACATCCGGCAGCGCACGGCTGACGATTACGCTCATGGCATAATCGAGGTAGGATCGTTGCATTTCCTCGATGATGGAAACCGGCTCTATGCCATCACCATCTTCAGGACCGCGGGGCGTGGTCTGGTCGGTCAATTACGTTCACAGCCTTGTTCGGGAATCACTTTGGCGACTATATCGGAAGAGAACCGTGTTCGCCAACTTATATAACTGAAACGGAACATGATAAGCCATTGATATAAAACAATTATAATCGGCTGGTCATTTTTGCTGGAAAGACAAATGAGGACCATGTCGGCTGCGCGTTGGATTTTGTGGAATTGAAGCGGCAAAAAAGTTAAGCAGATCGGACAAATGCCACCGCAAATTGCGATTGGCCAGCAGGGAGCAACCAGTTGCAATGCCCACTCCGGACAGCATTCTCAATGCGTTTGTCACCCTCCTGGTGACCATAGATCCGCCCGGGTTGGCACCCTTGTTCCTGGCCCTGACGGACGGCATGAACCGGTCGCAACGGATGCAGACGTCCATCCGCGCAGCCATCATCGGATTTGGCATACTGGCGCTGTTTGCTCTTGCCGGCACGACCATCTTGAAACTTTTCGGTGTTACGCTCGAAGCCTTCCGGGTCGCCGGCGGGCTGCTGCTTTTCTGGATCGCATTCGAGATGGTGTTTGAACGCCGGCAGGAACGCCACGAGAAAAGCACCAAACGCGCAATCACCCGCGACGACATTCACAATGTTGCCGTCTTTCCGCTGGCCATACCGCTGATTGCCGGCCCCGGCGCCATTTCGGCGACGGTTCTGCTGTCAGGATCATTTTCCGAAGCCGGGCCGCGCGCAATGCTTGTCGGCATCATCTTCGCCTGCGTCACAATCACCTATCTGGTGTTTTTACTCGCAGAGCGCATCGACAAGTTCTTGGGCCATACCGGCCGGAACATCCTCACGCGTCTGCTGGGCGTGATGCTGGCGGCGCTGGCGGTGCAGTTTGTTGCCGATGGTGTCAGGGCGCTGGCCGCGTTGTAGCCAGACATGAGAGCCCGCGTCTGGCGTATTTATCTGCCAGGCAATTTCACCAGCATTTCCTTGCCGCCAAAGCCATGCACCTTGTCGCCTGATCGAACCGTGACCTGTGAAACATCGGCCGGGATTTCGATGCCGGACTGGCTGCGTGTGAACGGCTGTTCGTTGACATGCGGGTGAGCAAGAACACGTTGCCCGTAAACGGTACCGTCCGCTCCGACAACTTCCCAAATATCAGCGTAATGGTCCCATCCCTCGTCGGCGTGGCGCACAGTGACATCAAACCGAAACCGGCCCTCTCCCTGAGCAGATACGGAAACATTTGTGACATCGGACTCGCCGGCAACGGCGGAAAAGCTCAGCAGAACCGCAGCAAATCCAAAAATGTTGGCAAACAGGGAAAGACGCACAAGCACTACCTCATCTGGAAAACGGTGTTCATATGTCCTCGCCCGCCGTGTCCCAGTCCAGTCAAATTCAGGTGAACCGGCGACTGGAATCCATCCGTACCGAAATCGTCAAAACGGGATTTCGTCGTCAAGATCACGGGAAAAGTCAGATCCGCCACCGCTGCTCGGACCCGACTGTCCGAAATCGGATGACTGGTTCTGGCCACCGCCGCCGGAACTGGCCTGGTTGTCACCGCCCTGGCCGCGACTGTCCAGCATCTGAAGCTCTCCACGGAACCGCTGCAGCACAACTTCGGTGGTGTATTTCTTCTGACCGCTCTGGTCTTCCCAGGAGCGCGTCTGCAGCTGGCCTTCGAGATAGACCTTCATGCCTTTTTTCAGATACTGTTCTGCGACCTTGGCCAGCGCATCGTTGAAAATCACGACGCGGTGCCATTCCGTTTTTTCCCGCCGTTCGCCGGATTGTTTGTCGCGCCAGCTTTCCGATGTTGCAATACTCAAATTGACAACGGGATCACCTGAGTTGAGCCGGCGAATTTCCGGATCTGCTCCGAGATTGCCAACCAGGATGACTTTGTTGATACTCCCCGCCATAACGCGACTCCACATGTTTTCGTTTGAGCCATTCTAGTCGACACGGCCAAGCGCTGCCGAAGCTAATACAGCTATCCACAAGAGAAATTGTTCTTTATTTGTTCTAGTCTCTTGCCCTCAGCCTGTCAACGCGGTTAAACCGGATGGCGGAGCGGCAAGCCCCTCGACATCGAGCCGACAGCTCATACATAGGACATGGTCCGGACACGGCTGCCGGAAGTGACAATTGGGCGAATTCTGATGGAAAGCGACAAGCGGTCATGAGAGACCAAAAATTCATTTCGGTTCGGGGCGCCCGCGAGCACAATCTGAAAAATGTCGATCTCGACCTTCCTCGCGAAAGTCTGATTGTCATGACGGGACTGTCCGGCTCGGGCAAATCTTCACTGGCGTTCGATACGATCTATGCCGAAGGCCAGCGCCGCTACGTCGAGAGCCTTTCCGCCTATGCGCGGCAATTCCTTGAAATGATGCAGAAACCGGACGTCGATCAGATAGACGGACTTTCGCCGGCCATTTCCATTGAACAGAAGACCACATCACGCAATCCGCGTTCGACCGTTGGAACCGTCACCGAGATTTATGACTATCTGCGGTTATTGTTCGCCCGGGTCGGCGTGCCGTATTCGCCGGCGACCGGCTTGCCGATTGAAAGCCAGACGGTCAGCCAGATGGTCGACCGGGTCATGGATCAGGAGGAAGGCACGCGTCTCTATATCATGGCGCCGATCGTTCGCGGACGAAAGGGCGAGTATCGCAAGGAACTTGCGGAACTTCAGAAGAAAGGATTTCAGCGCCTGAAAATCGACGGCGTATTCTATGAAATTGCCGATGCACCGGAACTCGACAAGAAGTTCAAGCACGATATCGATGTCGTCGTCGACCGGGTTGTTGTCCGCGAAGATCTTGCAACCCGGATGGCAGACAGCCTTGAGACCTGCCTCCGATTGGCCGACGGGCTTGCAGTGGCGGAATTCGCTGACCGGCCACTTCCTGATTCCGAAACCTCGGAAGCGTCAGCCAACAAATCCAAAAATGAGACGCATGAGCGTCTCGTTTTTTCCGAAAAATTCGCCTGTCCGGTGTCCGGTTTCACCATTTCTGAAATCGAGCCAAGGCTGTTTTCGTTCAACAACCCTTTTGGTGCCTGCCCGACCTGCGACGGACTGGGCACGCAAAGGGCAATCGATCGCGGGTTGATTGTTCCCGACGATACGCTGTCACTGCGCAAGGGCGCGATCGCACCCTGGGCGAAATCAAGTTCGCCCTACTACATTCAGACGCTACAGGCGCTCGGCAAGGCTTACGACTTCAAGGTTGGAGACAAATGGTGTGATCTCGATGAGGCCGCTCAAAATGTGGTTCTATTCGGCACCGGCGAGCGCAAAGTCACCTTCGACTATGATGACGGTTTGCGGTCCTACCAGACAACCAAGACCTTTGAAGGTGTCGTTCCCAATCTCGAGCGGCGCTGGAGAGAGACGGATTCCTCCTGGGCGCGCGAGGAAATCGAACGCTACATGTCAGCCACACCCTGCCCGGCCTGCAATGGATTTCGCCTGAAGGGCGAGGCACTGGCGGTTAAGATCGCCGAACGGCACATCGGACAGGTCACCAGCCTGTCGATCCGGGATGCCCATGTGTGGTTTGAAGACCTTCCGGAAAAATTGAACGACAAGCAAAACGAGATCGCCGTACGGATATTGAAGGAAATTCGCGAACGGCTGAAATTTCTCAACGACGTCGGACTGGAATATCTGTCACTTTCGCGCAATTCCGGTACCCTTTCCGGTGGAGAGAGCCAGCGCATTCGTCTGGCATCGCAGATCGGCTCCGGTCTGACGGGTGTCCTCTACGTACTGGATGAACCTTCGATCGGCCTTCACCAGCGCGACAATGCGCGGTTGCTCGATACGCTGAAACACCTGCGCGACCTCGGCAATTCAGTCATTGTGGTTGAACACGACGAAGACGCCATCATGACGGCGGACTATGTCGTCGACATCGGTCCCGAAGCCGGAATTCACGGCGGAAAGATCGTCGCCCAGGGCACGCCGGCAGACATCATGGCCAATCCCAATTCGCTGACCGGCAAGTACCTGTCGGGCGCGATGGAGATCGCATTGCCGGCCGAACGAAGGAAGATCAAGAAATCAAAGCGTCTGCGCGTCGTCGGCGCCAGAGGCAACAATCTTCAAAACGTCACGGCCGACATTCCACTTGGTGTTTTTGCCTGCGTGACCGGTGTGTCCGGCGGTGGAAAATCGACCTTTCTTATCGAAACGCTCTACAAGGCCGCCTCCCGCCGCATATCCGGATCGCGGGAACACCCGGCAGACCATGACCGGATCGAGGGCCTCGAATTTCTCGACAAGGTCATCGACATCGACCAGTCTCCGATCGGCCGGACGCCACGCTCCAATCCGGCGACTTACACCGGTGCATTCACACCAATTCGCGACTGGTTCTCCGGCTTGCCGGAATCTAAGGCGCGTGGCTATAAGCCCGGCCGGTTCTCCTTCAACGTCAAGGGCGGCCGCTGCGAAGCCTGCCAGGGTGACGGCGTAATCAAGATCGAGATGCATTTCCTGCCGGACGTCTATGTGACATGTGACGTCTGTGACGGAAAGCGCTACAACCGGGAAACGCTGGAGGTCATGTTTAAGGGCAAGTCGATCGCCGATGTCCTCGACATGACCGTCGAGGAAGGCTGCACATTCTTTACCGCGGTCCCGGCCGTTCGGGACAAGTTGGAGACGCTGAAAAAAGTCGGACTGGGGTATATCAAGGTCGGACAGCAGGCGACGACCCTTTCCGGCGGTGAGGCGCAACGGGTAAAACTGTCGAAAGAGTTGTCCCGCCGAGCGACCGGGCGCACGCTCTACATTCTAGACGAACCAACAACCGGTTTGCATTTCCACGATATCGCGAAACTTCTTGAAGTCCTGCACGAGCTTGTCGGGCAAGGAAACACTGTCGTTGTCATCGAGCACAATCTGGAAGTGATCAAGACTGCCGACTGGATCCTCGATCTCGGTCCGGAAGGCGGTGACGGCGGCGGCCGTATCGTTGCCGAAGGAACGCCGGAATATGTTGCCGAGCAGCCCGGTTCCTACACCGGTCAATATTTGAAGGGATTGCTGCAGCGTCGTCCCGGAGCAAAGATCGAGGCGGCCGAATAGCTTAAACCAATGGTGCTTGAATCGCCGGATAGCTCAGTTGCTCTTCAAGAAGGTCAGCCAGAACCCCCGGCACCAGATCGGCCAGGTCCTCGGCGATCAGTCCAGGACCAAATCGATGTGCGCATTCGGCATGTATCCAAACCGCGCAACATGCCACCTCATATGCTGGAAGTCCCTGCGCCAGTAATCCTCCGCACAAGCCTGCCAGCGTGTCGCCGGATCCGGCGGTCGCGAGCCAGGATGTTCCATTCGTATTGATCGCCGCACGGCCATCCGGCGCGGCAATCACGGTGTCGGGACCCTTGAAAACCACAACAGCGCCCGACCTTTCTGCCGCAGCCCTGGCCTTGTCCACCTTTGACAGTTTCCGGTTGTCGGACAGATCGGGAAACAGCCGGGTGAATTCACCCGAATGTGGGGTCAGCACTAGATTGGCCGGAGATCGGCGCGTCCTGATGAAAAGCGATTCCGGATCCGATTGGAAGGCCGTGATCGCATCGGCGTCAAGGACAGCACCGAAAACCATCTGATCCGGCCCGCCTCCCGGTTCAAGAAGACACGACACAAACGCGCGCAGAATGTCGCCGACCCCAAATCCCGGCCCAATGATATAGGCTGAGCAACGTTCCAAAAATGTCTCGCGGAAATCATCGACGGATTCGATCCGATGCAACATCACCGACGTCAGGTGCATTGCATTGACCTGCAGAGCACTTGGCGGAGAAAGAATCGTCGCCGCACCCGCCCCCACTCTCAGACCCGCTATCGCCGCCAAGCGTGCCGCTCCTGTAGATGTCGGACCGCCTGAAAATACGCCAATATGGCCTCGCCTGTATTTGTGGTTATCGGCATCTGGTTGCTTCAGAAAACCAGCCCAGCCTTCCGGAGTGTTTTCCCTGGTCTGCGGCTTGATATGATCCAGAACGTTAGCAGGAATGCCGATATCGGCAACGATCAGTTCGCCGCAATGGGCTCGTCCGGGGTAGAGCAGATGGCCGGGTTTTTTCCGGAAAAATGTGACGGTCAGAACTGCTTCAAAGGCAATGCCGCAAACCGAACCACAGTCGCCCGAAATTCCTGATGGCAGATCGATTGCAATCACCCGGCTTCCGGAACGTTGTGACTTGCCGATTGCGTCTGCCGCCGCGCCGCCAATTTCCTTCGAAAGCCCCGCTCCAAACAATGCATCCACAACGAGACTGTCCAACGAAGGCGCGAATTTTTCCAACGGCTCGACGCCGAAATCCAGATCCGCTTTGGCCAGAGCCGCGTCTGTACCGGCAGCAGGACCGGTATCGGCGTAGACGGCAATCTGCATACCGGATTGTTGCAGCAATCGGGCAACCACATAGCCGTCACCACCATTGTTGCCGGGGCCGCACAGCACATGCGCTTCAGATGCATCGGAAAACCGTTCCAGAATTGCGGCGGCCACGGCATGGCCGGCGTAGCACATCAACTGGTATCCGCTATGGGGACCGGCGGCGATTGAAAATCGGTCGGCTTCTGACATTTCTGCCGGGCTGAGAATTTCTGACGCCATCTTCTTTCGATCCGACTGTTCGCCGCACATGATAACTCCTGAAACGCTGCCTGAATAAGCAATTTCCGCGTCCAATAACAACTCGGCAGGTTTGTGCTATTGATCAATCAAATGCACAATATTTGTGCATATCGCTCAAAAAGGAGGCTTTCTCCGGCGGTGTCATCAGCGCTAAGCCACCCCACAAGGTCGATCCGGATCGCGGACTGTCATGCAAACAGTTCGTATTTCTGTCCCAAGCGCCGATATTGAGGAATTTTGACCTTTCGGATCGGCAAGCCTTTCATCTGGCACAGTTCCTGCTTAAACGACGGCACAGCGACATTTTTTCTGTCGCGCACCCCAAACGGAGACCATTTTTGATGAAAAAGATCGAGGCCATCATCAAACCCTTCAAACTCGATGAAGTGAAGGAAGCACTTCAGGAAGTCGGGCTTCAGGGTATCACGGTCACCGAGGCCAAGGGATTTGGACGACAGAAAGGCCATACGGAACTGTATCGCGGTGCTGAATATGTCGTCGACTTTCTGCCCAAGGTAAAGGTTGAAGTCGTGATCGGTGACGATGCCGCTGAGGCGGCGATCGAAGCCATTCGCAAAGCCGCCCAGACCGGGCGGATCGGAGATGGCAAGATTTTTGTATCAGCCATCGAAGAAGCCGTGCGTATTCGCACCGGCGAAACCGGAATTGACGCAATCTGATCGGCCGACCCGATCCAAACCACAACGTTTTCAATCGCCATCAAACAGGGAAAATACACAATGACGGCAGCATCCGACATACTAAAGCAGATCAAGGACAATGACGTTAAATTCGTCGATCTGCGTTTCACCGATCCACGCGGCAAAATGCACCATCTGACCATGGACGTCGTCTGTGTCGACGAAGACATGTTCGCTGATGGTGTCATGTTTGATGGATCATCCATCGCAGGCTGGAAAGCCATCAATGAATCCGACATGGTTCTCATGCCCGAAACCGCGTCGGCACATATGGACCCGTTCTTCGCTCAGTCCACGATGGCGATCATGTGCGACATTCTTGATCCGGTTTCCGGTGAAGCCTACAGCCGCGATCCGCGCGGGACGGCAAAAAAAGCCGAAGCCTACATGAAATCACAGGGCATCGGCGATACCGTCATGGTCGGGCCGGAAGCCGAATTCTTCGTGTTTGACGACGTGAGATTCTCCAGCGATCCGTACAATACCGGCTTCAGCCTCGACAGTGGCGAACTGCCGTCAAACAACAATGCCGAATATGAAACCGGCAACCTTGGCCACCGCCCGCGTACCAAAGGCGGCTATTTCCCGGTCCCGCCGGTCGATTCGGCGCAGGATATGCGGTCCGAGATGCTGTCCGTCATGACGGAAATGGGCGTCACCGTTGAAAAGCATCACCACGAAGTGGCCGCTGCCCAGCATGAACTGGGCGTCAAATTCGACGAACTGACGGTCAATGCCGACAAGATGCAGATATATAAATATGTCGTGCACCAGGTCGCCCACGCCTATGGCAAGACGGCCACGTTTATGCCTAAACCGGTCTATGGTGACAACGGCACTGGAATGCACGTGCATCAGTCAATCTGGAAAGACGGCAAGCCGATATTTGCCGGCAATGAATATGCCGGTCTGTCCGAAACTTGTCTGTACTACATTGGCGGCATCATCAAGCATGCCAAGGCTCTCAATGCTTACACCAATCCGTCGACAAACTCTTACAAGCGTCTTGTCCCGGGGTTTGAAGCACCGGTTCTGCTCGCCTATTCGGCACGCAATCGCTCGGCGTCCTGCCGCATTCCATTTGGTACATCACCCAAGGCAAAACGCGTTGAAGTGCGTTTCCCTGACCCGACTGCCAATCCTTATCTGGCGTTTGCGGCCATGCTGATGGCCGGGCTTGACGGGATTCAGAACAAGATCCATCCGGGTGAACCGATGGACAAGGACCTTTACGATCTTCCGGCCAAGGAACTTCAGCAGATTCCAACCGTTTCGGGTTCTCTGCGCGAAGCCCTTGTCGAACTCGACAAGGACCGCAAGTTCCTGACCGCCGGTGGCGTCTTCGATGATGATCAGATCGACGCCTATATCGAATTGAAAATGGAAGAAGTCATTCGTTTCGAACACACACCTCATCCGGTGGAGTTCGACCTCTACTATTCGGTCTAGCTTCCAGCAAATTGCAACATAACAAAGCCGCGACAGTCAGCCTGTCGCGGCTTTTTGATTCAGGCGGCACACCGGACGGTCTATTGATGTCGCAGCAGCCGCAACCGAAAGAAACTGGTGCCATCGTCTGCAAACTTGACCGTCAGATCTCCTCGCATCGCCCGCATGATCGCCCGGCTGATCGGTAATCCGAGGCCGGCGCCCGGGTCATTGCCGGAGCGGCTGCCCCGGGCAAATTTTTCAAATACCAGGTCCGCGTCTTCGGGTGTGATCCCACCGCCATTGTCGATCACGTCAATCCAGACAATACCGCCAGCGTTCTCAGTCCGGATTTCAATCTCGGGCGTGTCAGAGCGGTTGTACTTCACCGCATTGGACAGGATATTGATCAGGACCTGGCGCAACCGGTCGGCATTGGCACTGACCGAAAGGCCGCTCGGACCCGGCACCGAGCGCACATCGACACCGGTGTTTGTGGTCATTCCTGAAACCGTTTCGACGGCAGTCGCGATTGCCGCATTCACGTCGATTGGTTCAAGTTCAAGGTCGGTCGTGCCGGCTTCAAGGCGACTGATATCGAGTATCTCGTCGAGCAACCGGGTCAGGCGAATACTTTCCTCATGGATGATAGAGACGAACCGTTTGCGGTCCTTTGCGGAAACGCCCTTACTGTCTTTCAGGATATCGGCGAAGGACCTGATCGAGGTCATCGGCGTGCGCAGTTCATGGCTGATCTGGCTCAGGAACTCGTCCTTCTGGGCGTCCAACGCACGAAGGCGCTCATTTGCTGTCCGCAGCTGCTGAGCCGCTGATTCCAGTTCGACCGTTTTTTCCGCAAGCTGTTGCGAGGTCACGATCAATCGTTGTGTTTCATCGGCAATATCGATCAACTCGGTGATGCCGACGGTCTCCCGGCCGGCGATGCGTGTAACCATGGCATGGGCCGAGGCTGCACCGATTGATCCTGCCAATTCCCGTTCCAACCGGGCGATGACCGAATCGGTCGGATGCGGCAGCCCCGACGGCGTTCCCTGAATTTTTGCCATTTCGTCGAACAAACGTCGCGCCGGCTCGGCGCCGAGAATGCGCTGGGCAAGAATGAACAGGTCTTCAGAATTAGCGGATTCGGCAGAAATGCTCGACGGCGCACCACCGGCCGCCCGGTACACATCGACGAACAAAGCACCCTGCAACCGTTCCAACGCATCAGACTGCGTAAGACTCGAGACTACAATGAACACCAGAGCATTCGCCCCGACACTCCACACCACGGCATGAACGAGAGGATCAAGCCCGCTCAGGCCGAGAAGCGCCTGTGGTCGCAGTGCGCCTATGCCCCATGGTCCATCCTTCAGCAGTTCCGGGCCGAGGATCAACTCACCGCCGAAGCTGGGCAGAAAAAGCGTATAAGCCCAAAGGACAAACCCCACAATCAGCCCACTCAAGGCAGCGGCGCGCGTTGCCCCACGCCAGAATATTCCACCCAGCAAGCTCGGCATGAACTGCGCCACGCCGACAAAGGCTATCAGGCCGATTGCGGCCAGGGCATCCGATCCGCCACTGATCCAGAAATAAAGGAAACCCAGGCCCAGTATGACGGCAATGCTGACGCGACGGGAAATCAGCAGGAGACTACGGACATCACCGCTGACCGCATGGTTCGCCGCTAGTAGTTTCAGAGCAACCGGCATTACGATGTGGTTTGACACCATGGTTGAAACTGCGATCGCAGCCACGATGACCATCGATGTTGCGGAAGAAAACCCTCCCAGAAACGCCAGCAGTGCCAGATCATGGCGCTGCTCTGCCAATGGCAGCGTGAGCACGTACAGATCCGGATTGGACCCTTCCGGCATCACCTGTTGTCCAACAAGGGCAATCGGCATTATGAAAATCGTCATTCCGAGCAGGTAGAGCGGAAACAGCCAGGAGGCCGTTGAAAGGTGCCGCTCCTCGATGTTTTCGACCACTGTTACCTGGAACTGCCGCGGCAGACAGATGATCGCGGTGGCGGAAAGAAAAGTCAGAATCGCCCAGCGCGGGCCGAATATTTCACCGGCACCGCGGATAGCTTCCGGCGGTAGGTCGGCGAATATCTTGCCAAAACCGCCCCCCAGACCATACGTTGCGAATATTCCGACCGCCAACAAGGCGATCAGTTTGACAACGGCCTCCAGCGCAATTGCCGCCACCACGCCGTGGTGCCGTTCGTTTGCGTCAAGATTCCTGGTGCCGAACAGAATGGTGAAAAGCGCCATACCGGCGGCGACCCAGAACGCGGTGCGGATGCCGTCCGCCTCGCCCGAAATCACCTGATAGCTATGTGTGACAGATTGCAATTGAAGCGCAATATAGGGTGTCGTGGCGATCAGCGCGATGAGCGTTACCAGAACCGCCAGGCTGGGGCTTTTCCCGTATCGCGAGGAAATCAGATCCGCGATCGACGTAATTCTGTGGGCACGCCCGATCCGGACCAGTTTGCGCAGCAGCCACCACCAGCCGACAAAAACCAATGTTGGTCCGAGATATATCGTTATGAATTCGAGGCCGTTACGTGCCGCAAATCCGACGGCGCCATAAAACGTCCAGGATGTGCAATAGACGGATATCGAAAGCGTATAGATAATTGGAGAGTGGAGCCACTCAATCGGCCTTTTTCGCGTCCGCAGATCAACCGCGAAAGCGACCGCAAAAAGCAGCGCGACGTAGCAGAGGCACGCCAACAGAAGAATGTTGGGAGACAGCATCAGTCGCTGTTGTCGGGAGCGTCTTGTGAAGACACAAGATCTTCGCTGTCCCGAAGCGGCCGCGACAGAGCTGCAGCCCCGATAATCAGCAACGTCCAGACAACAAATACATACAGCAGCGGAATTGGGATGCCCGCGATGTCGCCCTCAATGAGCCCCACACCAACGACAGGCGGCATCAGGAGAACCATTCCGACCAGCACCAGAGCGATCGACCGGTCGTGTAACTTGCGTCGGTGCAGTTGGAGATGCGCGCGATCGGCCAAGCCTCAGTCTCCCGACGATCAGTTCACGCGCCCATCGGCAAAACGTTCCACTGCCGCAACAATCTCGGAATTTGCAAAAGGTTTGGTGATGAACATATCGGCACCATAGTCCAGCGCCGTTTCCCGGTCTTCGCGCTGACCCTTCGCCGTCAACATGACGATCGGAAGATTTGTTGCACGGCTGTCGGAGCGCAACAGACGCAGGATTTCATAGCCATCGAGTTCCGGGAGCATAACATCCAGGATCAGAACATCCGGAGCATCCGAAAGAGCCGCGTTCAAAGCTTTCCGCCCGTCGGTTTCGACGGACACCTCATAACCGGCCCGATCCAGAAGGAAAGTGAGCGATTCGACGATATTGGGCTCGTCTTCAGCCAGCAGAACGCGCTTTGCCATGGATCAGTACTGCCTCCCAGTGCGCCCGCTTTTTCTACGGGTGTCACCTCCAATTAGAGCCGATGTGCGGCTGTGAGGCAATTATACATTTGTCTTCATTCCGACAGCGGATCCTCAACCCGATGCAAACATGCCCTTCTGGGACAAAGCCGGCAGCTTGGCCCAACCTCCTCCACAATTGCGGAAGGATCCGGCGCGTATACCGTATACCGGGCGTCATCTTCTTTCATAGCCAGCATGTCTGTCACGTAATGGCGTGGCTTTCCAAAGCCGGTCGCACCTTGATGACGCGCGCGAGCGATAAACACAAATCGTGCACCCGATGGAAACAGTACCCGTTGGCGCATGACCGTTTCGGGTGATTGTTGCGCACGATACAGGACCCAAAGCGGACAAGCGGCGGCATATCTCGGTATCGCCAATCCTTCCAGTCCCAGCATCTCGATGATCGTGCCCGCTGCATTGGCACGCAGATAACCAAACCTGGGTGCGCCGTCAGAACTGCGAAGTGCAGTCAGCCGATGGCAAACTGCCTCGATTTCAACTGAAAACGCTTCCGACAAAGCCTCGATGTCATACCGGAGTTCCGCGGCGCGGTGTGCAAATTCGGTGATCGGCATCAATATGGCTGCGATGGCATAGTCTACAAGCGCTCGCCGGGCACGTGTCTTTGCAACGGCGGTTATGATCTGCGGCTGGCGCTCGATCATCAACTCGATCGGTTCCGATAACTGTTTTTCGGTCAGTTCGCGCGCCCTTTCGCGGCGCGATATCGGCCGCGAATCGATCAGCAGCCTGGCAAGCTCCGCCGCCGGCCCGTCGATCTCTTCAAATCGGTTTTCACGGGCAACAAACAAAGTCTCCACCTCGTCGAGAGGCGTGTGGACACGCTCGGATTCCTCTGCCTTGTCCAGGTAGGACGCCAGGGCCTCGGCCACGTCAGACAGCGCGCGGCTGTCCTGATGTATCAGGCTGTTGAACCGTTCGCGCTGTTCGGTCTCGACATCAGGATATTCCACCAAGATTTCGGCAGCAGAACGGATAGCAGCAATACGAGTCAACATCCGATGGACGGTTTCGCTCAGGAACGGATCGTTTGACAACCGGTCGGACAATGTCTGTGCCCGCATTGTCGCCTCACGTTCCGAACGGGCCAGGGTGGCAAGGCCCCTCGCCCACCCTGGAAAACGCCCAATCAGTTCGCTTGTCCGTTCCGATTCAACTCCGAGGGCTCCGAGAGAAGGCAAATGCGCGATTTCCGACAGCGTTTCCAAAAGCCGCTTTTCCGACGCCCCATCGAGATCTTCGGACGAAAGGCTCAAAGCCGAGGCGATTTTGTGGAGAAGCGAACCAGCTATGCGCCGTTTGTTCCACTCGATCAGATTCAGATAGGACGGCGAAATGTCGATTTTCTTTGCAAGGTCGGCCTGCGTGTATCCGACTTCGCGCCTTCTCTGACGAATACGAGTCCCGATAATGGAGCTCTGGCTTTGAAGAATGTCCTTTTTTTCCATGCGGTTAGCACTTCATCCAGTCAATCATTTACAAAAATCAACTACACACATGAATATTATTTACAAAAAAATACAATAAAGTCAATTGGTTATTGACGTATTGACACAATTGGCAGAGCTTAAAGGTGGATGAGTGAATCGTCCTCGGCTGATTTGTTTCACGATGTAGAGCGTATGCAATCAGCCGCATCGATGGAAACGCCCAAAGGGAGACTAACAAAATGAGCAAACTGCACACGAGCCGACGCGGTCTTTTGAAAGGATCAGCTGCGGCCGGCATAGCTCTGGCCACGCCGACAATCTTCACTAGCCGTGCATGGTCTGCGGGTTATACAAATGAGCCGACAGGCGGAACCGTGACCCTCGGGTTCAACGTGCCGCAGACAGGCGCTTATGCCGATGAAGGTGCTGACGAGCTGCGCGCCTACGAATTGGCGGTGGAACACATCAATGGTGAGGGTGACGGCGGAATGCTGAACACGTTCTCATCAAAAGCGCTCAAGGGCGACGGTGTCAACGGCAAGAAAGTGGTGTTTGTCACAGGTGACACCCAAACCAAGTCAGATGCCGCCCGGGCCAGCGCCAAACGCATGATCGAAAAAGACGGCGCCATCATGATTACCGGTGGTTCTTCGTCGGGCGTTGCCATCGCGGTTCAGGGCCTTTGTCAGGATGCCGGTGTTATCTTCATGGCCGGTCTGACCCACTCGAACGACACTACGGGCAAAGACAAACGCGCCAATGGCTTCCGGCACTTCTTCAACACCGAAATGTCCGGTGCCGCGCTTGGTCCGGTGCTGAAAAACGCCTTTGGTTCAGAACGCAGCGCCTACCATCTGACAGCCGACTATACATGGGGCTGGAGTCAGGAAGGCTCGATCAAGAAATACACCGAAGAACTCGGCTGGAAAACGGCAGCGGCAGTCCGGACGCCACTAGGTGCCGGTGACTTCTCTCAGTACATCACGCCGGTTCTGAACTCCGGCGCCGACGTGCTGGTGCTCAACCACTACGGCCGCGACATGGTCAATTCGCTGACCCAGGCGGTGCAGTTCGGTCTCCGCGACAAACAGGTCAACGGCAAGGACTTTGCAATCGTCGTACCGCTCTACAGCCGTCTTATGGCCCAGGGTGCCGGCGAAAACGTCAAGGGTATCTTCGGCTCGACCAACTGGCATTGGTCACTGCAGGATGAAGGCTCGAAAGCCTTTGTCAAATCCTTTGGCACCAAATACGGCTTCCCGCCGAGCCAGGCTGCACACACAACCTATTGCCAGGCGCTTCTTTACGCAGATGCCTGTCAGCGTGCCGGAACATTCATGCCATCGGGTGTTGGTAAAGCGTTGGAAGGCTTCAAATTTGATGGCCTCGGCAATGGTCCAACAGAGTACCGGGCAGACGACCATCAGTGCTTCAAGGACGTACTTGTCGTGAAGGGTAAGGAAAACCCAACATCCAAGTTCGACGTGCTTGAGGTAGTGGAAGTTACGCCGCGGGCGCAGGTAGAATATCCTGCTAGCCTTTTGGGCGGCGAACTGGGACCATACAACGACGGCGCATAATTCAGCCGTTTGATCGTCACATGAGTCGTCCCCGGCCTTCCGCCGGGGGCGCCTCGATCTACCCGGAAGAAGCAGACCGATGGACGCAATTCTACTGCAGATACTGAACGGATTAGACAAGGGTGGCGCGTATGCGCTGATCGCCCTTGGACTGACCGTCATATTTGGCACGCTGGGTGTGGTAAATTTTGCGCATGGCGCCTTGTTTATGCTTGGAGCTTTCTGCGCCGTTGCCGTGAAGGCTTTTCTGGGTTTCGAAAAAGTAACTCTTGATCCCGAGAACTTGACCGCCTGGGGCACTGCCTCCGAGATTCGCCAGCCTTATATTGAATCGTGGTTCGGCGAATTCGGGACCACCTTGCTCAACTACTCGGTGCCAGTCTCGATTCTGATCACAATTCCGGTCATGCTGCTGATCGGGATCGTTATGGAACGGGGACTTATTCGGTATTTCTACAAACGTCCCCATGCCGAGCAAATCCTGGTGACGTTTGGTCTGGCAATTGTTGCGCAGGAGATCGTCAAAAGCGCGTTTGGCGCCAATCCGATCCCGCAACCAGCACCTGATGCGGCGCGGGGAATGATTGATTTCGGCGTTGCCATCGGTTTCGAGGCCGGAAACGTAGTCTATCCAGCTTGGCGTCTGATCTATTTCCTGTTTTCGACCGCGATCATTGCTGCGGTCTTCGCATTTCTGCAGTTCACGACATTCGGCATGGTTGTGCGTGCCGGCATGGTGGATCGCGAGACGGTGGGACTGCTCGGGATCGATATCGACCGCCGCTTCACCATCGTGTTCGGAATGGCAGCAGTTGTCGCCGGGCTGGCGGGCGCCATGTATACGCCGATTTTGAGCCCTGACTATCACATGGGCATGGACTTTCTGGTTTTGAGTTTTGTCGTTGTCGTGGTTGGCGGAATGGGTTCACTCGGCGGCGCGGTCGCAGCCGGGTTCATGCTCGGAATTCTTCAAAGTTTTGCTTCGATGAATGAAGTCAAGAACATCCTGCCGGGAATCGATCAGATCATCATCTACCTGATTGCCGTCATTATCCTGCTTGTGCGCCCCCGAGGGCTGATGGGCCGCAAAGGCCAGATGGAGCACTGAGCCATGAAAATCTTCGAAATGAACAAAAGCGATGCGATCCTGTTTTTGTGCTTTTCCGCCGCGATTCTGGCAGGGCCAATCCTGCTGACGCCTATCGGAGCAGGCTATCCCGATCTGCTGCAGAAATTCGCGATTTTCGGTATCTTTGCGCTTGGTTTCAACATCCTGTTTGGTCTGACCGGCTACCTGTCATTCGGGCATGCGGCGTTTCTGGGCGTCGGGTCGTACACAGCGGTCTGGACCTTCAAACTGCTCAGCATGAATCCTATTCCGGCAATCATACTTGCCACCGTTGTGGGGGGATTGTTCGCAGCGGCAATCGGGTTTGTCTCGCTGCGTCGGTCGGGGATCTACTTTTCAATATTGACACTCGCATTTGCCCAGATGAGCTACAATCTCGCCTATTCGGTGCTGACCCCGATCACCAACGGCGAAACCGGGTTGCAATTGGCCCAGTCTGATCCGCGGGTGCTGGATGCTGCATTCGGACGCGACTACGGCGCCGTACTCCCGTCGCCCGATTTCTTCGGGATAAGCATGTCGGGGTATCCGGGATTCTATTTCTGCGCCATCATGTTGATCATCTGCTTTTTTATCTCGATGCGTATCTTTCGCTCGCCTTTCGGACTGATGCTCCGGGCGGTCAAATCCAACCAGAACCGCATGAATTATACGGGATTGAACACCCGGCCATATGCCCAGGCGGCATTCGTCATCTCGGGAATGTTCGCCGGGTTAGCCGGTGGGCTGATGGCGGTAACCGACCCCCTGGCCGGTGCCGAGCGCATGCAGTGGACGGCATCGGGTGAGATCGTACTGATGACCATTCTCGGCGGATCCGGCACTCTTTTGGGGCCGGTGATCGGCGCCGGTGCCATCAAGTATTTTGAGAACATTTTCTCGGCTTTCAATGAGGGTATTCTGATGAACGCCTTCAGTTTCCTGCCGGAAAGTCTGCAGCATCTGGCTGTCGGCATCACGTCGCTGTTTGTCGGCGAAGGATGGCATTTGACCCTTGGAGCGCTTTTCATGCTGATTGTCATTTTCCTGCCTGGAGGTCTGATGGAAGGTTTCAACAGAATTCGAAACCGGTTCCTGAAAAGGTCTGGTGATGGTTCGGGCGGGACCGCTGATACTGTCCCCGCAGCGGCTGAATAGGAGCAAGGGTATGAGCATTCTTTCGGTCGAAAACGTCAATAAACGCTTTGGCGGACTACAGGCGCTGAACGACGTCAACCTGGAGATCGAAGCGGGAACCGTTCACGCCATCATAGGTCCGAACGGAGCCGGCAAGTCGACACTGTTGAACTGTTTCGTCGGTCGGCTCGAACCCGACACCGGTACGGTTACATTTGATGGAAAATCGCTTCTGGGCATTAAACCGCATGAGATCAACCAGACCGGGGTAAGCAGGGTGTTTCAAACCCCCGAAATCTTCGGCGAACTGACGCTGCTAGAAAACGTCATGATCCCGGCTTTTGCCAAGCGCGACGGTGCATTCACTATGAATGCTTGGGGTTCGGTGGCTGGTGAATCCGATATGTACCAAAAGGCGATGGATATGCTGGACGACGTTGGTCTGGCGGAAAAGTCGAATGACATTGCCGAGCAGCTGTCACGTGGCGACAAGCGTCGACTGGAACTTGCCATGTGCCTGGTTCAAGAACCTAAACTTCTGCTGCTCGACGAGCCGACCGCTGGAATGGCCCGCGCTGACACGAACAATACCATCGATCTGATGAAACGGATCGCCGAGCGTGGCGTCACGATGGTTGTCATCGAGCACGATATGCATGTGGTATTCTCGCTTGCGGACAAGATTTCTGTCCTGGCGCAAGGTACGGTTATTGCAGAGGATCTGCCTGAGAACATCAAAGGCAATCCCAAGGTGCAGGAAGCCTATCTTGGAGGAGCGCACCTATGAGTGCAGCGACATTCGTGGAGGAAGATGTGGAAACTCAGAGCAAACCTCGTCAGGTGCTCGGAAACGAGCAGTTCGAAGGCCAGGCACCAGCGACCAGGCCGACTCTGACAGCGGGAGGGCAGCCTGCATTCTTTTCCTGTTGGGATTTGCACGCCTATTACGGCGAAAGCTATATCGTTCAGGGCGTCAGCTTTGATGTGCGCGAGGGCGAGATCGTCGCGCTTTTGGGTCGCAACGGTGCCGGCAAGACGTCGACCCTGCGGGCAATCGCCCGTGTCGGCGATCCCGAATTGAAACACGGTGAAATCTGGCTGGACCACAAACCGTTGCACGAGATGAAGGCGCATCAGGCGGCGCAGATCGGCGTTGGGCTGGTTCCGGAAGATCGCCGGATCATTCAGGGACTGACCGTAGAAGAAAACCTGAAACTTGCGCAGATCGCCCCGCCTCTCGGTTGGTCGATCGAACGAATCTATGATCTGTTTCCGCGATTGGGCGAGCGGCGCAATCAGGAAGGAACCACGCTTTCCGGTGGTGAGCAGCAGATGCTGGCGATCGGACGCACGCTGGCACGGGACATCAAGCTGTTGCTGCTGGACGAGCCTTATGAAGGATTGGCACCTGTTATTGTTCAGGAGATCGAAAAAACGCTGGAGCAGATCAAATCGCTCGGGATGACGACGATCATCGTCGAACAAAATGCAATCGCCGCGCTTCACATGGCTGATCGGGCAATCATTCTGGATATGGGTCAGGTCGTTTTCGACGGCAAATCGCAGGAAGTGCTCGATGATGCAGACATGCGACAGCAGTATCTGGCAATCTGACTGACATTGAGGCATCGGAGACCACATCCATGTCCACTCCGCCTCAAAAACCTGCGACCCTGGCGCTCAAGACCAAGGTCGAAGAGGAATTTGTTTCGCCTCTGACCGCGGTTCGAGGCGCGTTGGAAATCCTGCGCGATTTCCCCGATCTGGATGACAAAGAGCGACAGCGCTTCATCAATACCGCGTTGCAGGAATGCGCACGTCTGGAAAAGGGCGTCGAGCAATTGGCCAATACGGTTTATGCAGCCGGCCAGCGCAGCCAATCCGGGCAATCTTCAAATTCGGATTCAGCGGTCGCCGGCGCTTATGCCGGCCGGGTTCACATTCTGCATGATATCGATGCGATAGAGATCGATTTCAGCGAATTCGAATTCAGCAGTTCCGATATCGTCAATGAGTTCTATGACGTGATCGACGGGATGATCGAGGACACCGGGCGGAAATGGTACCTGCTGGTCAACTACCGCAATTGCAGCATATGGCCTGAGGCCTGGGTCGCGTTTGCCCATCGGGGAAAGAAGGTAAACGCAAACCAGTCCAAGGGAACCGTGCGTTTCATTATGCCGGACAATTCCGATCAAGCCGCCAATCCGGACCCGAATGTACTGGAATCGCGCGAACTTGCATTGGCAAAAATCGAAGAGATGAAATCCGTCAAAGGCAGATGAATTCAGATTACGGGCTCACTGCTCTTCCAAGGTCTCAAGCAACGCGACGGCTGCCATCATATCGGACTTTCTGAAAGCCCGTCGCTGCAGGGCTTCTTCATCGTCACCCCATTGCGATATGTTCCAGTCTTCATCGACATGTGCTGCAGTCCAGGCTTCCTCGGCATTGATCGCACCCATTGCGACAGCCAGCGCGAGCAGCGCAGAGCCCGTCACGCTCGTCATGGTGTGTATTGCGGCAAGCCTGAACGGACCAGGAAACCGCTGGAGGTGAATTCCCACCGCGCCAATGGCTTCACGCGGCTGCTCCGCATGCACAACGCCTTCCGCCAATATGAAACGCGCATTCAGTGATGAACGGGCAAAATCCAGCACCGGATCCCATTGTTCGTTCTGAAGGTTCACAAGACTTTCCGGCCCGTCGGCGCGGTAACACACCAGATCCGAGGCGGCAAACCGCATGATGTCTTCCGCCACCGCCTGCATATCATTGGCAATCCCGTCAATCGCAGTGTTGACCAGGCGCGTGACCGGCATGGTTGCCGGATCTATATGGGTTGCCTGCGCCTCGAATTCATTGGCGACAAGCTTTGCCGAATCCTCACGCGGCAATTCCACAATCTGACGGGCCGGCGTGCGAACCGGGCGGCCATCGAGTACGACAGCGAATCCCTCTGCAGACCGATCGATGCCGGCTTTTTTGTAAAAGCGCTTGGGAAGTTTCCGTCGTGCCGAAGCCCGTGCGGCGGTTTCCGGGTCGTGCGGTTGTTCGCCATCACCGTGATTTCCGTTTTTCAACAGGTCTCGCATGGTCACGCACTCGCAATATTGAGATAGTCCAGCAGCTCCGCCGGTTTCTGCAACACCCGGCAGGCACCTGCCTGCAGAAGCACATCCGGTGCATGATAGCCCCAGTTTACGCCGATGGCATCAGCCCCAGCGGATATTGCCATTTCAACGTCAAAATGTGTGTCGCCGATCACCACAGCGGCGGACGGGTCTACTCCGATTTCAACACAGCATTCGGTCACCATTGCCGGATGCGGCTTCGACGGGCAGTCATCGGCCGTGCGTTGGCAATGAAATTGGCTGGACAGCCCGTGTTTTTCCAGTACCAGCTTCAGTCCGCGCCGCGATTTGCCCGTCACCACACCGGTCAGAATCTCGTCTTGCTGAGACAATCTCCCGATCAACTCGGCGATACCCTCATAAAGCGGTTCGTGAAACTCATCCTGTGAACGCAGACGTACGAAATTCTCCCTGTATGCGGCGGTCAAACGTCCTGTTCGACCGTCTGGATCTCCATCCAGCAACCGCTCTATCGCAATCGGTAGGGAAAGACCGATTATCGACTTTGTCTGCTCCAGCTCGGGGGCCTCCAGACCATCCTCGACAAAGGTCCGTGCCATGCAAGCATGAATAAATCCGGCACTGTCGACAAG
Organism: Hyphomicrobiales bacterium; assembly: GCA_021775495.1. GTDB lineage: Bacteria > Pseudomonadota > Alphaproteobacteria > Rhizobiales > Rhizobiaceae > JAJFHT01. The sequence continues at coordinate 314 of JAJFHT010000406.1, read as the reverse complement.
CGTTCCGTCGCAATCGAAGATCACGAGTCTCATGAGCGGACGGTCCTGCGGCCTGCAAACCAGGTGAAGAGGGTGTCGTTTCTAATCATTTGCCGTCTTCCCAAGACTGATCGAAACCGATCAGATTCCAGCTTTGCAGCATGTGTGGTGGCAAAGGCGCGCTGACGTCAATGGTTCCGCCATCGGGATGCGGGATGACAATCCGGCGGGCCAACAAATGCAGCCGGTTCTGTATGCCTCCGGGCAATGTCCAGTTCTGATCGGCTTCGAAATATTTCGCGTCACCGATGATCGGGCAGCCAATATGGGCCGCA
>JAJFHT010000405.1 GCA_021775495.1 Hyphomicrobiales bacterium | reverse complement strand
GACATCAGGTAGACCGCATCCTTGAGCACTGCGGCAAGGATGAAGGTTCCGACGGGAAGCACCATGCCCAGGGTCGATTCGCGACCGTTTGCCCTGGCGTACAGTTCAACGCAGCCCTCGACCACGATGTAGAGAAAGTCTGCCGGTTCTCCCTCGGAGATCAAATCCACCTGCGCTGGAAAAGTCTGCAGATAGGCCGCCTGCATGATGTCCTCAAAGTTCGAATCACTCATGCTTTCGAACAGTTCGAGTGATCGGACCTGTGGGAGATCGGAAGAGCGCAAGCGGTTTTTCCTTGATAATTATCAAGCTGCTGTTTGACCTAGTTAGCATCTCGAATGCGCAGCCACAACATAATGGCTTGATGCCACGTTTGCCGCCGCTTGCCATTCGTTCTCAACCACCTTGTTTCGCAATTGGACGACGGACAATTTGATCCAGATCAACCGTAAAGATGCCGACATATAGATGCTGCCCCCGAAATCCAGCCAGAAAGCGGTTTTCCGCCGCTTTATTCAAAGGGGGTCAATTCCATGCATACGCTCGACGGAGTCACCCGGACAGATCAACATCGGGCGCTCGGCCTCAGCACCTTCGCATTCACAGTCTGTTTCGCTGTCTGGACCATTTTTTCGATCATCGGCGTCAAGATCAAAATGGAACTGGGTCTGAGCGACACGCAGTTCGGCCTGCTGGTCGCGACACCGGTGCTGACCGGGTCGGTGAGCCGTATCTTCCTCGGTGTCTGGACCGAGCAGTTCGGCGGGCGCATCATGTTTCCATTGCAGATGATCATCACGGCCGTCGCCGTGTGGCTGCTGACATCGGTTCAGACCTACGAGATCTTCCTTCTGGCCGCACTCGGCCTGGGACTGGCCGGCGGATCGTTCATCGTTGGCGTTGCCTATGTCTCGCAATGGTTCGAGAAGGAAAGACAGGGCACGGCGCTTGGTATTTTCGGTGCCGGCAATGTCGGAGCAGCTGTCACCAATTTCGCCGCGCCGTTTCTGGTGGTTGCCATGGGATGGGAGGGGACCGCGCGTGTCTACGCCATCGTGCTGGCGATCACAGCCGTGCTTTTCTACATTCTTGCCAAGGACGATCCGGCACAGGCCAGCCGCAAACGCACCGGCGCTAAAGCCGTGTCGGCGGCCGAACAGCTGGCTCCGCTGAAGGACATCCAGGTCTGGCGCTTCGCCACATATTATTTCTTCGTGTTCGGTGCCTTCGTCGCACTCGCCTCGTTCCTGCCGCGTTACTATGTTGGCGCCTACGGGCTTGAGCTTACGACCGCAGGCGTTTTTGCCGGCCTCTATTCGCTTCCCGGCTCGGTCTTCCGGGCATTGGGCGGCTGGATGTCGGACAAGTGGGGTGCCCGATGGGTGATGTATGTGACCTTCTTCGTGTCGCTCGCCTGCCTCTTCGTCATGAGTTACCCCGAAACCAATTACACTGTTCAGGGCATTAACGGACCGATCACCTTCAGCTTCGGCATCGGTGTGACCTTCTTCGTCGGACTGACCGTGATCCTTGGTTTCGTCATGAGCCTCGGCAAGGCAGCGGTCTACAAACACATTCCTGTCTACTACCCGCACCATGTCGGTTCGGTCGGCGGGTTGGTCGGCATGATTGGTGGTCTCGGCGGATTTGTCCTGCCGATCGCATTCGGCCTTCTGCTCGACTACACCGGCGTCTGGACTGCTCCCTACATGCTGATGTTTGTGCTGGTGGCCGTCTCGACCGTCTGGATGCACATCGCCATCCGGCAAATGGAAAAACGCCGCCATCCCGTATTGGATCAGGAAAAATTCCTCTCCGATGTTCCCGAGCAGCCCCTGCCCAAGCCTGAGACGGCCGCGACAAGAGCTGCAACCGGCAGCGCGGGGGAACCAGTCCGCTGATGACAAGAGAGCAGGCCGCAGCCAGCTGCTGCCTGCTCTATCAGAATCGATGAACAGACGACAGCAATGCAATCGAACACGCCAAGCGCGACCGCTCTACAGGAGAATAAAGTGGGACAAGATCTACGAAACTGGGATCCGGAAAACGAGGAATACTGGAACCGGGAAGGCAAGACGATCGCCAGCCGGAATCTCTGGATCTCCATTCCCAGCCTGCTGTGCGGTTTTGCCGTCTGGCTCTATTGGGGGATCATCACCGTCCAGATGCTCAATCTCGGATTTCCGTTTGAGAAGTCCGAATTGTTCACACTGGCAGCGATTGCCGGTCTGACAGGTGCAACCCTGCGTATTCCAAGCACATTCTTCATTCGTATTGCTGGCGGACGAAACACCATCTTTTTCACAACGGCGCTGCTGATGATCCCAGCGATCGGCGCGGGTATCGCATTGACCGATCCGAATACGCCGCTGTGGCAGTTCCAGATCCTGGCTTTCCTGTCCGGTATCGGCGGCGGCAACTTCGCCTCCTCCATGTCCAACATCAGCTTCTTTTACCCAAAACGGATGCAAGGCTATTCGCTCGGAATGAATGCCGGCCTTGGAAATTTCGGCGTGACCACGATGCAGATCCTGGTGCCGCTGGCCATGACCATGGGCATTTTTGGCGGCGACGCGTTGATCCTGCAAAATACCAGCGGCACGCTGATCGGCAAGATTCCGGCCGGAACCGAGACCTATATCCAGAACGCCGGATTCATCTGGCTGATTTTCCTGGTCCCGCTGGCTTTCGCCGGCTGGTTCGGCATGAACAATATTCGTGACGAACATGTCTCGCCCGATATCGGCAATCCGATCAGCAGCTTCGGAATCATCACATTCATGCTGATCATCGGATTTGTCACCGCGGCAGCCGGTCTGTGGCTGATGCTGCCGGTAAAAGTAGGCGGTTCCGGCTTCGACATTTCCAAGTGGATCGTGCTGCCGCTGGTGATTGCCGCGACGGTGTTGCTGCTGAAACTCATACCGGGCCAGGTCGGGCAGAACCTGACGCGTCAGTACAAGATCTTCGGCAACAAACACACCTGGGCCATGACCATCATCTACACGATGACGTTCGGCTCGTTCATCGGTTATTCGGCCGCCTTCGCTCTTGCGATCAAGGTGATCTTCGGGTTCCAGCACATCCTTGTTGACGGTGTCATGACCCACAACACGGCCAATGCGAACGGGCCAAGCGCGCTGATGTATGCCTGGATGGGGCCCTTTATCGGTGCCCTGATCCGCCCGGTCGGCGGTATGATTTCCGACAAGATCGGCGGTGCGAAGGTCACCCAGATCATCTCGGTGGTCATGGTCGCCAGTGCGCTCGGCGTCGCCTACTACATGCAGCAGGCCTACGCCTCGGCGACTCCGGAACAGTATTTCGTGCCGTTTCTGATCCTGTTCCTCATTCTCTTCACCGCAACGGGAATCGGCAATGGTTCGACTTTTCGGACCATCGCCGTGGTGTTCAACAAGGAGCAGGCCGGGCCGGTGCTGGGATGGACCTCTGCCGTCGCCGCTTACGGCGCCTTCATCATCCCGAAGGTGCTCGGCGAGCAGATCAAACTGGCGACGCCCGAACTGGCACTCTACGGCTTCGCCGCCTTCTACATGCTCTGCATCATCATCAACTGGTGGTTCTACCTGCGCAAGAATGCCTACGTCAAAAACCCCTAAAGCGCCAAGCAATGAACCGGCGGGGCGTCAAGCGCCCCGCTTCTGAAACAACCGGAGAACCAAAATGAGCCATCTCCTTGATCGCCTGAATTTCCTGGCCCGCAAGAACACTGGCACCTTTTCCAAGGGGCATGGTGTCACCACCAACGAAAACCGCGATTGGGAAGATGCTTATCGCAAACGCTGGCAGCACGACAAGATTGTCCGTTCGACGCATGGCGCGAACTGCACGGGATCATGTTCGTGGAAAATCTACGTCAAGGGCGGCATCGTCACCTGGGAAACCCAGCAGACCGACTATCCGCGCACCCGGCCCGACCTGCCGAACCATGAACCGCGTGGCTGCTCGCGCGGAGCCAGCTACAGCTGGTACATGTACTCCGCCAACCGGGTGAAATATCCGCTGGTGCGCGCGCGCCTGCTCAAATTGTGGCGCCGGGAACGTGCGATCAAAACGCCGGTGGGCGCCTGGGCTGCAATCCAGCAGGATCCGGCAAAACGCGCGGACTACATCAAGGTCCGCGGCCATGGCGGGTTCGTCCGGGCAACCTGGGACGAGGTCAACGAGATCATTGCAGCGGCCAACGCCTATACGGCTAAGACCTGGGGACCGGACCGGGTCATCGGTTTTTCGCCGATCCCTGCCATGTCGATGGTGTCCTATGCAGCCGGCTCACGGTACCTGTCGCTGATGGGCGGCGTCTGCATGTCGTTCTACGACTGGTATTGCGACCTGCCGCCGGCATCGCCGATGACCTGGGGCGAGCAGACCGACGTGCCGGAATCGGCCGACTGGTACAATTCAGGTTTCCTGATGCTGTGGGGATCGAACGTCCCGCAAACTCGCACACCCGATGCGCATTTTTATACCGAGGTCCGGTACAAGGGCGCCAAATCCGTTGTGGTTTCCCCGGACTATTCAGAAGCCGCGAAATTTTCCGATATGTGGCTGCACCCCAAACAGGGAACCGATGCGGCGCTGGCCATGGCGCTGGGCCATGTCGTACTCCGCGAATTTCATCTCGATCGTCAGGCGGAATATTTCGAGGATTACTGCCG
>JAJFHT010000404.1 GCA_021775495.1 Hyphomicrobiales bacterium | reverse complement strand
GACGCCGCGCTCCGATGTGGCTTGAACCCTGATCCCGTCCCATTTCCACTCGGCTGCATAGTCCTTCGGATTGCGCCGCTCAAGTTCGCCATCCTGCACCGGATTGGCCAGCATGACCGGCCGGAACGGAGCGGCGAGCAGTTTTTCAGGTTTTTCGCTGCTGCCTTCCAGCCAGGCAAACAGCGGTTCATAGGGCGGTGTCAGCCCGTGCCAGAGCTCTTCGATTTCGGCGATGTCCTTGCCGCCGAACTCCGCCAGCGCCTGTTTTGCCAGGCGCGAGGAGACACCGATCCGCAGCCCGCCCGTCAGCAGTTTCAACAACGCATAGCGCCCGGAAATGTCGAGCTGGTCGAGCAATGCCGCGACCAGTGCCGGACCGTCGGCCCGCGAGGCGACCCGCAGCCGTTCGACAATGCGGCCGAGCCGCAACGGCTCGTTTTCATTGCCTGCTTCAACCGCGGCCGGCCAGATCAGCGATATGGTTTCGGCGAGGTCGCCGACATAGTCGTAGGAATAGGCAAACAGGATCTCGTCGACCCGCTCGGCAACCAGGGCACGCAGCATTGCCGGCTTGACGTTGCGGATATCAAGATCGCGGGTGATGGCGGCCAGACCCCAACCGCGATCGGGATCGGGTGCGGTGTTGAAATAGTCCGTCAGCAGTTTCAGTTTGCCGTTGCGCGACGGGGTCAGTACCAGGCGGTCGAGCAGTTCAGCAAATGGCTGCATTAGGTCATAGACTCACAAACAGGATCGAAATGGTATGAATCAATTTGTTCGGATACGAGGCGCGAGTTCGCGGGAAACCCTTCGGTTTTCAAGAGCTTGCAACGCTGTAGCCGGGCAAATTGATCATATCCGCAGGACGATGAAACCGCTGCAATCTGCAGCGTCAAAGCGCTTGAATGGGCAAGCAGCCCATTCTGCGCGATTTTCCTCGCATATTTTTGCAGTTTCAACGCCATTTCGACCCTGTTTATGAGTTCCCAACCTAACTACTCGCTTTCATCGTCATAACCGACAAGATTGAGTGGCCGCGCCGAGATGCCGTTGATCTCGCACCAGCGCACCAGCGCCTCCTCTCGTCCATGAGTGACCCAGACTTCGCCGGCGCCGGTATCCGTGATCGTTTCGGTCAATTCATCCCAGTCGGCGTGATCGGACACGATCAGCGGCAGTTCGACACCGCGCTGCTTGGCGCGCTGGCGAATGCGCATCCAGCCGGAGGCGAAACAGTTGAGCGGGTCGGCAAAGCGACGCGCCCACCGGTCATTGAGCGATCCCGGCGGTGCAACGACAATGGCACCAGCGAAATCGGTTCTGTTTTCGGGCTCGAGTGTTGCCGGCGCCAGCGGCCCGAGCGCCACGCCACGGGATTGATAAAACGCGCAAAGCTTTTCCAGTGCCCCGTGGATGTAGATGGTTTGCTGGTAGCCGGCGTCCCGCAGCAGCCGGATGATGCGCTGCGCCTTGCCGAGTGAATAGGCCCCGACCATGTGTGTGCGCCCCGGAAATTGCTGCACCGAACGCAACAGCCGGGCGACTTCTAGGGCAGTGTCGGGATGGCGAAAAACCGGCAGCGCAAAGGTCGCTTCGGTGATGAACACGTCGCACGCGATTGGCTCAAAACCGGCACAGGTCGGATCGGATTGCCTTTTGTAGTCGCCGGAGGCAACGATCCTCAGGCCATCCTTCTCGACGCAGATCTGGGCCGAACCCAGCACATGGCCGGCCGGATGATATGTGATGTTCACGCCGTCCCGGGTGATCGTTTCGCCGGAGATGGCCACCTGCTTCGAGCCGGTGAAATCGTTGCCATAACGCAAAGCCATGATCGCCAGCGTTTCTTCGGTTGCCAGCACCGCGCCGTGCCCGGCGCGTGCGTGGTCCGCATGCCCATGGGTGATCAGCGCCCGCGATACGCTTCTGACGGGATCGATGTAGAAATCGCCCGGCGGGCAGTAAAGCCCCTCGGGGCGCGGATGCAGCAGGTCCTCGGGTCGCATGTCTTTCGATCCAGTTTTGTTATGCCATTGGTAGCCGGTCACACCCTACGTGACCAAACCAAATCCAGGCCGAAATTGCAGGCAAAAGCATCATCACGAGAATGTGAGTGCAAAAAACTTTTCCCCATGATCGGTCACCCTACCTTTCCATGGAGGAAAGCGGTCTTTGCGGATCGATCACTGGAGGAAGTCGACAATGAGAATGATCCTTACCGCCATCATGGTCGCGGCAGTGTCGCTGCCGGCCTATGCGATCAACCGATACGACACCAGGTCCTTTACCTGCGAGCAGGTCCAGTCGATCGTGAAAAGGGAGGGTGCCGCCATTCTTCGTTATCCCTCCGCGCGCGGCACCGGAACGATTCTTTATGACCGCTATGTCGCCACCGGACTCCAGTGTGAATACAATAAACACCCGGTTTACCGGACTGTTCCGACCAGAGACAATGCGTCCTGCGCGGTCAAGTCGTGCCGAAGCGGCGGTGATCCCGGAAATTGATCGGCTGACCGATCCCAGCCCACTATTGCAAATGCGTGCGGATAGGTAATCTGGTTGTACCGGAACTTCACGCTGGCATTTGATACCTCTGCCCGCCTGACACCGCCCGGATGAGACCACCGGGAATTGCGATTTGGTGAAAAAGTCGAATATTTGGCGATCAAAGTCTCATTTTTTGAATCACACGATGGCAGTTAAGGAAACACGAAACCATTTGTTAAGGGCTTCCCAATAGCCACGGGTCATCGATTTCGACAACATTGACCTAGGGGAAGTTCAGTGCTCATTCGTGAACTGCTTGCACAAAAGGGTCCCTCCGAAGTCAAATGCGTCCGGCCCGAACAGACCTTGCTGGAAATGGCGCGAAAATTGCGGTCAAACAATATCGGCGCTTTGCTTGTGACCGACGAGAACGACAAGCTTGTCGGAGTCGTTTCGGAGCGCGATCTGGTTCGCGCAATCATCGAGCACGAAAGCGCCGTTGTTGAAAGGCCGGTCAGTGATGTGATGACCCGGTCGGTCATCAGCTGCAGCCCCGATGATTCGGTCATGGAAACCCTCGCGGTCATGAACGAAAAGCAGATCCGCCACATTCCGGTTCTGGAACGCAAAAAAATTCGTGCAATGATCAGCATTCGGGAATTCGATCATGCGTGCAAACATTTGCAGGCTCAGGCGCGCACAGATGAACTCACCGGTCTGGCAAATCGACGTTATTTCATGGAGAGCCTGGAGAAGGAATTTGGCCGCTACCAACGGTTTCGCACACCGTTTTCCGTCGCCATGCTCGACATCGACCACTTCAAACACGTCAATGACATGTTCGGCCATGAGGCCGGCGACAGGGTCTTGAGTGCTCTGGCCAAATTGTTGGTCAGGGAATTGCGAACCTTCGACGGCGTCGGGCGGCTTGGCGGGGAAGAATTCGCCATTCTGTTTGCGAATACGGAAATCGACAAGGCCGAGATGGCGTGCCAGCGTCTGATCGCGGCTATCCGCGCCGAGGAAGTGGTCACCGATGAAGGCACGATCCGCTACACCGCAAGCTTCGGTCTGGCCGGCATCGATGCCGATACCAACGACAGCGGCGCGATGCTGAAACGGGCCGACAAACTGCTCTATGATGCCAAGAACAGCGGCCGCAACCGTATTGTCACGCAGCCTGCACAACGCCCAAGGAACATCGTCAAAACGCGAGCGGCCATGGCCCATGGCCCCGATCTCGCGGCCCTGCTGCAGGCTCCGGCCAAATAATCCATTTAGCCGATTGCGTCACGAACACCCGCAGATCCCGGTTCGTATCTTTGTGAAGGAATCGCTTGGCTCGCCGGGCCGCACCCTCTAATTCTTGACGCGTGACAGCAGAACCACGCATTGACGGCGCCACCGATGTGGCAAGCCTGCCGGCGCCATTTGTAAGATGGTTCTCAAAACGTGGCTGGTCACCCCGCGCACATCAGCTGGAACTGCTGTCCAAAGCCGATAGTGGCCATTCGGTGTTGCTGATCGCACCAACCGGCGCCGGCAAGACACTAGCCGGTTTTCTTCCCTCAATGGTCGATGTCACCCAGCGCCCGAAACGTCGCCCCGGTGAAGCCCATCGTGGAATCCACACGCTTTACATCTCGCCGCTCAAGGCCTTGGCGGTCGATATCCAGCGCAATCTGGAAACACCGGTCTCAGAGATGGGTCTTCCCCTGACGATGGAAACCCGCACCGGCGACACCCCGTCGCACAAACGGCAAAGGCAGAAGCTGAACCCACCCGACATCCTGTTGACGACACCGGAACAGCTTGCGTTGCTGATCGCGTCCAGGGAAGCGGAGCAGCTATTTGCCGATCTGCGCTATGTCATTCTGGATGAGCTGCATGCACTGGTGACGTCCAAGCGCGGGCATCTTCTGTCGCTCGGCATTGCCCGTTTGCGCCGGCTGGCGCCCGGTCTGCAGACCGTCGGGCTGTCGGCAACCGTGGCGGAGCCTGATGAACTGCGCCGCTGGCTGGTCTCGCAGGAGAAAGCCGGCGCAATGTCGGAACTGATCAGCGTCGAGGGCGGCGCCAAGCCGGAAATCACGATCCTTGATTCCGAAGAACGCGTTCCCTGGTCGGGGCACTCGGCGCGATATGCCATCAGTGATATCTACCGGGCCATCGGCCGTCATCAGACCACCTTGCTGTTCGTCAACACCCGCAGCCAGGCCGAACTGGTGTTCCGGGAGTTATGGCGGGTCAACGAGGACAGTCTTCCCATCGCTCTGCACCACGGTTCGCTCGATGTCGGCCAGCGACGCAAGGTCGAAAAGGCGATGACCGCCAATGCCCTGCGCGCCGTCGTTGCCACCTCGACGCTTGATCTCGGTATTGACTGGGGGGATGTCGATCTGGTGGTGCATATTGGTGCTCCCAAGGGAGCCAGCCGGCTGGCCCAGCGCATCGGCCGGGCCAATCACCGCATGGACGAACCGAGCCGTGCGGTGCTGATCCCGGCCAACCGGTTCGAGGTCCTGGAGTGCCGCGCCGCGTTGGAAGCCAATTATCTCGGCGCACAGGATACCCCGCCGCTGATCGACGGCGGGCTCGATGTGCTGTGCCAGCACGTGCTCGGCATGGCCTGCGCCGGGGCGTTCCAGGCGGATGACCTGTATCTGGAAGTGCGGCAGGCCAGCCCCTACGCCAATCTCGACCGGGAGACATTCGAGCGGGCCATCCAGTTTGTCGCGACCGGCGGTTATGCGCTCAGGAGCTATGAGCGCTATGCCCGCATTCGCCAGACAGCTGACGGTACCTGGCGGCTCTCGCATCCCTCCATCGCGCAGCAATACCGCCTGAATGTCGGCACTATCATCGAAGCGCCGATGTTGTCGGTCCGGCTGACCCGCCACAAGGGCAGGGGAGCCAATGTGCGCGGCGGACCGGTGCTCGGAAAGATCGAAGAATCCTTTCTGGAAACCATGGTGGCAGGCGACACGTTCCTATTTGCCGGCAAAGTATTACGCTTTGAGGGCATTCGCGAAAACGAATGTTTCGTCTCAAATGCGCCAGGCAATGATGCAAAAATTCCCTATTACGCCGGCGGCAAGTTTCCACTGTCGACCTATCTGGCCGACCAGGTGCGCGGCATGTTGGCCGAACCCGAACGCTGGCAGGCGCTGCCCGATCAGGTCTCCGACTGGCTGCGAATCCAGGCGGAAAAATCAGTGCTGCCGCGGCGCGAGGATCTGCTGGTCGAAACCTTTCCGCGCGGCTCTCGCTATTACATGGTGCTCTATCCGTTTGAAGGCCGGCTGGCGCATCAGACGCTTGGTATGCTTCTGACCCGGCGCTTGGAGCGGGCAAAGGCACGGCCGCTTGGCTTTGTCGCCACAGACTACGCACTTGCTGTCTGGTCGCTGCGCGATATGGGGCGCATGTTCAACACCAGTGAACTGACGCTTTCCAGCCTGTTCGACGAGGACATGCTTGGCGATGATCTTGAAGCCTGGCTGGCGGAGAGCTGGCTTCTCAAACGGACCTTCCGTAACTGCGCACTGATTGCCGGCCTGATTGAGAAACGCCATCCTGGCAAGGAGAAATCTGGCCGGCAGGTCACCGTATCGGCGGACCTGATTTATGATGTGCTTCGCAGTCACGAGCCGGATCACATCCTGCTTCAGGCCACCCGCAGCGACGCCGCAAGCGGTCTGCTGGATGTCAAACGCCTTGCGGAAATGTTGTCGCGCATCAAGGGTCGAATCATGCATAAGAGACTGGAACGTATTTCGCCGCTGGCCGTTCCGATCATGCTTGAGATCGGCAAGGAGCCGGTTTTCGGTGAAGCCCAGGATGCTTTGCTGGCCGAAGCATCGGATGATCTGATCAAGGAGGCAATGGAATAGCCGATGTCGCAGACCGCATTGATTCAGACAGATGGCTCGTCTCACTCGATCGAAATTGAGGTCGCCGGCGAACGAATTGTCTGCGACCAGCGCGGTGTGATGTTCATTCCTGATTTGCGTCTGTTGACGGTCTCCGATCTGCATCTGGAGAAAGGCTCATCGCTGGCCCGTCGCGGTGTGTTTATGCCGCCCTATGACTCCGGCGCGACACTGCTGCGGCTGCAGTCGGTGATTGCCTGTTATGATCCGAAAACCGTGATCTCGCTGGGTGACAGTTTCCACGATGGTGAGGGCGCCGCACGGTTGCCCGAAACCTACCGCGATCATCTCGGCGCCCTGATGTCCGGTCGCGACTGGATCTGGATTGCCGGCAATCATGATCCGCATGCGCCGGCAGACCTGCCGGGTGACACAGCCGGCGAGATCGCGATCGGCGCATTGCGGTTTCGCCATGAACCGTCTGTGGAAAACGGTCACGGCGAGATTGCCGGTCATCTGCATCCCGGTGCCCGAATCGTCCGGCGCGGGCGGTCGGTCAGGCGCGCCTGTTTTGCAGCCGATGGTGATCGGCTGATCATGCCGGCTTTCGGGTCTTTCACCGGCACGCTCAACGTGTTGGACGAGGCCTATAACGGCTTGTTTTCAATGGCCGCCTTCAAGGCTTACATGATTGGCCGCGACCGGCTCTATGCGGTTTCCGGTAAGGCTCTTTGTCCGGGTTGAGTTCGCAGATCCGGTCACGATGAAGCAGTGGCAAGCTCCAGCATGGCGTCCAGTCCGATGGTGATGGCGGTTCCCACCAGTGCATCGTAATCGACAATCTTGTCACTCATGGTCGGTGCGCTTATCACCGGACAGATTGTTCCGGCTCGGTATCCCAACTGGCTGCACAGATGGAACAGAAGGCTTGATTCCATCTCCATGTTGATGACCCGGAGACCGTCAATATCGAGGCGGGCCAACTCGCCTTTGATGTCCGGAATCGTGTTTTTCAAGCCGGCGATGTAGCGCGATGACGGGCCATAGAAACCGGGAGACGATGCGGTAATTCCGACTTCGAAATCGGCGCTGTGTTTTGCGGCCTGGTTCACCAGGGCGGCGGTAACCTGCGATGTCGCCTTCGAGGCATAGGGAATGAACTTACCCTTGAATCTGCTGCCTTCAGTTGCGGCCGCCGCTAATATACCGGCTGCGGCGGTTTCGATCCGCCGTGTGACGTCATCTTCCGGTGGCTGGTCGTAGTAAATCCCCGTGCTGTCCAGTCCCAACGCATAGGATGCAATGGCAAAAACGCCGGGATCGATGTTCGCCTGAACACCTCCCGATGTGCCGATCCGGATGAACGTCATCGGACTGATGCCGGGGAGACGATTCCCGCTTTCAAAATCGAACTCGTGCGTGATGAACGCTTCCACAAGTGCGATTTCGACATTGTCGGTCCCAATCCCCGTTCCGATGACGGAAACCGGCAGTCCATTGTAGGTCCCGGTTATGGTGACGAATTCCCTGTTGGCGATTTCATGATCGATACAGTCGAATTGCCGGGAAACGCGAACGGCCCGTGCCGGATCGCCGACCACAAAGACATTTTCTGCGATTTGACCCTTGCGCAGACCCAGATGATAGACGCGGTCGTTCGCGATTACGATTTCGGACGCCCGGGTCATCGCATCATCCGGACTAACGTGTGCCCTGTACGGCACTTGCGGGTTTTCACCATCAGGGTGTTTCCTGTAAGCTTGCTCCAATGACAACAGTCGCAATTGGTCTTGGAATGGCGACCGTGGAACTCAATCACCGTGGACCTGACCGCGTCAACGCAAAATTGCGCTGGTCGAACAGCGCCTTGATCGCCGATCTGTCGTGACCCAGGCGACCGATCAGATCATTGAGCTGTTGAATGCTGGCCGGACCGATCAGGCCGTCGAACTACTTGAAGCCCATGGCGGGCCGTTTTTTGGGTTCGTTCACGGCTATGAGGCATTGAACCTTCTGGTCGCGTCGACCTCCGAGAGCGCGCTCTTTGCCGATGAGGTTTTGCTGTCGTGTTACTGTTTCGCACTGGTCAAGGCCGGGCGGGCCCGGCGGGCCACGGCAATCCTCGAAGACAAACGCGACAGTTTCCAATCCCCCATCCTGTGGGACATGATGGAACTGGCCGTCTTCATACATACCAGCGATCCGGTTACCGAGGCGCAATTTTCTCGCTGGAAGAAACTTGAGGGCCGTCTTCCGGTCGGTGATCCGCTTTACGACGGGCTGTACTGCAACTGCATGGCCATTGTTCTCGTCCGACTGAACCGGCTCAAGCAGGCTCGCAGTGTCGCACTCAGATCGTTGGAGGATTTTCGCCAGGCTGAACATCCTGGTCTGGAATTTTTCATCTACGTGCACCTCGCCCATATTGCCATTCTGGAAGGCGATATCCGCAATGCGCGGCGGGAAACTCGGATGGCGCGTGCATTTGTCCTTGAGGACGATTCCTTCCACGTGTCGGGCATGACATTCGTGGACATCCTCGAAAGCGCCATTGCCTGGGAAATCGGCGCACCAACGCCGCAGCGTTCCAGTTTCGTGGCGTTGCGAACCAAGCTGCTATCGGGTGACAGTTGGGCGGAAATCTTCGTGGAACTATGCCGCGTCGGCGCTTTTTCGATCTACTTTTCCGAAGGCCTTTCCGCGGCGCTCGGCTTTCTGGAAGAAAGTCAGATCGATTTTCACCGGCGCCATGGCGAGTTTTCGCCAGGATTGGACGTGATTGGCGCTTCGATCGAATTGCTTGACGGACGCCCGGAGCATGCACAAAGATTTCTTATCGCCCCACCCGATGAGAATATACTTGGCGCAACCGGAACCATAATCCTCAGTGGCCTCAGGGGCAAACTCGAACCTGAACTGGTTCAGGGCTCCGCTTCAAACGCAACGAAGCGCCATTCGATACTGGAAGAGCTGATCAAGGCACGACAGGCGAAAGAAGAACGCGACAAAGTGCGTCAGAGACGGCACGTTCAAAATGCCATGCGATTGGCCGTCGACGATGGCCTGGTCGGAATGTTTCTGGAGTTTCGCGAAGTTGTGCTCGGTGTTTCGTCTGATCTGGCAACCGGGAAATTCGCGCGTGGCCATATCCAGCTTGGCCGCATGGCAAGACGCATTCATCATCTTGTGCGCGACAGCTATTCACTGCCGGCGCAACTGACGGAACGGGGAATCACGGCGCAGCAATTGCGGGTTCTGTCGGCACTGAGGGACGGGGCAAGCAATAAACAGATCGCGCGAAAACTGGGGCTTTCCGAGGCCGCGATCAAATATCACATGGGTCGTTTGTTCAATGTGTTTGAAGTTGCAAAAAGAGGTCAATTAATTGAAAAAATTGATCAAATCGTAAAAATATAGAAATACTAGTCTTTGTTGTCTGAAATTATACCCATAAGGAGTCGGGATTCGCCCCGCGTTCTGCCAGCATAAGGAGGGAGGACGTGAATGACGCTTTATCTGACGAAGCGCGCGCTATCGCTTCTGATGGTGCTTCTGGGGCTGGCCGTGGTGATTTTCATCATCGCGCGCATCGTCCCGGGCGATCCCGCGCGCATCGCATTGGGACCATTGGCAACCGCCACCCAAGTCGAGAAATTGCGTCAGGAAATGGGATTGAACGATCCCTTCTATATACAGTTGTGGCATTACCTTTCCGGCCTTGCCAGCGGTGATCTCGGCAAATCACTGCTGACCAGCCGTCCGGTGATGGATGACATTCTGCAGGCGCTGCCTGCGACTTTCGAACTTGTCCTGGCAACGATCATTCTTCAGGTCTGCATTTCGATCCCGCTTGGTGTTCTTGCAGCGCAT
>JAJFHT010000403.1 GCA_021775495.1 Hyphomicrobiales bacterium | reverse complement strand
CGCCGAAACACCCGCCGGGATGCTCGCGCAGGCGCCGCGATCGGAGCTGTTTCTGCAGGCATTGACTTCAGGCCACGTTTTGCCCGGATTTACCGCCGCGCTTTCGCCACCTGCATGGCACAGTGATCAGGCAGTTCAGTTTTACTTCAATGGATAGAAAACAATGCCTCAAATGATTTCGCAAATCGAATGGCACGTGGCTCGGCGCAATTCGCCGTGATCCGGTAACCGGATCGCTCAGCCAGTTGCTTCATGCCGCGGTTTGTTCGCAGTGTTGTACAATCCAGCCGACGTATACCATTTCGCGCTGCTTGCCGTTCCAACAGCTGCAGCATTCTGGTGGCAATACCTTTGCCTTGCCATTCATCAGCAACGGCGATGGCCATTTCGCCTGCAGCGGGATTTTTCTCATCTGCGACATATCTTGCTTCTGCGATCATCAGTTCGCGACCCGGACTACCGACACTGGCGAGATAGGCGATATGGGATTTCTGGTCAGTGTCCGACAACAACTTCAACAGGTTTTCGGAGATCTGCTGTTTCGGTCCCATGAACCGTTGGTATCGCGCATAATCCGATAAATCAGAGAAAAACCGCCGCACTATTTCCCGGTCACTGGCTGAAAGCGGACGGATGGTGATTTCACCGCTGGCCGGATCAGCATGCAGTCCTGTTTCATTGAAGGATTTGCAGAAGCGTTGAAACTGCATTGTCTTTGGCCCTTCGTCCGGGTTCAGAATTCATGACCGCGGTGCGGAGTAGCTTCTCTTCCGGTCCGATGGCGAACCGTAGACAACGGAGAAAATCTCCGAACGGCCAATTCCCATGTCCTTCAGGGCACTGTGATCAAGTGACTGCAATTCATGGGCGGTCTGGCGCCGGTTGCGGGCATCGCGCATTCTTTGAAAAAAGCCGGTCATTGTTTTCAACTCCATGGTGCTTGATCTGATGGAGCAGAAATAGGAGCCGGATGTTTCAGTCGGATATCGACCAATGATGATCAATGTTTCAATTGTTGCGCGTGTTCTGAGATGCCGGACCACAGCTTGCATGCCGCGGATAGTTATTTGAATTCGACAAGGTTTCCCGAACGCGGTAGTTGCCCTTCAATCAGTTTCAAAAGGTTCCAGATCCGGCGTCATGCCAACAACATCCGTGCTCAACACCCAGACCAAATTACTGATTGCGGCAACCGCGGCCGTGATCGTTGCATTTGCAGCGATTACCGTGCTTCGAGGCGCATTTCTCGAAGTTCCGAAGACCGACGCGCAGGTTTTTTTCCGAGCCGGGTGGGCAGTTTGGGAAGGGGTCTCACCCTACAGCGTCCGCGACGACAATGGCTGGTCGTTCCTCTATCCGCCGTTCTTCTCAATTCTTATGCTGCCGTTTGCCAATCCGCCTCAGGGTGAGCAGGCTCCCTGGTTTGCGCTTCCTTACCCGGTTGCGATTGGCGTGTGGTACATGATCACGGTCGGCTGTCTGCTGTGGTCATTACACCTTGGTGCCAGACTGACCGAAAAATACTTTCTTTCCGGTATTGGTGACTTTCGCCACGGCGAACGGGGATTCTGGCACCCGTGGTGGTTTCTCCGTCTCGGGCCATTCTGGGCTTTTCTGATCGTCGAGAGCGGCGTTGTCAGGGGGCAGATTACGCCGATCCTTCTTCTGCTTATTCTAGGATTTGCAGCGTTGCTTGCCGAACGAAAATCATTCCTCGCCGGTTTCGTGTTGTCGCTCGCTGCGGCGATCAAGATTTTTCCGCTGCTGCTGATGCTGCTCCCGACACTGCGGCGCGACTGGTCTTGCATCGCAGGATTCGTTCTAGGATGTGTCGTATGGCTCGCAATTTTGCCTGTCGCGGTTTGGGGCGCCGATGGAACAGGACTGCTGTACCTGGAACTGCTGGACGTACAACGAGGACTGATCGCCGATAATATCGAGCGGACAGGAGCGGGTGGTGTTCATGCCGACATGATCGGATTTGGGCAATTCGTTTTCAAACACTGGTGCGTTGCACTAGGTTGCTCCACCTCGGGCAATTTGCCGACCTGGGCGACCATGGTTCACATCATTTGTACGGCCATGTTCCTGTTTGTGTTCATGTTTGCGACCCATGGCAGGGCCTGGCGCCTGCGGGGAGTGCAGCCGGACAACCAATTGGCACTTTTGCTGGCAATTGCAGTTCTCATGGCCGTCATCGTGCCGGCAACGCCAGCGGCGCAGTCACACTACATAACACTAGGGATTTTCCTGCATATGTTGCTCATTGGCCTGAGTTGGAACCGGTCCAATTCGACGCAACCGCCGATGTGGATCTACTGCCTTGGTGCAGGTTATTTTCTGTTCGCGCTGATCAACGCGATCCCGGAATTCGGACGGTTAGAAATGTTGACCCTTGGCCTTTACCCACTGCTGATATCGATCTTCATCGGAATTGTTGAACTCTTCCGGAGTACACCACCATTGCGGAAGCGTTTGCCGCTGTTGTACGGCAGGAAACCGCAGGTGACGTTTCAGCAGTCTTGAGTTGACGTGAATTCAGTGGGAGGGAGGGCCGCTTCCTTGCTGAAAATCGGTGACAGATTGGTGGTTTCAGCGTTCGGCATGGGGCCGGTCCCTGACGTCGTTCCAAGTTGCTTGCCACGCGCGCGTTACGGGCCTATCACCGATCGGATCTTGTTTTTGGATGAAGACGGTCAGGCCGAGCAAGGGACAGTTGGGGGAAATAGAAAGATGGTCATTTGCTCGCCGGTCGAGGAGGCATCTTTGAGATATTGCCGGTCGTGACGCAAGCTGTCCAATTCGTGTGGAACAGGCTTGGGCTGATTTTGTGGTTGAGCCTGATCGCGGTGGTGGTCATACTGACGCTCATTGATCCGGACAAGCGTTCGGTCGTTCCAGTCTATCGTTTCGGCGTCGAGCAGTTCCTTTCCCATATGCCGCTCTATGATCTGAACTCGCAAGCCGGATTTCTATATGCACCGGCATTTGCACCGTTATTCGCTCCTTTTTGGCTGCTCGGAGACCACTTGGGCGATGTCCTGTGGCGATTGGCAGGTGTTGGCGTTTTGACGATGGCGGCGGTCGAACAGGTTCGGCGCACTAAGGATGCCGACCGTATTTGGATCTTATCCTGCGCGCTCTTTGTTGCTTTGCCGCTGAGTGCCGGCGCGGTGCGAAACGGCCAGGCGACGATCCTGCTCGCCGGCGCAAGCTGGCTGGCGATTCTCGCTGCCGTCGAGGGCCGAAGGTGGCCGTTGTTTTTGTGGGCAGCGGTTGCACTGGTGTCAAAACCGCTGGCCATCGTCCCGCTGCTTCTGATCGGCGGCGTCTTCCCGGCCCATATTCCGGTGCTGGCTGGTGCTACGGCATTGGTGCTGGCAATCCCCTTCCTTTTTGCTCCACCCGACTATGTGACGGAACTCTACAGACTGTTCGCCGAGCTGATCCTGTCGGCATCCGTCGAAACCAAAACGGCTTTCGTTTCCGCCGACTTCGCCGCCGTATTTCGGGCGGCTGGGATGGAATTGTCCGACCAATCTGCAATGGCGATCCGATTGCTCTTTTCACTACTAACCCTTGGCGCGGCGCTTGTTATCTTACGTTGGAGACGGCATGAAGCCGCATTGTGTCTGGCGGTCCTGGCAACATTCTATATGACGGTGTTCAACCCACGCGTCGAGAGCAACACCTATGCGCTGCTGGCAATCCCCTTTGGCATTGTCATTGCACGGATGATCCGCAGCAGCAGAACGCGGATTGCGGGTGTTGGATTTGCGACCATCGTATTTGCTGCCGGACTAACCGGTGTTGACAGAATGGTGCATAAATTCACTGAGTTCTGGTTCAAGCCGCTTCTGTTGTCGCTGGTGTTAGCTGCAATCGTCGCGACTGAATTTTTTGGTCGACCACGTTCAAAATCAGAGTAAGATATAGCGCAATGAACCGGACCGTTCGTACACACGACATCGCGCCGGCACTCTCATGCGAATGCCCAGAACTTCGAAACGACGTAAACCAGTGCGGGTGTCACGAAAACGATGAACGGCAGAACCATCGCGGGACGAAAATCGAGCATGTCAACGATCAGATAGACAAAACCGGTATTGGCTGCGAGGCCGATCGCCGCGGTCACAAGAAATCGGATTGTCCGTCCTGATGTCAATTCGGTGTTGAATGTCCACCTGCTATGACCAACAAGCGAAACGGCAAAAGCAACCGAAAACCCGATCCAGTTTGCATAAAGAGCATTGAGTGCGGCGGTCTCAGACAAGCCAAGAAAAACGGCAGCATGGACTGCGGTTGCAAAAATCCCGACCACGCCGAAACGCGCGATTGTCGCCATTTCTTTGTGGGCAGAACTCATTTTTCTGAATTTACCTCGACGTCGCCGCGGCCGTGGCGTTTGCGGACCAGAAACAACGGCCGGCCTTTGGATTCTATCATGATCCGGCCGATATATTCCCCAAGGATTCCCAGCGAGAACAGGTTGAGGCCGCCGATGAACAGGACCGCAACCATGGTCGATGCGTAACCCGGGATATCAGTTCCCAGGACGACCGTCCGGTTGATCAGATAGAGACCGTAGACAATTGCCAGAATAGCGATTGTCCCACCGAAATAGCTCCACATGCGGATCGGCATTGAAGAGAATGAGAAAATGCCATCGAAAGCGTATCGGAAGAGGTTCAGTACCTTCCAGCGAGAACTTGGGCGGCTGGCTTTTTCGCGCACGTGACGAACGAATTCCTGGCGATAGCCAAGCCATGCGAACAAACCCTTGTTGAAACGATTGCGTTCGGGAAGTTGCAAAAACGCGCTGACGACAGAGCGATCCATCAATCTGAAATCTCCCGATCCGGGCGGGATCTTGGTATCGCTCAGCGTGTTGAATATTCCATAGAACCAGCGGGCACTCATGCGTTTGCCGAGACTGTCACTGGATCTGTCCGTTCGAACGGCAATCACAACTTCGGCGCCGGCGCGCCACCTCCTGACCATCTCGGGGATGATTTCCGGCGGGTCCTGCAGATCCACATCAATGATGATGCCGCAATCACCCTCGATCTCCGTCAACCCGGCGGTCAATGCCGCTTCCTTGCCGAAATTCCGCGACAGGTCGATGATCGATATTCTGGGATCCGTTTCCCGCAATGAGAGCAGCTTATCAACCGTGCGATCGCTGCTGCCATCATTGACGAAGATGATCTCAACGGCTTCGTCGAGTTCATCGAGAATGGGCCGCATTCTGGCAAGAAAGATGGTGACGGCCTCTTCTTCATTGAACACCGGAACGACAAGACTGATGGAGGTTTGCGGTTTCGCCATTTTGGTGATTCCTCGGATGACCGGCTGTGCCCTGTGGTATTTGGCAACAGATTCCGTTGCAACCGCCGAATTGCGGTTTGTGCCACCGGCTGCGCAACTGAACCGCAAATGACCCGGCGTCCGACCGGTATGCGAGTAAATGAGGACGCGAATTGCGTGGACATATCCGATAGGCTTTGAGTCTGGACATTGTTGGGAGAAAACAGACATGGACATCCATCGCGCCGGAGATCGGGCCACCTTGAAAGCCAATGCGAACTGGTTCACCGGGACCGTCTGGCAGGACCCGATCATTGAAGCATCCGAACCGGCGCGCGCCCGGGCATTGCTGGTCTCGTTCGAACCAGGCGCCAGAACGAATTGGCACACGCATCCGCTGGGACAGACACTTTACGTCATGTCCGGCGTCGGGAGGGTGCAGAAGAACGGCGAACCCGTCCAGGAGATAAAATCCGGCGATACGGTTTGGATCGCGCCCGGAGAAAAACATTGGCATGGCGCCGCACCGACAAACGGCATGGTGCATGTCGCGATCCAGGAAGCACTTGACGGGAAGGTTGCCGACTGGCTTGAGCCGGTATCGGACAAACACTATTCGGCGGCACCTGGTACGGCAGATGAAAATCAATGATCAGCGCATTTCACGCCCATGTCTATTTTGATGCGTCGACCGTCGAACAGGCAAAACGCCTATGCGAAAAGGCAAGGGATCTCTTTGCGCTTAAAATGGGGCGGGTCCACGAACGGGCTGTCGGACCGCATCCAAAGTGGAGCTGTCAGCTGGCTTTTGGTCCTGAACATTTTGGCGAGATCGTGCCATGGCTGGCGGTGAACCGGGACGGGCTTGTTGTTTTCACGCATCCGGAAACCGGTGATGTCATCAAGGACCATACCGAACATGCAATGTGGATGGGCGAAATGATGCCGCTCAAACTTTCCGCGCTTGCCTGATCAGGTTTTGTTGCCGAGACGTCAACGACTGGCTGCTGCCGTCCAATTTGCCTTCCTGCTCCATCAAGCCACGATTTCATCGGTTAATCCGCGCAATCTGGCAAGGTGACTCAGCCGCACCTCCGGACGAGCTCCCATGAAGGAGATAATTTCCGACGCAGCGAAACTGCCGAGCCGTGCCGACTGTTGCAGGCCGGCGCCTCGAAGTTGTGCGTATAAAAAGCCGGCCGCAAACATATCGCCGGCGCCGGTTGCGTCGATCACCTTTCGTTGTGTCTCTGCCGGCACCGGGACAGGAACGCCTTTTGATACAATGACTGATCCGCGGTCTCCGCGGGTCAGCACCGCCAGATTGGTGTCGCGGCCAACGCGGTAGATAGCGTTTTCGAACGTATCGGCTTGATAAAGAGACAGAATTTCTTCTTCGTTCGCAAACAGGATGTCGATACTGGAGCGGATGAGATTCAGGAAATCCGCCCGATGACGATTGACGCAAAACGCATCCGGTACGCAAAAGGACAACTGTTTGCCCGACGTTTTTGCCAGCCTTGCGGCGTTTTCAGCCGCTGCCCTGGCATCCGGACTGTCGTACAGATATCCCTCGATATAGACGATCTTGGCGTTTCTGATCGATTGCGCGGCAATCGGGCCAATACTCAGGTTGGCACTGCATCCAAGATAGGTCAGCATCGTTCGTTTGCCGTCGGGCGTGACCAAAATAAGCGAGTGCGCGGTTTCACTGCCCGGTACTGTGACAGGAGGTGTGTCGAACGAAACACCGATCCGGCGAATGTCGCGCCTGAAAATTCTGCCGTGTTCGTCTTCGGCAACCCTACCGACAAAGGCAGACTGGCCACCCAGCGACGTGATGCCGACAGCAACATTTGCTGCAGATCCGCCTGAGACCTCGAATTGACCAGTCAGATTGGCGACAACCCTTGCAATGACATCGGACGACCGAACAATGCTCATGTGACCTTTCGGAATACCGACCTGCGCGAGAAATGCATCGTCGCACTTGCACATGATATCAACGATCGCATTGCCAACGGCAACCAGGTCGAGTTGCTCTGCCAAGGCTAACTCCCCGAAGGCCCAACAACAGCACATCGCGTAACAAATGTGCGGGAGAGGGCATTTATTTCATCTGCCTATATAATCAGAACGGGCTTGCCTGAAGCTGGAACTGGGTCGGTCGCCTTTCAGCACGACAGATGACAATATATCCGGTCGGCAGGGCGCGAGATGATCTGCCTTGCATCGTTTTTACAGGCTCAAGTTTGTGTCGTGCATCCAAACGGCATTTCTAAATCAGCTACCGCCAATTATCATAAGCTCAACGCAGCCGCCGTGGATTGACCTGTTCTGCCAAATGCCGATCTTTGTAAACCTGTATGAATTGTCGGCTTACCGCTCAAACACAAAGTCGGAAATCGAAAGCGAGGCGAAAATTGGCAATTGGTCTAATTGTAAATCCGATTGCCGGTATGGGCGGTTCTGTCGGCTTAAAAGGCACCGACGGCAAAGAAATGCAAGCACGTGCCCTTGTGCTGGGAGCAAAGCCACACTGTCTTGATCGCACCCGTCAGGCAATGGAGACGCTGGCAGCGGCTTTTCCTCGCGCTGAAATAATTGCGGCTGCGGGACGCATGGGGGCTGACGCGGTGGCGGGCCTCGGTCTACACACTGAAACGATACCGCTAAATTCTTCACCAAACGCTTCCGAGACCAGGCGGATTGCTGCAATTATGAGCAAGCGAGGTGTCTCTCTGCTTGTATTCGCCGGAGGCGACGGCACAGCAAGGGATGTTGTCTCGGCGACCGGGCTGAAGACACCGGTGCTCGGCATTCCGGCCGGTGTGAAGATGCATTCGGGTGTTTTTGCCGTAAATCCCCGGGCCGCCGGGCGTCTGGTTGCCGACTTGCTGTCTGACAGTGGCAGGCGCATCGGATTTCGGAAAGTCGAGATAATGGATATCGACGAGGACGGCTTGCGAGAAGGCGAGATCTCTGCGCGGCTTTATGGTTATGCCCGTGCGCCCTATGCCAAGCTGTTGCTTCAAGCCGCCAAGGGACGCTCCCCGGTATATGACGATGCGGCGCTGCAGGGTGCGTGCAACGAAATTGCCAGCGAAATGAACCCGAATGTGCTTTATCTGATCGGACCTGGCACCACCGCCAAACGCGTGCTGACGGCGCTGGGTCTTGAAGGAACCTTGCTCGGTGTCGATGCTGTTCGCAACGGCCGTATAGAGGCGACCGACGTCACGGAGCAACAGGCATTGCAACTGGCAGCTTCAGGGCAGGTCGGTATTGTGGTGGGAGTGACCGGGCAACAGGGTTTTGTTTTCGGGCGTGGCAATCAGCAAATCGGACCGGAAATCATTCAGCGGGCCGGCACCGACCACATTACCGTAGTCGCAGGCGCTGGAAAACTTGCCATATTGCCTGAACCCGTGCTGCGGATCGATACCGGAGATCCCGATCTCGACGATTCCCTGCGCGGCTACAGGCGGGTCCGCGTCGGTCGTGGTCAGAGCATGATGATGCGCATGGAATGATTCAGATATCATTCAGTTGACGTCCATGCTTTCCCGGTAGGCTATCCTTCAGACAGACCGAAAAATTGTCGGTCTCTATCGACGATTCACAGCGCGTATCCTCCAAAAACATCATCATCTTATCAGCGGCGTTGATCGCCCGGAAAAGGTGTGCGAACATTTGTGCGCACTGCGGCGATATTGCCGTGGGCACGGCACAAGGAGACGGATGTGACGGTCGAATCGCGCGCGCACCCATGGATGGCAATTTCGGCGCCCGGCGTCGTTGAACAAATGCTGCAGGAAATCGGCGCAAAGACGGTCGATGAGCTCTTTGAGCAGGTTCCGAAGGACCACTATCGCAAATTGCCGCCGGACCTTCCTCCAACTTTGCTTTCCGAGGCTGAATTGCGCCGGGATCTGTTGGGCAAATTGAGGAAAAACCGGACTTGCGAGGAGTATTTGAATTTTCTTGGCGCCGGATGCTGGCAGCACCACGTTCCTTCGGTTGTTGAAGAAATCGTCGGTCGAACCGAATTCATGACCAATGTGTGGGGTTCACCGCAGTCGGATGTCGGGCGCAATCAGGCATGGTTTGAATTCAGCAGTCAGCTTGGCGCTCTCTTGAACATGGATGTGGTGCAATTGCCGGTCTACAGCTGGGGATGCGCAGCCGGCCATGCAATACGCATGGCGGCCCGCCTGACCGGCCGCAAAAAGGTGCTGGTCCCGAAATTCATCGATCCTGAGCGTTTGTCGGTGATCCGCACCTATTGCGAACCCGCGGAAATGAAAAGTCATATCGAAGTTGTTTTGGTTGAAGCCGATCCGGACAGCCTGTGCCTGGATATGGAAGATCTCAAATCGAAGATCTCAAGTGATGTCGCAGCGGTCTATTTCGAAAACCCATCCTATGTCGGGATGATCGAGGCGGCCGGAGCAGAGATCGCACAACTGGCCCGAAACAACGGAGCAGAGACGATTGTCGGCGTCGATCCGGTTTCTCTCGGGGTTATCACCGCGCCGGGAGACTACGGCGCCGATATTGCCGTCGGCCCAACTCAACCGCTCGGTGTCCATATGAACGGCGGCGGCGGCGTCGGCGGCTTCCTCGCCTCGCGCGATGAGGAACACTATGTCCGGCAATTCAACGGCTTTCTTGTTTCCATCACCGAAACCATGACTCCGGGAGAGTATGGGTTTGGTTTGGCTTGCGCCCACCAGAATTCGTACGGGATGCGCGAGGACGGCAACGACTGGACCGGAAATTCCGTCTATCTGTGGGCGGTTGCCAATGCTGTTTACATGAGCCTGCTGGGGCCGCAGGGCTTTGTGGAACTCGGTCAGCTCATCATCAGCCGGGCACAATTCGCCGCGTCACGGCTGCAATCCATTGACGGTGTCAGCGTCAGTTCGCCGACGGGATTTTTCAAGGAATTTGTCGTCAATTTTGACGGAACCGGCAAATCTGTTGCCGAGATCAATACTGGATTGATGCGGTCGGGAATATTTGGAGGAAAAGATCTTTCCGCAGAAATTCCGGAGCTGGGCCAATCTGCGCTTTATTGTGTGACGGAAATCCACAATGCGGCCGATATCGAGACACTGGTGGCTGCAATGGCGGAGGTGGTTCAATGAGAAAAGATAGCGAAATCAGACAGTTTCATGCGGCCAAGTGGCATGAGCCGATCGTGATGGAATTGGGCCGCCCTGGCGCAAGAGGGCAGGTGTTCGCCGATCCAGAGCAGACGATCCTCGATGCCGTCGGCGATGCATCGGCTCTGATTCCAGCCGCCATGCGCCGCAAAGACCGCGCGGAACTGCCGGAAATGACCGAGTTCGAGGTTCAGCGGCACTATCTGCATCTCAGCCAGATGACTCTCGGAATGATGGGGATCAGCCTGTTTGGCACCTGCACGATGAAATACAATTCCAGAATGGCCGAGATTGCGACCAACCGGCCGGAACTCGCCGAGACCCATCCCTACCAACCGGCCGAAACATTGCAGGGAACGATGGAAATCATTCATGATTTCGATCTCATTCTGAGAAGTCTGTCGGGAATGGACCAGTTTGTCTTCCAGCCCGGCGGCGGCGCCGATGCCGCCTATACGATGACCGCCGTGGCCCGCGCTTACTGGCAGGCGAAAGGCCAGTTAGGCAAGCGAGACGAGGTGATCACATCGATCCAGGCTCATCCATGCAATGCGGCAACCGCCGCGGCAGCCGGATTCAAAGTTGTCACGTTGCCGCTTGAAGAGAACGGCTATCCCTCAGTTGAGGCACTGAAAGCCGCTGTGAGCGACCGCACCGCTTTGCTGATGATCAACAATCCCGACGATATGGGCATCTATAATCCGGACATAAAGGAATGGGTGCGGATCGTGAAACAGGCGGGCGGCCTGTGTTTTTACGATCATGCGAATTTCAACGGCGTCATGGGTAAGCTGAGTGCCCGCGAACTGGGCTTCGACGCCTGCATGTTCATGTTGCACAAGACTTTTGGCGGGCCAAAAGGCGGCGGTGGACCTGCCGTCGGTGCCTTTGGCTGCAGCGAAGAACTGGCTCCGTTCCTGCCGACACCGGTCATCGTCAACAATGATGGGCAATACGTTCTCGACGAGGACCGGCCGCAGTCGAGCGGCAAGATCCGCGAGTTCTGGGGTAATGTTCCAATAGTAGTGAAGGCCTATGCATGGGCAAGGTGCATGGGCGCGGATGGTATCAATCTGGCATCAGACATTTCAGTGCTTGCCAACAATTACATGGATCACAAGCTCTCTTCGATCAGAGGGGTGGCCAAATCTCATCCTGATTTCGGCAAGTGGCGTATGGAAATGACCCGCTGGGGGCTGGGGCCGATGCAGGAAGAAACCGGTATCGGAACCGTCGAAGCCGCCAATCGAATGGCGGATTTTGGCATCGATCCCTGGTGGATGAGCCATGAGCCATGGGTTGTGGCCGAACCGTTTACGCCAGAAGCCGGGGAGTTATGGTCGAAGGAAGATCTTGATCAGTGGATCGCCGGACTGCAGCAGATTTCAGACGAAGCCTATTCCAATCCGGAATTGGTAAAAACAGCTCCGCACAATCAGCCAATCGCGCAGATTAAAGGAGACTGGCTTGAGGATCCGGAAGCCTGGGCGATGACATGGCGCGCCTATCAGCGAAAACATCCTGCCTCCGGTTCCGATGCTTCCGGGCGATCTTCGGCAACGGCCGCTGCGGGTGGGGATTAGATGCCCTTGCGACTTTAACCACAGGCAAGGATTGACGCGGAGCAAATACTGAGTAACGGTTGCTATGCGCACAAAAGTACGGTTTGCGCACAAAAATCCGTCAGGGCCCCTGCGGAGGATATTGGGGCTCGAAATTGCATGTCGTGCAAAGGGAGTAGGATAAATGATCAAAAGCTGGTTGGCTCGCGGAATTGCCGCGATGGCCCTCATCGCATTGGCCATGACAGCCGCAAATGCAAAATCGTTGGATGATATCCTTTCGGATGGAAAGATCCGTATCGGGATCAATCCCAACTTCCCCAATATGTCGACCCGCAACGATGCGGGCGAATGGGTTGGGTTTGATATCGAGATTGGTAAAGCTATTGCAGCAAAGCTTGGTGTCGAGGTCGAGTGGGTTCCAACCGAAACGCCCCAGCGGGTTCCGTTTCTCGTATCAGACAGGATTGACCTTTCACTGGGCGCTTTGACGCGCAATTCCGAGCGGGCAAAACTGATTGACTACACAGTGCCGCTGCACACCGAGGTTCTGGCCGTGCTGGCAACCGACAAGGTTACCGGGGACAAATGGGAGGATTTCAACACCGATGGTGTGACGCTTGCCAATATGCGTGGCAACTGGACGGTCGATTGGATCAAGGAAAACATGCCCAAGGTCAAACTTGAGCTGGTGGACACCCTTGCCGATACGGTTCGGTTGGTTGCACAGGGCCGCGCCGACGCCATTGTCGAGAACATCGACTTCTTCATGGCCTTTACGGAAAATCACCCGGACACAAAATGGCGTGTTGTGGAGAACCCGATTTTCGTCGCCTATTGCGCTATTGGCGTTTCACAGGGCAACGACAATCTGACCGAAGTGCTCAATATCGTACTCTATGACCTGCATTCTTCAGGGACCGTGAACAAGACGTGGGAGCAATTCTACGGCGCCCCGATGTTGCGGACAGTAGACCCCAATCCATATTTCTGAGCATCAACTTGCGGTCACATGCCTCCAACGGCATTGTGACCGCAAACAGGCTCCGTTGATCGATCATGAATTACACGTTTCAGTATGGCGTCGTATGGCGTGATTTCGATGTTTTGATCGATGGGGCGTTGTTGACGTTCCAGCTTGGTGTCATGTCATTTTGGGGCGGGGCACTGATTGGGCTTTTCTGCGCTGCTGTGAAAACCTATGGGCAGCGGGTGTTCGGCATTCTTGTCGATTTCTATGTCGTTTTCATCACCAATACACCGGCGCTGATACAAATCTATTTTCTCTATTTCGGTTTGCCCGAAATCGGCATCAGATGGTCGGGCGAACTGTGTGTTGTCATCGGATTGACTTTGAATGCCGGTGCCTACCTGACCTTGATCATGCGCGCCGGATTTCTGTCCGTTCGCCGCACGGAGCTTGAGGCCGCCGAGACCATAGGAATGTCGCGGCTGCAGCAAATCCGATTTGTCATTGTTCCCCATATCGCCAAAACGATTTACCCGGCCCTGGCCAACTTCTTTATCGTCATCCTGGTCATGGGAACGTCGATTGGCGCGATCATCGGCGTTGATGAGCTCACCGGCCAGGCGATCAACCTGTCGACGGTAAACTATCGCTGGCTTGAATACTTCACCATCGCAGCGCTGATGTACGTTGTGCTGACATTCATAGCCAGTATTGGACTGGCTTTGCTCGGCCGCTGGGCCTTTCGTGTCAAAGCAAAGGTGTTTTGACCGATGGAAAGGATTCTGGAACAAATCCCGCGTTTCTTCACGTTCCGCAACATGGAACTTCTGCTGGAAGCTGCCGGCATGACGCTGGCGATAACCTCGGTCGGTTGCATTATTGGTTTCGGTCTGGCGTTCGTTTTGGTCTATCTGCGCCAGACTCCGGGAAAATGGGCAGCGCCGCTTCGGTTTCTCTGCATCGCCTATGTCGAAATCTTTCGCCGAATCCCGTTCCTGGTGGTGATCTATCTGGTGCTGTTTTTCATCCAGGCGTTTATAGCGGACGCATCGCTGTTCACGATCGCTGTCATCGCCATCTGTACCTATGCGATCGCCTACACGGCGGAAATCATTCGCGGCGGATTGGAATCGGTACCCCGGGAGCAGGTTGAGGCGGCACGAGCAATGAACCTCAGTCGTTTTCAGACCACAACCCAGATTGTCCTGCCACAGGCCTGGCCGGTCATCATACCGCCGGCAATTGCGTTTGCGGTATCATTCATCAAGGACACGGCGCTGGTCAGCCAGATCGGTGTTTTTGAGCTGACATTTCGCGGCAAGGAATTGAACAACCAGGGCTATTCCGGGATCCTTGTCTTCGGCACGATCGCCATGTGTTACTTTGCCATCTCCTACCCATTAACCCGCTACGGCCAACATTTGGAGACCAGACTTGCCACATCTCGCGGTCGAAGATCTGCGCGCAAGTTACGGCGCACTTGAAGTTCTGCGCGGCATCAGCTTCTCCGTCGAAAAGGGGGAACTTGTTGCACTGGTCGGGCCATCGGGTTCCGGCAAATCAACCGTTCTGCGTGTATTGATGGCCCTGAACCCTCCAAGTTCCGGGCGGGTTCAGATTGACGATATATCAATCGACTATGGCAAGTCCGGTTCGGTTCGCGCCGCGCGCGATCGCATGGCTGTGGTGTTCCAGCAATACAACCTGTTCCAGAACATGAATGTTATGGACAACGTCACGCTCGCTCCCAGGAAAATCAAGAAATGGCCGGTCGCCGAAGTGGAAGAGAATGCGCGGGCCCTGCTCGCGAAGGTCGGTCTTACCGATAAACACGATGCCTATCCCGATGAGCTGTCCGGTGGCCAGCAACAACGCGTGGCGATCGCACGGGCGCTTGCCTTGAAGCCGGAAATATTACTGCTTGATGAAGTGACATCGGCGCTCGATCCCGAACTTGTCAATGAGGTTCTCGATACTATCGGCGAACTGGCAGCCGATGGCATGACGATGATCCTGGTCAGTCACGAAATGGGTTTTGTCCGCGAAGTTGCCAGCCGCGTCATTATGATGGACGCCGGCGAAATCATTGAAACCGGTACGCCGGCAGAGCTTTTCGACGCGCCGAAAAGCCAGCGCGCGAAGCAGTTTTTCAGCAAAGTGTTGCGTCACTGAATCATCCGTTCAGCGCTGATATCCGTTCAATGTCGATACTTGGTTTGCGTCCGAGAATGAGCTCTGCCGTCAGCAGTGCCGATATTGGCCCGGCGGTAAAACCCATCCACGGAAACATGTTCACATAAAAGCCCGGCAATCGTGGCACTTCACCGATCAAAGGACGCCAATCGGTGGTCCCGTTGACGATTGCCGGCCATGTGCGAACGATCCGGGCCGATTGCAGTCCTGGTACTGCGGCAATTGCGGTTTCAAGATTGGAGGTCAGCGAGTCCGGATCAATTGCTAGCCCGCCATCGGGCAACTGGCGTGACGACCAGCCGCCGCCGATGAGGCAGGTTCCGTTTTTCATCTGCTTCAATGTCAGTTTTCCCGCCGCGGAATAAATCAAGTGTCGAACCAATGGTTCAATCGGTTCACTGACGGACACTTGCAGCGGGAAACCGTCTATCTGCAGTGACAGGCCGAGCATGGAGGCAATGCGTCCAGAGTCCGCGCCAGCAGCATTGATCACTCGGTGCGCGCGTATCTGACCACTATGGAGTTTCGCTTCAAAACCACCGGCC
The DNA here is from genome assembly GCA_021775495.1 of Hyphomicrobiales bacterium. Taxonomy (GTDB): domain Bacteria; phylum Pseudomonadota; class Alphaproteobacteria; order Rhizobiales; family Rhizobiaceae; genus JAJFHT01. The sequence goes on along the minus strand of JAJFHT010000403.1, from coordinate 8,611 downwards.
GTTGTTTTCAGCGCCATCACGGTTGCATGTATCATGATGCGCGCACCATGACGTTTTGCAGCGTCGGCGAATGTACTGGTGGCCAAAAGCGGATTTGCCTTGCCTTCATCGGGACAGTAGGCGCCACCGATCATGTCACATGAGATGTACGGCGCCATTGATTTCAATTCGGCTGCCGTAAGCATTTGGGTGCCAATACCGTGTTTGTTCTCAATTTCCGTCTTGCGCCTGACCAGGTCCAGTTGTTCCACCGTTCGTGCAACAATGATGCCGCCGGTCTGACTGAATTCCAGATCCCGTCCGAGTTCGGCGCCCAGCTGCTTCCACAGCCTGGTCGATTGCAACATCATCGGCAGGACTGGCGCGAAGTTATTTGCCCAGCTTTCTCCGAGTGTCACGAATTCATGATGGGGAATCTGCAGGTGTATCGATCCGGCATTCGCACCGGACGCTCTGGCATTGAGGTCGTTCGCTTCAACCAGCAGAACATCGACACCTGCGCGGGCAAGATAGTAGGCCGATGCGCAGCCCACCAGACCGCCGCCAATAATCAGGACATCACAGGTTTTGATCAACGTGGGGGACCGGGTATTTTCCGATTAACAATCCGTCAAATTGATCTACTATGCGCACAGAAGTTCGCAAATAGCGAATTCAACTATTTTCGTGATTGAGGAGAGTTCGAAACGATGTCCGCGCCATTCAAGGGAAGTTATACAGTTGCCATAACCCCATTTTCTCCGGACGGTTCGTCTCTCGATATTCCGCGTTGGAAGGCATTTCTCGACTGGCAGATCGATGTCGGCGTACCCGGCATCATCGTGTTGGGAACCACCGGGGAGTTTCTGACGGTGTCCGATGATGAGCGCACCGAACTGGTCAGTGAGACTGTCACCCATTGCAAGGGGCGGATGAAGGTTCTTGTTGGGACAATGAATGCCCACACGCCAAATGCCGTGCGATACTCGGTTGAAGCGGAGAAGCTTGGTGCCGACGGGCTGATGATCCTGCCACCTTATTACTACACACCGACCGAAGACGAAATCTTCAACTACTACAAGTCGATATGTGAGGCGATGAATCTCCCGATCATGGTCTACAACAATCCCTTTACGTCAAATGTCGACATGCCGGCAAAACTGATTGGCCGCCTGACCAGAGCATTTGAGCAGGTTCGCTACATCAAGGAAGCCTCGATGGATGTTGCACGGGTGTTCGATATAATCGAGGAAACCGAAGGGGTCATGAATGTGTTTGCCGGGGAGCGAGTTGTCGAGAGCTATGCGCTTGGGGCGACCGGCTACGTCAATCCGTACGGAAACTACATTCCGCGGGCATCGTGGATTTTCTGCGAATATCTGGAACAGGGACGTTGGGAAGACGCAAAACGAATTCAACATTTGATTGACCGCATGCAGGAAGTCATCGGGGAAGGGCACCCGACGTATGGACATCAGTGCTACTCCAAGGCTCTGGCGGCGGCTGCCGGATATCCGGTCGGAGATGTCCGTCCGCCGCTGACGACGTTTGCCGAACTGGGAGAGGAAGGCGAAACCCGGTTGAAGCAGTTGACACCGATCATGGCGCAGCTTGATCAGCTTGTTGATGAACTGGAACGTAAAGCTGCCTGATCCATCTGGCCGGTCAGCGCAGATAGCTGGCGCCGTTTACGTCAAGCGTCGCTCCGGTGAGATGCCGGCATTTGCCGGTCGACAGAAATGCCACGAGTTCACCGAGATCTGATGGAGGAACCCATTCGCCCATGGTCAATCCGGCAGTTACCGCCGCTTCTCCGCCCAACACTGCGGCCGCATCCTCGGACATTCGGGTTCGCACGACACCCGGCGATACCAGATATGCCAGGATATTCTGTTTGGCGTATGCCCGGGCAATGGTTTTGACAGCTGCCGATATACCGGCTTTGGTCGCGGCATATGCTATTGCGTCGGGACTGGAGGAACCTCTGTTTGCGACCCAACTCGACAGACCGATAAGGGTCCCGCCGCCTTGCCCCAGAAAACTGCGGACTGCTGCGCGCATCAGCCTTGCCGGGGCAAGCATGTTGACCCGGATCGCCTCGTCCCACACCTCGTCCCATGCATCGATATCGTCTTCAATGCCGCCGCGCAGGCGCATGACAGCGGCATTGCACACCAGCACATCGACATGTCCGCGCCAGGCTTCCGCTTCGTGCCAGAATTCATCGGCGATCTGCGGATCTCCGAAGTCGGCCTGCAGCAGTTTGATGCGTTCAGCGGGAATGTCGGCTGTGGCCGCTTCTGCTCCCTGGCGGTCGGAACCATAATGCGCAATCACGTGTGCTCCTTGCTGGCCGAGACTGGTGGCGATCGCCGCCCCGATGCCTTTCGAAGCCCCGGTCACCACAATTGTCTTGTTTTCAAGCTGGTTCATCGATTGTCTCCACTTGATTTCGAAATTGAAGCCGGAACATTCAGCCGTCCGGAGGAACAGACGATGCCGATCCGCCTGGATATTGCCGCATGACGTATTCCGGCAGAAAGGTGATCGTGACCGGCGGCGCCGGCGGACTTGGAACTGAACTCTGCCGGCAGTTGATGCAGCAAGGTGCGGATGTGGCAATTATCGGCCGCGACCGCGCGAAAGCTGAAAGCCTGGTCAGCCAATACGGGAAGCCCGGTCAGGTCTTCACATTTGTCGCCGCGGATTTCGAGGATGCCGAACTGGCCGGAACCGCCGTTGACGAAGCCACCGACCGTCTTGGTGGTGTCGATGTCCTGTTCAACAACGCTGCACTGGCTTTGCGCCGCGGTGTATCCGAAGCCAGCCCGGCTGACTGGAGCCGCATGATGTCGGTGAATGTTGCCGCACCTTATTTTGCCGCTTGCGCGGCGTCTGAGCACATGAAGGCGGAAAGTGTCATCGTGAATGTGGCGTCGGAAATGGGCCGCATCGCAAACGGAGAATCGATCCTTTATGCAACAAGCAAAGCGGCATTGATTCATCTTTCGGACTGCCTCGCAGTCGCCTTTGCATCGCAGGGCATCCGGGTGATTGCCGTCGCCCCGGGACCGTTTCGCACGCCGATGCTGGAAGAATCGATCCGGCAGTCCGGGCAGGATATAGAAACCGGACTTGCCACTTATGCTGCGCGCGTCCCTCTCGGGAGGCTTGCTACCGCTGAGGAGGTGGCACAAACAATGTTGTTCGTCGCATCCAGCAAGGCTGCTTATATGACCGGCGGAGTTGTCGGGCTCGATGGAGGCACAACCCTCAATCGATCCTGATTTGTGTCCCACAGATGTCTGCTTGTCTGTCACCGTTTGACAAAAGGTGTTGCCTGCAATGCCGGATTGCAGCGCGCATAGGGAGCGGGCAATTCGATTTCTGCGTTCAGTTCTACTGCCGCTTTCCAGACCCAGCGTGGGTCCCACAAAATTCCGCGAGCGAGAGCAACACAATCGGCCTGCCCGGTTTTCACAATGCTCTCCGCCTGGGCCGGTTGGGTGATCTGGCCAACTGCCATCACTGGAATGCCGGCCTCTCGCCGCAAAACCGACGCGAATTCGGTTTGATAGCCGGGTCCGACATCGATTTCCTGATCCTGCCGCAACCCACCACTGGTCACGTGGACCAGGTCACACCCCTTCGATTTCAGCGCCTTCGTGAATTCGAGTGCCTGGGGCATGTCCCAACCGCCATCAATCCAGTCGGTTGCGGTAATCCTGGCTGTGACCGGCCGTTCAGACGGAAACACCTCACGCACTGCTTCAAACACCTCGAGTGGAAATCGCATGCGTCCTTGCAGGTCAGCGCCGTATTCGTCGTCGCGTTGATTGGTCAGCGGGGACAGAAACTGATGCAGCAGATAGCCGTGAGCGGCATGAATCTCGATTAGGTCCAGATCCAGCCGGACCGCACGTCGTGTCGCCTGGACAAATGCGTCCCGGATGCGGTGCAGACCGGTCTTGTCCAGGGCGGTCGGGGTATCCCAGTGCGGCAGATAGGGGATGCCGGAGGGCGCATCCGGTAGCCACGCTCCCTGGGCCTCAGTCAATGGACCACCACCCAGCCAGGGGGCAGTGGTGCTGCCCTTGCGGCCTGCATGGCTCAACTGAATGCCTAGACGGCTGTTGCTGATCGAACGGCAATACTCGATCACGCGCGCAAAGGAGGCCTCATTGTGGTCGGAGTAAAGGCCGGTGCAATCCGGTGTGATGCGCCCCTGTGGTTCAACACCTGTGGCTTCGATGATCAATAGTCCCGGTCCGGCCAGTGCCAGGTGTCCGAGATGCATGAGATGCCAGTCGCCGATGCTTCCGCCGACTGCCGAGTACTGGCACATGGGTGCAACGACGATGCGATTTTGGAGGACTGTATCGCGCAGGGCGAGCGGTGAGAACAATCGGGACGTCATTCGTACTCCAATTTACCGGCGGTCGTGATTTTGGTCAGAGCAATCAGATCATTCGCCGAATATTTTGACAATGAGCTTTTGATGTTGAGTGCCGTGATTTGTGCGATATAGTAACAATTGTGCGCATTGGAGACAATTCTGCGCAATCTTGATTTCTATGATGAGGAGCCTCCGATGGCATCGATGAAAGTTGCGGCAACCACTTTCCCCTATCTCTATTCGCATAGTGGGCTTGATGCGCTCAAACATCTACATTCATTGGGCTACCGCTGTTTCGAAATGATGATATTTCCCCCGCATTGCTGGCCGGTCGAAATGACACCGGGCGACCGCAAGGCCTATCGTGACTGGCTTGACGGGGAAGGCGGCAAGATCACTTCATTCTGTTATCCGCTGCTCGACAACAATCCCAATGGTGTCGACAAGCTCATGCGCGAATACACATTGGATCGCTACCGCGAAGCCATCGATCTGGCAGCTGAGTGGTCATGCCCCTACGTCGTTGCGATTCCAGGACCGGTCAACAGTCTGATCAATCCACCGCATCAATGGATGTTGGACTGGTTTGTCGAAGGGATGAAGAAACTTGTGGACCATGCCAAAGGCACCGGCGTGGACCTTCTGCTTGAGAATGTTCCGTTCACCTATTTGCCAACGGCACAGGACATGAAAGACACCGCCGCGCTGATTGATCCGTCTATCGGCATCAATTTCGATGTCTGCAACTCAGCCTTCATTAAGGAAGATGTGCCCGGTGCCATTCATCTGCTCGGCGACATGATCAAGAATGTCCACATCTCGGATTCCGGCTACGACGAGTTCAAACATGAAAGGCTCGGATCGGGAATTGTTGACGTGCAAGCCACAGGAAAGGCGTTGACTGAAATCGGTTATGACAAACTCACCGTGGTGGAAATCATTGCCGATGCCCTGGATCCGGCAAACAAACCCGATGAGGATTTTGTGGCAAGCCACAAGCTCCTTGCAGATGCTGGATGGGAGAAACTTTAACTCAACCCGCTCTCGACCGGCAAAACGGTGCCGGTCATGCCCGCTGACAGACCGCTTGCAAGAAACAGCGCTGCGTCTGCGACCATTTCCTTGGTCGAAATTCTCCCAAGCGCCGTTTCCTGATCAAGTGAGCGCAGTGCCTCTGCCGGAAGCGGCCCGCCGGTTTGGTGCCTTGTTTCGATCCTTGACAACAAGGCATCAGTGGCAATTGGCCCAGGCGCCAGCGCATTGACCCGAATCTGGTGGCGCCCGAGATCCAGTGCAGCCGACCGCATCAAGCCGATCACCGCATGTTTTGAAGCCGTATACAGTACCTGGTCGGGGTGGGCACGATAGCCGTTTATCGAGGCCATCAGCACGACGGAACCGTGTGCTGACCGTTTCAGGGCACCGGAGAAGCACTTGAGGCACACGGCAGCGCCCCAGACATTGATATTGAAGACCTTCTGCCATTCATCCCGATCTAGATCTCCGACGCTACGCCACGGCGGAACGACACCCGCGTTGGCAACGAGAATGTCCAGGGTTCCAAGTTGATCAGCGATCGTAGCAAGTTTTTTTTCCGCGTTGGGAGCCGACAGATCCACGCCGATTTTGTTCCAGTCTTCTGGAAGGTCCGCGGCGGCGAGGGCAGCCTCCAGATCAACAATTGAAATGGCGGCTCCGTTTCTTGCCAGTCTGTCGGCAATCGCCCGCCCGAGGCCATTTGCACCTCCGGTGATCAGGGCGTGGCGACCGTTCAGTCCAGTGTCCGGATTTTCTGAATATGTCATCATTTTATGGAATGGAGATTGTTGACGTGACTTGTGTATATCGCACAAATGTACGGAAAGCGAACGGATAGGATCTGGAGATCTGTATATGGCTACAATCGAAACTGCTGTGCCGCAATCCGTTCATCGACGATTTGTGGTGATCGGAGCAGGGACAATCGGCACCTGCGTGGCGGCAGTTTGTTCAGACAATGGATGGGCGGTCGATCTCATCGAACCGGATGAACAGCGCCGCGGTGCCATAGCGAAAGAGATCCATCGGCGATTCGGGGCAATGCAACAGGCGGAATTGTCCAGGGACACCGCCGATGTCGCACTTTCGCGCATTGAACTTCATTCAGATCTGAAAGATGTTGATCAAAATGCCGCCATGGTGATCGAGGCCGGACCGGAGGATCTGTCAGTCAAGCGCTCGATATTCGGTGATCTTGTCGCCTGGGCAGCACCGGACACCGTGCTTGCAACCATGTCATCGGCCCTGACCATTTCCCAGATCGTTGAACAGCCTGAATTGCGGAAGAATTGCCTGTGTACACATTCGGTCAATCCTCCGACCATCATCAGGCTTGTCGAATGCGTCCCGTCGCCACAGACTGACCAGCGGACTGTTGAACGCGCCGTTGTGCTGTTGCGTTCGGCAGGATTCACACCGGTCCCCATTGGCCGGGAGGTCAATGGCTTCGTGTTCAACCGATTGCAGGGTGCGGTCTTACGAGAGGCTTACAGGCTGGTATCGGAAAAGGTCATTGATGTTGAGGGGCTCGATCTTCTGGTGACAGAGGGACTTGGTCCGCGATGGGCTTTGTCCGGCCCGTTTGAAACCGCCGAACTCAACACACCGGGAGGGATAAGGGGCCATGCTTCACGCATGGGGCCATCTTACCGGCTCATGGGTGAGCAGCGCGGCGAAACAGATTGCCATTGGAGCGAGAGTCTGGTGGAGGAGGTTGACAGCCAGAGGCGTAAAATCCTTGCACTCGAAGATCTGCCTCGGCGAAGGGCCTGGCGGGAACTGGCCTTGTCGCAGTTGATTGCGGCGCGGCGGTCGGTTCTCCAAGCCTGGAACGACAAAGGCGAAACGGACAATATGTCATGACGGACGCAATCAGTTTCCGGTTTGAACAACAGAACATCACAGCGAAGCCAGGCCAATCCGTCGCTGCCGCACTCATAGATGCTGGAATCTATGAATTGCGCGAGACCGTATCGGGACGAGCGCGCGGAGTGTTCTGCGGCATGGGCGTCTGTCAGGATTGTCTGGTCGAGATCGACGGAAAACATAATCAGCGCGCCTGCATGACAAAGGTCCAATCCGGATCGTCAATCCGGCGGCAGACAGCACTGCCCAAGCTGCAAGCGCCTGAAAACCTGCCCGCAAAACCTGCCGTTCGGCATGAAGCACCCGACGTGTTGGTCATCGGTGGCGGCGCCGGCGGATTGTCGGCCGCGATTGCCGCTCGGCGTTCGGGCGCGGCAACATTGTTGCTTGATGAGCGCAGGGTTCCGGGTGGACAGTATTTCAAGCAGACAACAGCCGAACTCAACACACACCCGCTTGATCCTCAACAGCAACAGGGCCTTGACCTGCTCGAAGAAGCAAAAGCAAGCGGCGTCGAGATGGTGCATGAGGTCGAAGTCTGGGGTGCGTTTGCAGGTCCCAGGATATTTGCTGGACACAACGGAGCACCGCTGATTGTCGAACCGAAAACGACGATCGTTGCAACCGGCGCCTATGAACGGCCGATCATGGTTCCCGGCTGGGATCTGCCAGGAGTGATGACGACGGGAGCCGCGCAAACGCTGTGGCGCAGTTATCGAACGCTTCCGGGCAGGCGTGTGGCCATTTTGGGGTCAGGTCCGTTGAACGCACAGGTTGCTCTGGAATTGGCTGCCGGTGGTGCAGAAATCGCCCTGCTTGCAGAATCGTCAGTGCCGCCGTGGCACCACCCCGCTGCCATTGTGCGGCTTCTGGCTGCTGCGCCAGGTCTGGCATGGACGGGTTTGGCCACTTACCTGCGTCTTTGGTCACGCGGTGCCGGTCCGACATTCCGCACACGATTGGAGCGCATCGACGAAGCTGAACAAGGTTTGCATGTGACGGTCAGCAGAAATGATGGCAAACGGTCCCAGATCGAGGTTGATGCCGTCTGCATGAACTATGGTTTCCAGCCGCAAAACGAAATAATGCGCCTGCTCGGTACAACGATGACCTATCAGCCCGAAATGGATCAGCTTCGGCCCGAACGTTCCGCTACAATGGAAACCAGCGTAGGAGGATTGTTTGCGGTCGGTGACTGCTGCGGCCTGGGCGGCGCTCCAGCGGCGATGGAGGAGGGCAGCATCGCCGGGCATGCGGCGGCAGTGCACGCCGGCACATTGAGTGAAATGCCAGATGTCAGATCAAGCGCCAAACACCTTGACCGTCACAGGC
>JAJFHT010000402.1 GCA_021775495.1 Hyphomicrobiales bacterium | reverse complement strand
GAGCCAGTTGAACGCACTGCAAGCTGTCGAAGTCGAGCGTTTTGAAACACGGATTTACCTTGCCAAGCGAAATCAATGGTCGGCGACTGCCTATCGGATCCCCTGATCGCGTAAAACCCCCGATCGCAACACCTCTCAATGCGCCGCGGATATTCGGCGGGCACGCTGTGACACGAACGCCGCCAGCAAAGCATACAAAACCAAAGTGACCAGGGCACCCAGCACGACATCGGAAAGATAGTGCCCGCCAAAACCAATCCGCATCACAGATGCGTAAACCGCAATGCAAACAATAGCGGCCGAGGCACGCACACGGTATTTCTGCGGCACCAGCGGGATGAGACATACGAGCCAGAACACAGAAGAGGCCTCCCCCGATACAAATGAACAATTTGACGGGCAATAATCGGTAAACTCCCCGGCCGGGACAAATGGCTGATCACCGCCAAACAATTGCGTATCACGTGGGCGGGGGCGGCCTGAGTTTGGTTTTAAGAACCCGTTCACGACCAGACCCGGACCCACAATGAACGCAACAATTGCAGTCAGGGCGACAACCAGCTCGGGGTGTTTCAAACCACGGCTCCGGTACCAGGACAAAAGGGCGAGAACGAGAACGCCAACCGCCACGGCGACTGGCAGAATCTGTAAAACCTGGCGCACAATCTGAAGGAAACGCTGGTCACCCAGAAAAAAGCGGCCACATATTCTTGCGGGATCAGAGTCGGGCGCACAGGGTATCTCGGCAAAAAACCAGCTGGCGCTCAAAACATCGATGACCGGCAGCATATTGAACATTGTCAGAAGGGTAACCCACAGCAAAGCCAGGACCAGAGCTGTGCGGGGTGCCGAAAACAATCCGAATCCGGGGTAGCCCTCTTTTACCTGTGTGCTGTCCATTTTGTTGTTCATATTTTCGTCGTTTGTTTTCCGATGCACCTGAATTGAAGCAGTTGACAAACGACCCGAATTGCATGTCTGAGGAATACCATGAACCGGATCGGACTGTATATTTTCAAGCGGGTTTCTTCGATTTCGATCGGCACATTGATCGGCACTACCGCGCTTGTCATCATCACGCAACTTCTCAGTCGCCTGAAACTGCTTGTCGCGACAAGTGACACAATCATGACTTTTCTTAAGATCGGTTTTCTACTGATTCCGACAATGACGTTGGTTGTCATGCCGTTCGCCCTGTGGATTGGGGCAACGCGTGTTCTTCATACGATGAACACCGACTCCGAACTGGTTGTGCTGGAGGCCGCAGGCGCGTCGCGGAGATATGTCTACACGCCGATCATCGTGCTTGGCGGGCTGATGTCGCTGGCTGGGATACTGATTGCGAATTTCGCCGCACCCTGGGCCGGCATAGAACTCAGAAACATTGTTGCTGAAGCGCACTCTGAATTGTTTTCCAATGCCGTTCGTTCCGGAGAGTTCACAGAAATCAAGAGAGGCTTATTTGTTCAGATTTCCAGCGAAAACCCCGATGGCTCATTCGGCGGACTTTTCGTTGCTGATCAGCGCGATCCCAACCAGGAAACCATCTATTATTCCGTCACCGGTTTCGTGCTGAAGCAGCCCGATGGCGATTTCATCGTGATGAATGACGGCGAGATTCACCGAAAGCCACGCGACACAGGGATTGTTTCCACTGTCAGGTTTGAATCCTATGTTCTGGATCTGGCTTACTTTGGAAAAGCCAGTAGTGTGATATCGCTTCGTGCACAGGAACGCTATACCGGCGCATTGCTGCATCCGGATCCCAATGACAGCGTTTACCAGAAGCATCCTGAAACATTTCGTTCGGAAATTCACAGACGGTTCTCCGAATGGATGTATCCGCTGGTTTTTGGACTGATCGCGGTGTATTTCACCGGCAGAACACGATCGTCCAGACAAACAAACTATCTGAGTTCTTTCCTTGCGGCGATTGCAGCGTTCGGCGTCCGTGGGCTGGGATTCCTGACCATCAGCCAGGCTGGCGGCAATGTTGTTTTTGCCAGCCTCTCCTACGCTGTGCCGATCGCTTGCATGCTCTTGATTGCCGTGCTGATTGCGCGCGACTGGTGAACCCGAAAAATGGCGCTGAAAACCCTCAATATCTACCTGTTTTCTCAGTATATAGGCATGTTCCTGCGGGCCAGTGTGGGAATCGCCAGTCTCATCTTGTTGATCGACATGATCGAATTCTCCCGGAGCAATGCAGATTCGGATTCGCTGACATTAGGCACTGTTCTGGTTGCAACACTTCTTCGCATTCCGGGATTTTACGAGAAGGCAATTCCCTTTCTGGTCCTTATTTCCTCGATCATCACGCTGGTCGCCCTCAACCGAAAGAACGAGATCACCATCGTGCGTGCGGCAGGCATCTCCACCTGGAGTTTTCTGGCACCACTTTGCATCGGCAGCCTGATTATCGGGCTGGTTGCGATCACAGTGCTCAATCCCGTCTCGGCTTTTACCTTCGCCATTGCCCAGGAAATTGAAGCCGATTTGAGGGGTACGGTGCGAAACAACCTGGCCTCCGACAAGCAGAAGTGGCTGCGCCAGAGCACCGACGAAGGAGTAACCATAATCGGCTCACGGAGCTCCGCAAGGCGGGGACTGTTGCTGGCCGGCGTCACTTTCATCAATTTCGACGATCAGGGCGCGATCACACAACGGCTCGAAGCTGAAAAGGCAATTCTGGAGGATGGCCGATGGCGACTGGAGGGCACCACCCGATTCAAGGCTGCCGAAGCCGCTGAAGCCCTCGGAACGGTGCTGGTGAAATCCGGACTTCGCCCGGAATTTGTCGAGGAGGCACTGGCCCGGCCTGAAGCCATTCCGTTTTACGAACTGTACGCAAAAATCGAAATCGCCCAGGCGTTCGGCCGAAACGCCAATAGTTTCGCAACGCATCTGCACACGCTGTTCGCGCTGCCTGCTCTGCTGATGACCATGACACTTATCGCCGCGACTGTTTCATTGAGATTTGTCCGTTCCGGTTTGAATCTACCGGTCATTTATGGCGGCATCATCTCCGGCTTTGCATTGTTCGTGGTGACGCAGATCGTAAAGGCTTTCGGCAATGCAGGGATTATGTCGCCTGTGCTGGCTGCCTGGCTGCCGGTTTTCGTGGCCGGTGCTTTCTCGGTTTCGGTCCTGCTCATCAAAGAAGACGGTTAGGTCAAAGACGGGTCGCTATCAAGAACCATTGGTATAAACACCGACGGGCCTTGGTTGCCGCGTCATGCTGCCTATATAGCAACTGGAGGAACGTGCCTGGGACAGGGTTGCGTTTTTGGGGACACAATCTTGAGTCTTGGAGCGATCGAAATCCCGGTAACGATGGCTCATCCAAGAGTCGTTGCGGCCGTACCGTAAGATGGGCAGGACCGAACTGAATGCGCCGCACTTATGAACCATCGCATCAAACAGCCCCTCTCTTTTCGGACCGGCGCCAATGATATTCAGTTTCCTCGTTCTTATCGCCGGTTTGGTGCTTCTGCTGCTTGCAGGTGACTATCTGGTGAAGGGCGCTGTCGGCCTTGCCGAACAGTTGGGGATCTCGCCCCTCGTGATCGGGTTGACCATCATTGCGTTCGGAACCTCGGCACCGGAACTGTTCATTTCCGTCGAAGCCGCGATCGGCGGCTCTTCGGGCATTTCGATTGGAAACGTCGTCGGCTCCAACATCGCCAATGTTCTGCTGGTCATCGGCCTTCCGGCGTTGTTCGGTCCGGTCGTCGCCAACGAACACGGCATTCGAAGAAACTCCGTCTTCATGGTCGTTTTGACGCTGGTTTTTCTCACGATGCTTTTTGACGGCACGATCAGTCGCTTTGAAGGCGGTATCTTGTTTGCCACGATTGTAGCATTTGTCGTCTGGCAATTTGTTTCGGCACAGGTGGAACGGCGCAGGTTAGAGCCGGCAGACGACTACCACGACGAAATCGGAATGACACCGAAAGATTGGATGCGGATCGGATACTACATCGTCGGCGGCATGATCGGTCTGCCATTAGGTGCACATCTGACGATTACCGGTGCACTGGACATCGCCCAGGGTTTCGGGGTCAGCGATACCGCAATTGGGCTAACCATCGTTGCAATCGGTACGTCCCTGCCGGAACTCGCCACCTCTTTCATGGCGACGTTGCGTGGTCGATCTGCCGTTGCTGTCGGCAACGTTATCGGCTCGAATATCTTCAACATCGCATGCATTATGGGTGTCACGGCGCTGATTGTTCCTTTGGATGTCCCGTCCAGAGTAATTTCCATCGATATGTGGGTTATGCTTGCCACCACCGTGGTGATGGCCGTTTTTGCAATGGCCCACCTGACGGCACGAAAAATGCTTGGGCTGACCATGACGGGAACATTTGCCGCATATGTGATATCGGTGTTCTGAATTCATGGGCGGCATGGCAGGGTCAGTGGAGCATTCAGGCCGTACGGCACTGGTTACCGGAGGTGCGCGGCGGATCGGCAAGGCAATTGTCGAGGACCTTGCGGCACACGGGTTTGCAGTTGCCATACATTGCAAAAATTCGGGCGAGCACGCGCGGGCTCTGGCCGGCGAAATCCGCGCAAACGGCGGGCGGGCGGCGGTCATCACAGCCGATCTTTGCAACACGTCCGAGGCGGCAGATGCGATCGCGGAGGCCGGCAAGACCCTTGGCCCGGTAGAGCTTCTCGTCAACAACGCCTCGGTATTTGCGGAGGATTCGATCGAAGACATCAACTGGGAGGTATGGAAACGGCATTTCGCCATCCACCTGGAGGCGCCGGCCGTCCTGTCGGAACATTTTGCCCGCAACCTGCCAGCGGACAGGCACGGCCTGATCGTCAACATCATCGACCAGCGTGTCTGGAAGCTGACGCCGCGGTATTTTTCATACACCCTGTCAAAATCAGCATTGTGGACGGCAACACAGACAATGGCGCAGGCGTTTGCGCCGCGCATCCGGGTCAATGCCATCGGTCCGGGTCCGACGCTTCGCAACCAGCGCCAGGACCATGCTCTTTTCGAGCGGCAAGCGGATGCCGTGCTGCTTGGCAGGGGACCGAATCTTTCGGAATTCGGCCGCACAATCCGCTATCTTTGGCAAAGCCCGTCAGTAACGGGACAAATGATTGCGCTTGATGGCGGGCAACATCTTGCCTGGCAAACGCCAGACGTTACAGATGTTGGGGAATGACCCGATCACGAACACCCGAGCAGGCAATGGTGGAGAACGCGGACGCTGATCTTTCGGGAACGGACCCATCCGGCCGCCCGGCTGGTGCGGTTCAGTGGGACGGTGTGTCGGCAAGTCTCACCGGCAAGTCCGGCGCCCAGATCATACAGGCTTTTGTCAAACACCTTCCGAACGCACCTGGTGTCTATCGCATGATGAATGCCGACGGCGACGTCCTTTACGTCGGCAAGGCAAGAAGCCTGAAGAAACGTGTTTCAAACTATGCCCAGGGCCGCGGCCATTCCAATCGTATTATCCGCATGATCCGCGAAACGTCGACGATGGAGTTTGTGGTCACCCGGACGGAAACCGAAGCGCTGCTGCTTGAGGCCAATCTGATCAAACGGTTCCGACCGCGCTTCAACGTACTGATGCGGGACGACAAATCCTTTCCATACATCCTGCTCAGTGGCGGCCACTCAGCTCCTGGCATTTTCAAGCACCGCGGAGCGCAGTCTCGAAAGGGACACTATTTCGGGCCATTCGCCTCGGCCGGAGCCGTCGGTCGGACGATCAATTCGCTGCAGCGCGCCTTTCTGCTGAGGACCTGTACCGATTCGGTTTACGACGGCCGAACCCGGCCCTGCCTACTCCACCAGATCAAGCGTTGCTCGGCCCCCTGCACTGGTGAGATCGACGAGGAGGGCTACGCCGAACTGGTCCGTGAGGCGACCGATTTCCTGTCCGGCCGGAGCCAGAAGGTCAAGGCGGAAATGTCGAAAGCAATGCAGCGTGCTTCCGACGAACTGGATTTCGAACGGGCCGCAATGTTCCGCGATCGACTGGCCGCGTTGTCACATGTCCAAAGTCATCAGGGGATCAACCCGCACACCGTTGAAGAAGCAGATGTTTTCGCCATTCATCAGGAAGGCGGTCAGAGCTGCATCGAGGTGTTTTTCTTCCGCACGGGCCAGAACTGGGGCAACCGGTCCTACTTCCCGAAAGCCGACCCGTCTTTTGAACCGGCAGAGGTTCTCGGCGCCTTTCTGGCGCAGTTTTACGATGACAAGCCCTGTCCGCGCTCCATTCTGATCTCCCATGCCATCGAAGAACAGACCCTGCTTGTCGATGCATTGTCGGTGCGCGCAGGACGAAAGGTCAGTGTCAACGTGCCGCAACGTGGCGAGAAACGCGATCTGATTGAACATGTCAGCCAAAATGCACGCGAAGCCCTTGGTCGCCGGTTGGCCGAATCCTCTTCCCAGGCGCGGCTTCTGAAGGGACTGGCCGATACATTCGGATTGCAAAAACCGCCACGCCGCATTGAGGTTTTCGACAATTCCCACATCATGGGCACCAATGCGGTCGGCGCAATGATCGTCGCCGGCCCTGATGGTTTTGTGAAAAACCAGTATCGCAAGTTCAACATCCGATCCGAGGACATTTCACCCGGTGACGACCTGGGAATGATGCGTGAGGTCATGCAGCGCCGGTTCTCCAGGCTGTTGAAGGAACATGGCAAGCCGCTTCCCTCCGTCGCCGAGCAGACTGACACCGAGGCTGATGAGTTTTCGCACGATTTGCCGGCATGGCCCGACCTGCTGTTGATCGATGGTGGCAAGGGACAGCAAAAAGCTGTCCTTGAAGTGCTGCAATCGTTGGACATTGCCGATGATGTCAGGACAATCGGCGTTGCCAAGGGTGTCGACAGGGACGCCGGCCGGGAGCGCTTCTTCATTCCCGGCCAGCAGCCTTTCACCCTGCCGGTACGTGATCCTGTTCTGTATTTTGTGCAGCGGCTGCGCGATGAGGCGCATCGTTTTGCGATCGGGTCACACAGAGCTCGCCGCAAGAAGGACATGATTAAAAATCCGCTCGATGAAATCGACGGCATCGGACCAAGCCGGAAACGGGCTCTGCTGCACCATTTTGGAACCGCAAAGGCCGTCTCGCGCGCCGCCTTTGAAGACCTGATGGCTGTAGAAGGCATATCGGAGTCGATTGCCCGGCTGGTTTATGATCATTTTCACGATAATGTGTGAGTGGGTCCACCGCATCCGTCAGTTTTTTCACAACGACAGTTGACCCCGCCTCAGTCAGATGCCTTTTGGAATGGTGAGTTTAAAAGTGCCAAGCCAACCGCGAATGTCCAATCGCATTTTCAATCTTCCAAACATGCTGACCTATGGTCGCATTCTGGCCGTGCCGCTTATTGTCTTGTGCTTTTTTCTCGAAGGCAAACTGAAGTCGAGCGATTTTGCGCGGTGGTCGGCATTGTTGATTTTTTTCGCGGCAAGCGTGACTGACTTTTTTGATGGCTATCTGGCGAGAGCCTGGCAGCAGACGTCGACAATCGGGCGAATGCTCGATCCGATCGCCGACAAACTGCTGGTTTCATCATGCCTGCTGTTGCTTGCCGCCGACGGGACGATTGCAGGTTGGACCTTGTGGGCCGCGATCGTCATCCTTTGCCGCGAAATACTGGTCTCCGGATTGCGGGAATATCTTGCAGAACTGAAAGTCAGCGTTCCCGTCACCCAACTCGCCAAATGGAAAACCACGCTTCAAATGATTGCGCTCGGCTTTCTGCTGGCAGGACCTGCCGGTGACAAGATCGTCCCCTATGTGACGGAACTTGGTCTTGCGCTGCTATGGATTTCGGCCATCGTCACGCTCTATACAGGGTGGGACTACTTTCGCGCGGGTCTGAAACACGTCATCGATAACTGACGGTCGCCGCGCCGGAATCTGCCGGAGAACCAGGATGAAGCTTGTATATTTCGCATGGGTGCGGGAACGGATCGGGATAGACGAGGAAACCATATCCCTGCCTGACAATGTGACGAACGTGTCTCAACTATTGACATGGCTCAAGGACCGCGGTGAGGGCTATGCCGCTGCACTGGAGCATTCCGACGTGATACGCGTTGCAATCGACCAGGAGCATGCTGATGCCGGCGACAGCATCGTTCATGCCAGGGAGATCGCGCTGTTCCCCCCGATGACCGGCGGCTAGGGCTAGAGCATCTTCGAGCAATATGGAGTCACTTTGATGGTCAAGGCGGCAAACATCTCCGTTCGAGTGCAGCGTGAAGACTTTGACGTTGCCGTCGAGCAGAAGCGGATCACCAACGGCCGCCGGGATATAGGGGCTGTCGTCAGTTTTGTCGGCCTCTGCCGCGATGAACAGGGAACCCTGGCCGCGCTCGAGCTTGAGCACTATCCCGGCATGGCCCAATCGGAATTACAGCGCATCGGCCAGAATTGTACGCGGCGTTGGCCAATCCAGGAGTTGAGTATCGTACACCGGTTCGGAAAATTTGTTCCCGGAGACAATATCGTTCTGGTGATCGCGGCCTCCCCGCATCGGCAGGCGGCATTTGATGCTGCTTCCTTCGTCATGGATTTTCTGAAAACCAACGCCCCATTTTGGAAAAGGCAGCATCTGACCAACGGTGAGAACGGCAGTTGGGTTTCGGCCAAGATTGAAGACGATCAGGCCGCTGACCGCTGGTAAGGGTGTGTTCATTCAGAATCGAGAAAACATCGCTTTAAGCTTTGTTTCTAAACCAAAAGAATAGAACTACCCTGCTAACCTGCCACTCTGGTTTGTAGGGGGGCAACGCGTGCAAGTTGGAGCTACGGCATTCATTCAGGGAATGGAATGGCCGATGCTTGTCATGTTGTCGACAAGCATTGTGTTGCTGATCGCCCTGTTGCGCTACCGCTTGCTATTTTTTCGGGCAAGCACCCGGGAATCAGGCCATCGCGATCTCATAGAGAACCTTTCGGAAGGGGTATACCATTCTTCTCTCGACGGCAGACAGCTCAGCGCCAATCGGGCTCTGGTTGCCCTCAACGGCTATGACAGCCAGACGGAAATGCTCGCATCGGTGCACAATATCGCTGCAGAATGGTATGTTGACCCCGGTCGCCGTTGGGAGTTCCAATCCATCCTTGCACGTGACGGACGGGTGGAGGATTTCGTTTCGGAAATCTACCGGCACAAAACACGCGAACGCATCTGGATTTCCGAATCGGCCCGTCTCGTTCGCGACACCAGAACCGGAAAGCCGCAATATTATGAAGGCTCGATTCGGGAAATCACCGCGTCGGTAAAGCAGCAGCAACTCGATATGCGTTTTCGCAAGCTGACAAGCCAGGTCCCCGGCGGCTTGTTTCAGCTTGTCCGCTCTCCAGGCGGCAAGTTTACCATGCCTTACGCAAATCTGGGCTTCAGGCGCATGTTCGACCTTGAAGATGACACAACCGATCTTGACCCGGAAATCATGGGACACGACCTGCGCGAAGCAGATCGGCTGAGGCTTCTTGCTGCTTTGAAGACATCAGGAATGCAACTCCAACCGCTGATCTTCGAGTCGCGGGCGCTGACCAAACAAGGCCCAGAACGCTGGATACATATCACGGCCACGCCTGAGCATGATGGAGCAGAGGTCGTCTGGCATGGCTACATTTCCGACATCTCGGAGCGAAAGAAACACCAGATCAAGATCGAGGATCTGGCTTATTTCGATCCCCTCACCCACCTGCCCAACCGCCGACTGCTGATCGACAAATTGTCGGGCGTGATCGCCGACACCAATTGTTCTTCGGATTGCGGAGCTCTGCTCTTCATCGATTTGGACAATTTCAAGAGCCAGAACGATACCCACGGACACGATGTCGGCGACCAGTTGCTGATCAAGGTTGCACGCCGGAACAGCAAATCTGTCG
>JAJFHT010000401.1 GCA_021775495.1 Hyphomicrobiales bacterium | reverse complement strand
GGTGCGGTCGAGTCATACTGGCTGACGGCGCCGCAACAGACGACGCGGCCTTTGTTGTTCATGAAATAGAGTGCGGTTTCGAGGACGGTTCCGCCGACATTGTCGAAATACACATCGACGCCGTCCGGGCAGGCCTTCTTCAGCTGTTTGACCAGATTGCCTTCGCGATAATCGACGCAATCATCGAAACCAAGCTCGTCCCTTACCCAGGCGCATTTTTCGGCACCACCGGCAATGCCGACGGCCCGACATCCGAGCGCCTTGGCAATCTGACCGACATAACATCCAACCGATCCCGCAGCGGCCGACACCAGCACAGTATCGCCGGGTTTCGGCTGCCCAACTCCGATCAGACCGTGATAGGCGGTCTTGCCGGCAATACCGAATACCGAATGCAGGTGCGACAAAGGCCGGTGATCCGGCATTTTCTGCGTGCGGCGTGCCTTGATCGCGGCGTAGTCGGCCCAGCCGGCCTCGGCGGCAACGACGTCGCCCGGCTGACGTGACGGATCCTTCGACTCCACCACTTCACCGATCAGATAGGTGTGCATGACATCACCTGATTTGACCGCCTCGCGATAGGTCGCACCCTGCATCCAGGCTCGGTTGGCCGCGTCGATCGACATCAGGATCGTGCGCACCAGAACCTCGCCGTCTTCAATCGACGGCATGTCCGTTTCGCGCAATTCGAAATGCGCTTCCGTCAATTCGCCTTTCGGCAATTCGCGGACAATGACCTGACGGTTCGAGCTCATGGAAAGTCCTCGCTGGTTGGATCGAAAAGATCAGTCGCTCATCTTCAGTGCGGCGATGAAAGCTTCCTGCGGGATGTCGACCTTGCCGAACTGGCGCATGCGCTTCTTGCCGGCTTTCTGTTTTTCCAGCAGCTTGCGCTTGCGCGAGACATCGCCGCCGTAACATTTGGCCGTGACGTCCTTGCGCAGCGCGGAAATCGTTTCGCGGGCAATGACATTGCCACCGATTGCCGCCTGGATCGGGATCTTGAACATGTGCTTGGGGATCAGGTCCTTCAGCTTCTCGCACATTTCGCGGCCACGCTTTTCGGCGGCATGCCGGTGCACCATCATCGACAGCGCATCGACCGGTTCGGCATTGACCAGGATCGACATCTTGACCAGATCGCCCGGGCGGTGATCGACAAGCTGGTAGTCGAAAGAGGCATATCCTTTGGAAATGGATTTCAGCCGGTCGTAGAAATCGAACACCACTTCGTTGAGCGGCAGGTCGTAGGTCACCATAGCGCGGCTGCCGACATAGGACAGATCGGTCTGAATACCGCGGCGGTCCTGGCAGAGTTTCAGAATCGCGCCGAGATAATCATCGGGTGTCAAAATGGTCGCCTTGATCCAGGGTTCGCGGATTTCGGCGATTTTCATGACCTCCGGCATGTCGGCCGGATTGTGCAGTTCGCGGTCGGTTCCGTCGGTCATCGACAACTCGTAAACCACCGAGGGTGCGGTGGCGATGAGATCAAGATCAAACTCGCGCTCCAGCCGCTCCTGGATGATCTCCAGATGCAGCAGGCCGAGGAACCCGCAACGAAATCCGAAACCCAAAGCAGCGGAAGATTCCATCTCGAAACTGAACGAGGCATCGTTGAGACGCAACTTGCCCATTGCCGCCCGCAGATCCTCGAAATCGGCGGCGTCGACCGGGAACAGGCCACAGAAAACCACCGGCTGGGCCGGCTTGAAACCGGGTAGCATTTCCGAAGTGGCACGTTTGTCCTCGGTGATGGTGTCACCGACGCGGGTGTCGGCAACCTCCTTGATCGAAGCGGTGATGAAGCCGAGTTCACCCGGGCCAAGCGCATCCATCATCACCATTTTCGGGGTGAACACACCGACCCGGTCGACCAGGTATTTCGCGCCGGTGCCCATCATGCGGATGGTCTGGCCTCTTTTCAACTCGCCGTCGATGATCCGCACCAGCACGATCACGCCGAGATAGGCATCATACCAGCTGTCGACCAGCATGGCTTTCAGCGGCTCCGAGCGGTCGCCCTCGGCGGGCGCTGGCAGTCGCTGCACGATGGCTTCCAGCACGTTATCGATGCCGAGACCGGTCTTGGCCGAAATCGGCACGGCATCGGAGGCGTCCAGCCCGATGACCTCCTCGATCTGCTGCTTGACCCGCTCGGGCTCGGCCGCCGGCAGATCGATCTTGTTCAGCACCGTGACGATCTCGTGATTGTTGTCGATCGCCTGGTAGACATTGGCCAGGGTCTGGGCCTCAACGCCCTGCGAGGCGTCGACCACCAGCAGCGAGCCTTCGCAGGCCGACAGCGAACGGGAGACTTCGTAGGCGAAATCGACATGACCGGGCGTGTCGATCAGATTGAGCACATAATTCTCACCATCATTTGCCTTGTAGTGCAGGCGGACGGTCTGGGCCTTGATGGTGATGCCGCGTTCGCGCTCGATGTCCATGCTGTCGAGCACCTGCTCCTTCATCTCGCGATTCTGCAGCCCGCCGGTCTGCTGGATCAGCCGGTCGGCAAGGGTGGATTTTCCATGGTCGATATGGGCGACGATGGAAAAATTGCGGATATGCGACAAG
The DNA here is from genome assembly GCA_021775495.1 of Hyphomicrobiales bacterium. GTDB lineage: Bacteria > Pseudomonadota > Alphaproteobacteria > Rhizobiales > Rhizobiaceae > JAJFHT01. The sequence goes on along the minus strand of JAJFHT010000401.1, from coordinate 4,101 downwards.
GGGGTGCTCATGATCCGCGCATATAGAGCATGATCGGTCCGATTGGAAACCGGTTTGTTGCACTGGATGCAGGTTTGTTGAACGGGGGCGGAGGCAGCCGGGTCAGCCGATGCCGAACAATGCCTCATACATGATGCGGCCGGGCGCGAATGTGAACAGCCCGGCGACAATCAAACCGCCGACATAGGTGGCCTTCATGGTCCATTGGTGCCGCCTTATGTTGCCGGAGCGGGCCGCCCAGACCGCTACAGCCATCGAACCGATGACCCAGAGTGAAATCAAGTGGATCGGGCTCCAGATACCCCAGACGTTGAGCTCGTGAATCAGCAGGGACGAAAACGCGACGGTCAACATCAGCGCCACCCAGAGCCGGCCGCCGAAGCGGTGCCGCCAGTCTCCCTTTTTCCGAAAAAAGACAAATGCTCCGAGCACAAGCGCACAAAGCGCTGCGGCGATGTGAATCTGAATGGCCAGAGATGCGGCGATAATCGGCTGAAATGTCATGACGTCCAATTCCGTCTGGAAAATTCTGCGGCTTGCACCATCGGTTAGTTGACCGCTATGAATCGCTGCAATGATCGTTTCGCGAACGGACGGATTTCTGCGTGAGTGACAGCGCCCTGCAACTGACGAAGCGTGAATTGCAGCAGCTTGTCCTTGCACCGCGCTTTTGGGCGATCGCCATTGCCTTGGCACTGGTTGTCGGTATCGCCGGTCCGTTCGGAACCTTCGCGAGCCTGCAGATCCTGCCGCGTCTCGCATACTGGTTTGCCATAACGGTGGTGACGTTTTTGATCGCCACAGCGTTTACCGGTTATCTCGCCCGGTTGACTGGCGGGAGCGGGACCATGATGCCGGTCAGATTTGCCGTCATCGGTTTCCTTGCCGGGTTGCCGGTCACTCTGTTCGTGGCGCTGGTCAATTCAATCCTGTTCGACAGGACCGGGGACTTCGGCAATGAAATCCTGACCCTGCTTCCCTACATCTGCCCAATCGCGGCTGTGATCGCCTACCTTTATGCGCAGTTCGGCTACAGCAAATCGGGCTCCGGCGGCGAAGCCGCAAAGGCAGAGAATCGGCGACCGATCCTGCTTGACCGCCTACCGGCAGGCAAACGTGGGCGGCTGTCGCATCTCACAGTGCAGGATCACTATGTCGAAGTGACAACAGACAGGGGATCGGAACTGGTGCTGATGCGTATGGCGGACGCAATACGCGAAACGGACGGCATCAACGGATTGCAGATTCACCGTTCGCATTGGGTCGCGCTGGATGCGGTGACGGGTGCTCACAGGCAGGAAGGGCGGCTGTTCCTGGCGATGCACGACGGAACCCGGCTGCCGGTCAGCCGCTCTCGAATGGACGAGGTGCGCGGCGCGGGGCTGGTGTGAGGTTGCCTTACAAGGCGGGTTCACCCGGCTGTCGACAGATGCTCACCGATCAATAGCGGGTCCCTGGGCACCGTGTGAATACGCAACCCGAGACATTGGCCAATTTTCCAGGCCGATTGGACGACCTCCGACGATTCGCCGCTGGCAAGGATTATTGACCCCGTGAAACCTGACTGCGAGAATCCCCGCAAAAGCTCCAGGCTATCGACACCCGGCATTTCAGGGTTGAGAACAATCAAATCGACGCCTTCGCTCTGTGTTGAGCCGGTAACGATTTCAAGCCCAGTTTCCCCATCACCGGCCGCCAAGACCCGCGAAACACCAAGCGACCGCAACACGTTTGCGGCATTTGAGATGAAGCCTGGATTGTCATCAACTATGACCGCCGAATGCCCCCGAACCATGACAAAATCCCCGTTTTTTGTTTCGTCGACCCTAGCTGACAGCGATTAAATCCGGGTGCATGGTCGTGTTCCTTGCGGGTCTTTTTGAACTCATGGTTTCCACGATATTGCCAGAAGACGGGAGAATGGACCCAATCCCGGTTAGCTGCAGCGATATCGTCAGGAATACAGATCTCCGTTCAGATAACGCAATCCGGTGTCTACGATTACCGAAACCACTTTTTTTCCCGGCCCCAACTGTCTGGCGCGCTGTAGAGCCGCCCAGATATTTGCACCGGAGGTGATGCCGCCGATAAGCCCTTCGGTGTTAGCCAAAGCCCGCGCAGACGAAAAGGCATCTTCGTCGGTTACCGGTACGACGTCTTCGATCAGATCGCGCCGCAAGATGGCGGGCAGAAACGAAAGACCGATCCCCTCGAGCCGATGCTTGCCGCTGGAATCACCACCGGAAATATTGCGGACATTGAATGGTTCCACCCCGATGATGCGCGTTTCAGGGTTGAACTCTTTCAATATTTCCGCATTGCCCGAGATGCAGCCCCCGCCGCCAACTGCCATGACGAATTCATCTATTGTTCCGTCGATCTGGCCGAGGATTTCACGCCCCATCGCGTGATATCCTCGTTTATTGTCCGGATTGTTCACCTGATCCGGCCAGAAGGTTCCAGGCTCGTCAGCCAGTTCCTTGGCGCGGGCGATCATCCGGTCGATCACATCTGCTGTCAGGACACCGCCATCCGCATGAACAATCTCGACCTTGGCGCCGAATGCACGCATCGTCTGCAGTTTTTCCTGAGAAAAGCCGTTGGACGAGACAAAATGGGCTTGGTAGCCACGGGTCGCGCACACCATTGCCAGGGAACTGCCGGTGCTGCCGCCGGTATATTCGACCACACGTCCACCGGGTTTCAGTTCGCCGCGCTTTTCCGCGCCCTCGATCATCGACAGAGCCATCCGGTCCTTCATGCTGCCTGTCGGGTTAGCGCCCTCCCATTTTACGAAAATGTCTGCGCTGTCGGCGCCGGTCAATTGGCTCAGCCTGATCAAGGGCGTGTTTCCAATCACGGTCATATGCCGGTCCCATCGCGTTGTTGAATCGCATGTGACTTCCATATTTAAAGTCACTGATTTGGTCAAGCTTCCATTTTTAAAGTGACTGCTGTATTCAGGGCGGAATCGACCCTTTGGAGCACACCATGACAAAGCCCGAACACGACTTTCGCTCTCGCTGTTCAATTGCGCGCACCCTGGAAATCCTCGGCGACAAATGGACCTTTCTGGTTGTGCGTGACCTGATGTGGCACGGCAAACATACGTTCCAGGAATTGCAGAACAGCGAGGAGCGAATGCCGGCGAATCTGTTGTCACAACGTCTGAAACGGTTGATGCATTGGGGCCTGGTACGGCGCGAGGCCTATCAGAACCGCCCGGTTCGTCACCGGTACTTTCTGACCCGCGGAGGGAAGGACCTGGAACCCGTTCTGCTGCAAATCATGAAATGGGGGCATGGGCATCTTGGCGGCGGGCTGTATGACCCGGTTCAGGGGAACAATGTGGAAAATGCCAGGTCTTAGACTCAAAAACAGGGGGGCTTGACCGAAACCCCTGCGTGTGAAAGCAGATAACCTGCAACCTTAAGGGCGCTGAGCGCGGTCTGCATAGCGGACAACCGTAGCGCTGGCCCCTCGTGTTTAGGGGTTGCCACGCGAAAAAGGGGCCGACCGACAGGAGCCCCTTGTGAAAACCATCTTTGAACCTTTCCGGATCAAGTCCGTCGAACCCATCCGCATGACGACGCGGGAGGAACGCAAGCGACTGATCAAGCAAGCAAACTACAACCCGTTCACGCTGCATTCCGACGATGTGATGATCGACCTGCTGACCGACAGCGGCACCGGCGCGATGAGCGCGGCGCAATGGTCCGCGGTCATGCGGGGTGATGAGAGCTATGCAGGATCACCTTCCTTCTACCGCTTTGAAGCGGCGGTGAAGAACCTGATGAATTTCAAACATATCATTCCAACACACCAGGGCCGTGCTGCCGAAGCCATCCTGTTTTCGATCCTGGGCGGACCTGGCCGGAGGATCCCGAACAACACACATTTCGACACCACCCGCGGCAACATTGAAGCGTCCGGCGCCGAAGCGGCCGATCTTGTGATCGATGAGGGCCGCGACCCGCAATCCATGCACCCGTTCAAGGGCAATATGGATCCAGGCAAGCTCAAATCCTATCTCGATGAACACGGGAATGCGGTTCCCTGCGTCATGATGACGATCACCAACAATGCCGGCGGCGGTCAGCC
>JAJFHT010000041.1 GCA_021775495.1 Hyphomicrobiales bacterium | reverse complement strand
CCATCCAGCAGGCCGTCCACAGGATCTGCTGCTCTAGCGCTTTCAGGTGTCCGGTTGATGCAGCCGTCATGTGTCGTTCGCCTCGCGCAAATTCGCCATGCAACGCACTGTGCCGTTTGCCGCGCCGTGGCTCAACCCACCAGCGCCAGATTGCCCGTGGACGCGCGTTCGAACGCCTGTTTCAGGTCCTCGATCAGATCGCCGGGATGCTCCAGTCCGATCGAGACCCTGATAAGCCCGTCGGTGACACCGGCCGTGGTGCGGGCTTCCTTCGGCACGCCGGAATGGGTGGTGGATGCCGGGTGGCAGACCAGGGACTCGGTGCCGCCGAGACTTACGGCGAGCTTGAACAGTTTGAGCTCGTTGAGAATGCGGAAGGCCAGCGACCGGTCATCCTCGACAACAAAGGAGAAGGTGGAGCCCGGCCCGGTGCATTGCGCGGCAAAAACTTGCTTTTCCTGCGGGTCGTCCGAGTGTTCGGGATGCAGCACATTGCAGGGAATAATGGTATTTTCTGACAGCCAGTCGGCGACATGCGATGCCGACTGCGCCGCCCGTTCCATGCGCAGTTCGAGTGTCTCCATCGATCTCGACAACATCCAGGACGAGTGGGGATCCAGCTGGAACCCGAAGGCGCTGCGGCTCAGCCGAATGGGTTTCAGCAATTCCTTCGATCCGGTGATGCCGCCGGCAATCAGGTCGCTGTGGCCGCCGACATATTTGGTCAGCGAGTAGACGCAGATGTCGATGCCGAGCGTGATCGGCTTCTGGAAAACCGGACCGAGCATGGTGTTGTCGCAGACGATGATCGGTTTCTGGCCGGAGCTTTGCGCCCATTGATCGACGACCCGCCGGGCCATGGCCAGGTCGATCATTGCATTGGTCGGGTTGGCCGGCGTCTCCAGGTAGAGCACCTTGACCGGTCCGTGGTGTGCTGCCTTTTCGAGCGCATAGATGAGCGCGCCTTCCGACAGGCCGTCGACAAAGGGGATCGGCTTGATGCCCCAGCCGGTGAGCACCTTGCCGAGCAAAGTCTCGGTGCCGCCGTAAAGCGGGGTGTAGTGGACGATGGCATCGCCGGGCCGCGTATGGGTGAGGAACACGGCGCTGATCGCCGCCATGCCGGACGATGTTACCAGCGCGGATTCGGCGCCATCGAACAGCGCCAGCCGGTCTTCGACGATTTCGGTATTGGGATGATTGAAGCGGCTGTAAACGAGGCCGCCGGCGCCGCCGTCTTCGGGTGCCGGTTTGCGGCCGGCAACGACATCGAAAAAATCAGCGCCTTCCTCGGCCGACTGGAAGGCGAATGTCGAGGTCAGGAAGACCGGCGGCTTGACCGCCCCTTCCGACATCGACGGTTCGTAGCCATAGGAGACCATCTGCGTTGAGGGATGCAGGACATGGTTGCCGAGGCTGGTGCGGCGGAATGATTTCGAATCAGACATGGTATCCTCCACTTTGGCTCATGGTGCGCTATTCCCATTGGCCAATTCCAACCTAATTTGCTACAATATATAAAAATATTAGAGGAAACCATCCAATTGTTGGACGCAACCGACCGAAAAATCGTTACCGCGCTGATCGAGGATGGCCGCGCAAGTGTCGAGACCATTGCCGACAGGATCGGCCTGTCGGCGACGCCAACCCGGCGCCGGTTGCGACGGCTGGAGGAAACCGGTGTCATCGGTGGTTACCAGGCGGCGATCGATCCGGAGAAATGCGATCTCGACCTGGCGGTCTATGTTTTCGTCAAACTGCAAAGCCGCGACCGCAAGACCATCGCGGAATTCGAGTCGCGGATCATGGACCTGCCGGAGGTGCTGCGTTGCGACCTGATCACCGGGGCGCATGACTATATTCTCACTGTCCGGCTGCCCGGCATGAAGGACTACAACCGCTATCTGCGCGATATTCTGGCCGAACTGCCGGGTGTGTTCGGCATCGAGACCAGCGTGGTGATCGGCGAGGTCAAGAACACGCCGCATCTGCCGCTCGGATTTTGATGCAGGGCAATATTGCTCAACCGGCAATGGCGGGTTCGGGATAAAGCTCATTCATCGGCACGGACTTGCCGCCATCCTGAATGATGCGCACGTGATGGCGTTTCAGCCGGCGCGGTTCAGGCACGCCGCAGGAGTGGGCGATGACCTCGACCTCGTGCACCAGGTTCTTGCAGTAATTGGCGACCCGTACGGATTTTTCCTGCGGATCGAGCCCGCGCTGCAGACGCGGATTGTGGGTGGTGATGCCGGTCGGGCAGGTGTTCTTGTTGCATTTCAGCGCCTGGATGCAGCCGAGCGAAAACATGAAGCCGCGCGCGGTGGTGATGACATCGGCGCCGGCGCAGAGCGCCCAGGCGACATTGGTCGGCGTGACCAGCTTGCCGGAACTGACAAGCCGGATGCGGTCTTTCAGCCGATGCAGGGTCAGGATGTCTGCGACCATCGGCAGCGATTCCTTCAGCGTCATGCCGACACTGTCCATCAGCGGCATCGGCGCCGCACCGGTGCCGCCGTCGCCGCTGTCGATGGTGATGAAATCCGGTGCGCTTTCGATACCACGGGTGTGGATCGCCTCGCATAATTGGTCAAGCCAGCCATAGGCGCCGATCACCGCCTTGAAGCCGACCGGCTTGCCGGTGACCGCCCGAATGTGGCCGATGAAATCGAGCAGTTCTTCGACGGAATCGACTTCGGGGTGGCGGTTTGGCGAGATCGATGCGGCTCCTTCGGGAATGCCCCTGATCGCCGCGATTTCCGCCGTCACCTTTTCGCCCGGCAGGATGCCGCCCTTGCCGGGTTTTGCGCCCTGGCTCATCTTGACCTCGAACATTTTGACCTGCTTGTGCGCGGCGACCGCGCGCAGCTTGTCATCGTCGAGGCCGCCGTCGGGCGTTCGTACGCCGTATTTGGCCGTGCCGATCTGAAAGACGATGTCGGCGCCGCCTTCCAGATGATAGGGCGACAACCCGCCTTCACCGGTGTTGATCCAGCAGTCGGCCATTTGCGCACCCCTGGAAAGGGCTGTCACGGCAGGCCGCGAAATCGCGCCGAAACTCATGCCGGAAATATTGACCAGCGAGTGCGCCATATATGGGTGTTTGCAATGGGGGCCGAATTCCAGGCCTTGCGTCTCGGCGGCGTCGCTGTCGAGCGTCGGAAACGGACAGTTGACGAAGATCGGCGTGCCGGCAACCGTCAATTGCCGGGTGGAGCCGAAAGCGATGGTGTTGTCCTCGCCGCGCGCCGAACGATTGACCCATTCGCGTTCGGCCCGATTGAACGGCATTTCCTCGCGGTCCATTGCGAAAAAATACTGCCGGAAGAATTCGCCCAGCGTGCTGAAGATTTCGCGGAAGCGGCCAATGACCGGATAATTGCGGCGCACCGCGTCCTTTGTCTGCAGCACGTCGACCAGAAACAGCACAAAGACCAGCAGCACAGCCAGGCCGATAGCGACGATGAACAGGGTCGACAGGATATCGAGACCCCGGGCGACCCAGTCAGGGACCATGGACATGAACATACACCTCGCGCGTTCACACAGCTTCGCGCGACAAGGTAGTGAGCGCCGCCGTCAACAGCCAGTCACAACTGTGCAAGTGGCAGGTGATAACATGGCCGGCATGCAGGACATTGGTAATAAAAAATTAAGCTGCGGAGCGATGGGTTGCTCCGCAGCTTGGTTTCAAGGGCGCCGTTTGAAGGATGGCACCCCTGGGCACACGCGAGGGTCGCGGCGCGTGTTCTATTCGACCGTGATGGTGATCACCTCGGACGAAACCGGTGGATTGTGCGGGATGTGATCCTTGTCGCCGAGGACCAGCTGAAGCGTGTGGGTGCCGGGCGCGAGATCAAGAACGGTTTCAGTCTGGCCCTTGCCGTAGTGAATGTTGTTTTCATCGGCCAGAATATTGGCGTCGAACTCATCGGCGCCGTCCTCGCCCTGGCCGAGCGGCGGACGGTCGAGCAATATGTGATGATGGCCGGTGTTTTCCTTTTCCACACCCGCCGGTGCGACGCCCAGTCCGGAAAGGCCGAAGATCACCTTCACCGGGCTCTTGACGGTGTCACCGTCCTTCAGGTTGACAAAATACTGTGTCGTGCCGGGTGCCGAGGGGGTTTCGCCGGCAAATCCGGCGGTGGGCAGGAGCAAGGTCGACAGGGCTGCAATCGCAAACAGGTGTCTCATTTTACGAATTCTCCAATCATCAATTGCCCGCCGCTGTTTTGCGCGACTATGATAGAACACGGCATGTCACTGGATTATTCGATTGTTCGGCAAAAAAAATTCTGAAAGCGAAGTCAAGGCCGGACTGCGGGCGCTCTATCCGCGCCTGTGGCGCTACTGCGTTGTGCTGACCGGCAATGCCGAACGGGCCAACGATCTGGCGCAGTCGGCCTGCCTGCGCGGGCTGGAGAAATCCGACCAGTTTGAATCCGGCAGTCAGCTCGACCGCTGGATATTCCGCATCGCCCAGCGCATCTGGCTGAACGAGTTGCGCTCGGATGCCGTGCGGCGCGGTGGCGGCCTCGCGCCGATCGAGGACATCGACATTGCCGATGGCCGCCCGGACCCGGAATCGAATTTTTTCACCGGTGAGGTGTTAACGGAAGTGTACGCACTTCCAGAGGCGCAGCGCGTGACTGTCGTTCTGGCCTATGT
>JAJFHT010000005.1 GCA_021775495.1 Hyphomicrobiales bacterium | reverse complement strand
CCAAGCGCCATACAGCAGCATCTTGCAGACAAACGGCTGGTCATCCTCCGCTCCAAGAGGAGCCTCGAGCCGGTGACATTCTATATGACGCACCGCACAAGACCACGCTCGCCGGTCGTCAGCGTGACCACGGAAATGGTGCGCAATGTCGTTGATGAATTCTACTGAAACGGCTGATCGGATCGCAATCAGCCAGGCCGGGGTCTCAGCTTTTCTTGCCGCCGGCCGCAATCTTGTTTCGCGTCGGGCAAAACAGCAGCGCGGCAAGAATGCTTGCCGGGCCGATCTCTCTGTACTGCGCACAAAGCGTGTCATCGAAAGCAGTGTGGTGAGTGGCTTCTAGCCGGGTGGTGACCATCGTTTTTTTTCCGTTTGTCAGGTCTGAATTGCTGCGCGGAAAGGCTCTTTCTTTGCGGCGAATTAAAGGCATTTTTTCACGATTGTTTTAATATTCGATAAACCGCTTTTTAACGCTACCGTTCCACCGGAATTTGCGATTTTGCGACATGTGAAAACACGGTCTTGAAAGACAGGTCACCTGAATACGCAGCGCGAGCCATTTCGCGACCAGATCGCATTGTGCAAGGGACTTGACGTCCTGCACCATCAAGCCGATAAAGCGCCCATGAAAACGATCTCCTCGTGTCACAAGATTATCTGGATCTGCATTATTAGCTAGCGCCCCGCTGGCTTGGACGTTTTCTGCTCTTTTTGACAATTGGATGCGCAAACGACCCGGCCGGCGGCCTTGGGAAAGGTTTGACTTATGTCCGGTGGTTCAACGGATTTGCATCTCTACAATACGCTGACGCGATCGAAGGAGACATTTGTTCCGATCGATCCGAATAACGTTCGCATGTATGTCTGCGGACCGACAGTCTACGACTTCGCCCATATTGGCAACGCCCGCCCGGCGATCGTCTTTGACGTCCTCTACCGGCTGTTGCGTCATGTCTACGGGCCGGATCACGTCACCTACGCCCGCAACATCACCGATGTCGACGACAAGATAAATGCAAGGGCCGCGCGCGATTTTCCGGACCTGCCGGTGCGCGATGCCATCGCTAGGGTTACGGAAACCACGACGGAACAATATCATCAGGACGTTGCCGCGCTTGGCTGCCTGCCGCCGGATATCGAGCCACGCGCCACGGGTCACATCGCCGAAATGATCGCGCTGATCGAGACATTGATCGCCAATGGCCACGCCTATGAGGCCGAAGGTCATGTGCTGTTCGATGTGCGCAGTTGGCAGGGCGCGGGCGACGGTCTCGAATATGGCAAGCTTTCGCGCCGGTCGCTTGATGACATGATTGCCGGAGCGCGAGTCGAAGTCGCGCCCTACAAGCGCGATCCCATGGATTTTGTCCTGTGGAAACCTTCGACAGAGGAACATCCGGGCTGGGACAGCCCGTGGGGCAACGGCCGTCCGGGTTGGCACATCGAGTGCTCGGCGATGGCCGGAAAACATCTCGGAACCGAATTCGACATTCATGGCGGCGGTATTGATCTGGTGTTTCCGCATCATGAAAATGAAGTGGCCCAATCACGCTGCGCCCATGGAACCGGGTCGATGGCACGGCTCTGGATGCACAACGGCTTCCTTCAGGTCGAAGGCCGCAAGATGTCCAAATCCGAGGGCAATTTCATCACCATCAACGAGCTGCTGCGCACCGAGACATTCGGCGCCAGAAAGTGGCCGGGGGAGGTGTTGCGCCTTGCCATGCTGATGACCCATTACAAGGAACCGATCGATTTCAGCATCCGTCGCCTTGAAGAAGCCGAGGGTGCACTGGATTCGATGTACCGCAAGCTCGACGATCGGGCTCTGGCTGCCGGTGGATCGCCGGACCCACGGGTTTTGGCGGCCCTGGCCAATGATCTCAATACACCCGAGGCCATTCGCTGGCTGCGGGCCGATATCGCCGACGGTGCGGACGGTGAGGCGCAACTCGCGGCCATTGGTGCGACTGCATCGATCCTGGGCCTGTTGCAATCGACTACGACCGCCTGGTTTGACGGGAAAAAACAGAGCGCCGGCATCGACAGCGATGTGGTGGCGGAGCAGATCGAGGCCCGACTTTCCCTGATTGCGGAGAAGAACTGGGGCGAGGCCGATCGAATCCGTGACACCCTGCTGCAACAGGGAATCCAGTTGAAGGATGGCAAGGATCCGGAGACAGGTGCCCGGATCACCACCTGGGAAGTCAGGCAATGAGCGAACTCGGACTGACCATTGATCATCTGACGCTCAGCGTCTCCGACATAGGTCGGGCCAAGTCGTTCTATACTGCCGCACTGGCGCCGATCGACCTTCATCCGATCGCCGATGTCACGGCGGAGATGACAGGAAGCGTGGCCTATTCCGGCTTCGGTCGTTCGCGAAAGGGCACTTTGTGGCTGGCTGAAAAAGGCCAACAGACGCCGCCGACACATATAGCCTTCAGGGCTCCAACCCGGGAGGCCGTGCGCCAATTCCATCGCGCGGCACTTGCCGCCGGCGGTGCCGACAACGGAGTCCCCGGCATCCGCGAGGAATACCATCCGGAGTATTATGGCGCCTTTGTGCTTGATCCGGAGGGGCACAATATCGAGGCGGTTTGTTTCGAATTGGAGGCAGAGTCATGACAGCTGACATCACCGGCGGATGCCAATGTGGCGCGGTCCGCTATCGGGCCGAAGGGCCGCTGGCTTACCCACATATCTGCCACTGCCGGATGTGCCAGAAGGCGGCCGGCAATTATTTCATGCCCCTGGCGAATGCGCAAAAGGATGATTTCACAGTGACCCGCGGCGAAATCGCCTGGTTTCAATCATCCGATCCGGTGCAGCGCGGGTTTTGCCGTGATTGCGGTACGCCGCTGGTATTCGAAACCGTTTCGGCAAAACACCTCAACATCGTGCTTGGCAGCCTGGATGACCCGGCATCGGTCAAGCCGGCAGAGCAATTCGGTCTGGAGGCGAAGATGCCCTGGATGTCGGAACTTGACCGGCTGCCGGGTGAGGCAACGGAAGAGTCGGAATTCCAGGATGGCGAGGCGCTTTCGCTCATTCGGGAGTCCAATCATCAACACCCCGACCACGATACCGAACACTGGACATCTGCAAAGAAAAAGCCATGAGCAAGGAACGCATATACCTCTTCGATACGACATTGAGAGATGGCCAGCAGACGCCGGGCATCGATTTCTCGATCGAGGACAAGATTGCGATCGCCGAAATGCTCGACGCGTTTGGCCTCGACTATGTCGAGGGCGGTTATCCGGGAGCCAATCCGACCGACACCGCCTTCTTTTCAGACAAGCGAACGAAGGCCGCGCATTTTGTTGCCTTCGGCATGACACGCCGCGCCGGGGTCTCCACGTCGAATGACCCGGGTGTCGCCGGCCTGCTGCAAAGTGCTGCCGATACGATCTGCTATGTTGCCAAAACCTGGGACTACCATGTCCGGGTCGCGCTCGGCTGCAGCAATGAGGAAAATCTCGAATCGATCGCCGATTCCGTCAAGGCCGCCGTCGCTGCGGGCAAAGAGGCGATTCTCGATTGCGAGCATTTTTTCGACGGTTACAAGGCCAACCGCGATTACGCTTTGGCCTGCGCCAAAACGGCCTATGAGGCAGGCTGCCGGTGGGTCGTGTTGTGCGATACCAATGGCGGCACACTGCCCGACGAAATCCAGACCATCGTCACCGATGTCATCGCGTCGGCTGTCCCCGGTGACCACCTTGGCATCCACACTCATGACGATACCGGTCACGCGGTAGCCAATACCTTTGCGGCGGTCGATGCCGGCGCGCGCCACATTCAGGGCACTCTCAACGGCATTGGCGAGCGCTGCGGCAATGCAAATCTCATATCGATCATTCCGACATTGATGCTGAAGCAATCTTACGCGGCGCGTTTTGAGACCGGAATCAGCGCCGAGGCGCTAAAGGCGATTTCGCGCCTGTCGCATAATTTCGACGAGTTGCTCAATCGAGCACCGGATCTTCAGAGCCCGTATGTCGGCAATTCCGCTTTCGCGACGAAGGCCGGGATTCATGCCTCCGCGATCCTCAAGGACCCCGAGACTTATGAACATGTCTCACCGGATCTTGTTGGCAACCGCCGCAGGATGATGGTGTCGGATCAGGGCGGCAAGTCGAATTTCATAGCCGAGCTCGAGCGCCGCGGCATTGAAGTGGCCAAGGACAATCCCCGCCTCGATACGCTGGTCAGCATCGTCAAGGAGCGCGAGGCTGAAGGCTATGCCTATGAAGGCGCCGATGCCAGCTTCGAGCTTCTGGCGCGACGCACGCTGGGCCGGGTTCCCGAATTCTTCAAGGTGGAGAGCTTCCGCTGTATGGTCGAACGCCGGTTTGATGCGCGTGGAAATCTCAAGACCGTCTCGGAGGCTATCGTCCGGGTTGAGATCGACGGAGAGGACAAATTATCGGTCGCCGAGGGACACGGGCCCGTTAATGCGCTTGATCTGGCACTGCGTAAGGATCTTGGCCGTTATCAGGCCGAGATCGCCGATCTGGAACTGGTGGATTACAAGGTGCGTATCCTCAATGGCGGCACCGAGGCGATCACCAGGGTGCTGATCGAATCGACCGATTCCGATGCAGCGCGGTGGTGGACGGTTGGCGTTTCCGACAACATCATAGATGCGTCGTTCCAGGCGCTGATGGATTCGGTCGTCTACAAATTGTTGAAGAACCGGGAGCAGGCCGGTCGGACCGCAGCGGAGTAGGGCGTGGCGGTTGAGCAGACACCGGATATAGCGCGGCAGCAGGATGAAACGGTAAAGGGCTTCCTGTTTGCCTTGTCTGCCTATCTGATCTGGGGATTCGCTCCGCTGCTGTTCAAGGCGTTGCAGCATTTGCCTCCGGTGGAAATTGTCCTGCACAGGGTGATCTGGTCCATACCGGTTGCCGGCCTTGTGCTGCTTTTCCTCGGTAGAACCGCCGATATCAGGGCTGCGTTTAAATCTCCCCGGACCATGGCGATGGCGGCAGTGACCGCATTGCTGATAACCGGCAATTGGGCCCTCTTCATCTGGGCCGTGGGCGTTGACCGAACTGTCGAAACGGCTCTGGGCTACTACATCAATCCACTGATTAGCGTGTCGTTCGGCGTTGTCCTGCTGGGCGATCGATTCACGCGGGCACAAATGGTTGCCATCGCGATAGCCGCTTTCGCCGTTGTGCTGCTGACCATCGGCGCCGGCTTCCTGCCATGGATCTCGCTGTTGCTGGCAGTAAGTTTCGCCATCTACGGATATTTGCGCAAGACGCTTCCGATTGGTCCATCACAGGGGTTCTTCCTGGAAGTCCTCATCATGGGAGTGCCGGCTATTTTTTACGTTTGCTGGCTGGAATACACCGGTTCGGGGCATTTTCTGAACGGAACATCAAGTGATTCCTGGCTGCTCATGCTTTGTGGTCCGATCACGGCCGCGCCGCTTATCCTATACGCATTTGGCGCAAAATTGCTGCGCTACTCCACCATCGGATTGATGCAGTATATAGCCCCGTCGATCATCTTCGTATTGGCCGTGTTCGTGTTCGGTGAACATCTGTCGGCATGGCAACTGGCGGCATTCGTACTGATCTGGTCAGCGTTGGTGATCTATTCCTGGTCAGCGCTCAGAGAGCAGAAATCGTCATAGCCGCTCAATGATGGCCGCTTCACCGGACGGCTCGACATGAGTCGCGCTGGCGGCAGCCAGGATCGCAGGCACGATGTCTTCCGCCTCGTCGACGACCAGCGGCTGCACCAGATGCGCTGTGTGGATGAAACCTTCGGCCCTCATATGGTCGATCATTGCCAGCATCGGACTCCAGAAATTGTCGACATTGGCAAACACCATCGGCTTTCGGTGCCGGCCCAATTGAGCCCAGGTCATGATTTCCACAATTTCTTCGACGGTTCCAATGCCGCCCGGAAGTGCGACAAATGCGTCCGAACGTTCAAACATCGTGTGTTTGCGCTGGTGCATGTCTTCCGTCTTGATCAGCTCGTCCAGCCGGTCAAGACCGTCTCCAGCCGTTTCGCGATTGACCAGAAAGCGAGGAATGATTCCGGTCACCAGACCGCCTGCATCGATCGCCCCGTCGGCAACGGCGCCCATGATTCCCTTGTTTCCACCGCCATAAACCAGCCGCAACCCCCCATCAGCCAAGGATTTTCCAAGTTTTCGGCCAGCCTCAAGATAGGCAGGTGTTCGTCCGGGCGACGAGCCGCAATAAACGCATATGGATCGAATCGTATTCATGATGGTCGAAGTGGAGCCCGCCGGGAGCCCCTTGGTCAAGGGCCTGAGCTGGCCTGCTGCGATCGCCTGTAAATCGCTGCAACCCCTTGAGAACCAAGCAGAGTGCCGCCGTTACAGGCCTCGGCCAATTGTTGATGCCACCGCGAAAAAGGTTTAGAGCAAGGGAAACCGGCCAGGGGAATCTCGGGTGTCAAATATATTCAAGGCAATACTCAGCTTCATCGGCGGCGCTGTCGTCGTCGGTGGCATTGCGGTCGCGAACGGAACTCTGGATCTTGGATCCCTGTTCGGAACGGATGCTCCACCGGCAGTCAGCAAAAAAGAACCGGCAAAAGATACCGCTGTTGCTGCCAAACCGGACACCAAAAAACCAGATCCGGCGGAGCCCGCATCGCAATCGGCCTCGAAGCAGCAACAGGCTGCCGTTAAAGACACCGATTCCGACAAACCGAAACAAGCTGATCCGCAATCGGGTGAAACCAAGCCGCAGCAATCAACCGGAAGTGACGGCAAGGAAATAACCGTTCCATCATTTGACCTTTTGCGGGTCGATCCGAGCGGTTCCATTGTGATCGCAGGCCAGTCCGCGCCAAATTCCGAGGTCGAAGTGGTTGCCGGATCACGGGTCCTTGCGACATCAAAAGCAGATGTCGGCGGGGATTTTGTCGTGGTTCTTGATGATGCGCTGAAACCCGGTGACTACCAGATCGTTCTGCGGTCGACGACGACAGAAGGCGTAGCTGCCGCTTCGCCGGAGACAGCCGTCGTCAGTATACCCGAGACCTCTGAAGGTCAGGTTCTGGCCCTGGTGGAAAAAGCAGGCGAGCCCAGCCGGCTGATCACCAAGCCGAAGGCGGAAACACCGAAAGTTGCCGCGACAGAGGAAGCAAAGCCGGCTGCCAAGGACGAAGCAAAAGCGGTTGTTGAGAAAAAGCCCGAGGTGAACACCGGGAGCGAACCCGAGGTAAAGACGGCGATGCGCTCCGATGATTCTGGCGATGCCGGCGATGCAACAAAACCGGAGGCACCGGCAACGGCGGAAATCAAGTCAGAAGAAAAAGCTCAGGATTCAGCGAGGGCGGAGCCCTCCGCTCAGACCGAAGCACCAGTTGCTTCAACGGAAACGCCTGCTGCTGCAACGGAAACGCCTGCTGCTGTAACGGAAATCCCGGCCGCTGCGACGGAAACGCCTGCCGTTGCGACGGAGACGCCGGTCGTCACACCGGAAGCACCAGCTACTGAGATGAAAAAGCCGGCTGCCGAACCTGCTTCGTCTGAACCGGTTGCCACCGCTGAGGCGGAATCTGCGCCGAAAAAAGCGGAAGAGCCCAAAATTGCGGCTGTTCCAGAACCCAAGGACGAGGCCAAGGTTGAGTTGCCGAAGGTCGCGCAAGTTGCTGTCGAGGCCGTTGAAATCGAGGGCCGCAAGGTCTTTGTCGCAGGTGTCGCCAAACCTGACTCGCGTGTCCGCGTTTATGCCAACGAAATTCTTCTTGGAGACGCAGTCACCTCGCCGGTCGGGCGGTTCCTGATCGAAGCCGAACGCGACCTTCCTGTTGGCGACTACATCGTTCGTGCCGATATGCTGGATGCAACGGGCGCTGAGGTTGTTGCCCGCGCAGCGGTACCCTTTGAGCGCGAAGAGGGTGAGAATGTTGCAGCCGTAGCACCGTCTGTTGTCGCACAACTCGACAAGCAGGCGGCGGAATCCGGTGATTCCGCAAGTGCAAAACCAGCGAGTAGTGGTACGAAATCCGAACCTGTCGATGCTGGGCAGAAGGCCGATGACGGTAAGCAGATGGAAACTGAGTCACGCGACGTAAGGGCGGATGGCGACGGCGAAGCAAAAACGTCAACAGCGGATAAACCCGCTGAGGTCCCTACAGAAGCGCCTGCAACCGCCGAGGTTGTCAAGCCGGCTGAAGACAAGGCTATCGGTCAAACTGAAAAACCAGTGGCTTCGGATAAGGAACCTGCTGCAACGGAAGTGGCCAAAGCCGAGCCTGCTCAGGCGAGCAAGCCTTCTGTCTCCCAGGCTGAAGGCAAGTCGGAAGACATCAGCGCCGCCAAACCGGAGCCGAAAAAAGAAACGACCGTGTCAAAGCCGCAGTCCGAAACGCCGAAAAAGGATGATCCGGCTCAAACCGCCGAATCCACGGATACGTCCGTTGAACCTGCTGCGGGAAAAGAAACGGCTGCTGTCGAAACGGCGCCATCTTCCGCTGAGAAACCGATGAAAACCGAAACGGCGATGACCGACACCAAGGCAAAAGACGTGGTGAGTGAGCCCGAAGCGTCTTCGACCGAGGTGAGGGATGCGCCACAAGCAAAACCAGCCGACTCGAAGGAAGAAACTGCAGTTGCCAACAACAAGGCCGGGACGGAACCTGCGGCGAGCACGCAATCCGAAAAGCCGGCTGCCATAGCCGACAAGGGTTCGTCGGCTGAAAGCACAGCCAAAACCGAACCTAAGACCGCATCTGAACAGACGGCGGATGAAGATACCGGAAAAACGGTCGCTGCCGCCGATAATGCTGCTTCGAAGACAACCGGAGAGCCGAAGGCAGATTCCGGTACAACCGGTGCCGAAACAACTGCTGCATCAACTGAGTCGACCGGGAACACGGAAACCGTAGCTGCCAACTCCGATGACAAACCTTCAAAGACACAGCCGGCAACAGCTGTGGCCTCGGCTGAAATCACCGCTCCGAAACTCACCAATGTCAAATCCAGTGTCATCATTCGTCGCGGCGATTCCCTGTGGCGGATTTCGCGTCGTGTCTACGGACGCGGCGTCCGGTATTCGACGATCTACCTTGCAAACCAGGATCAGATCCGCAATCCACATCTGATCTGGCCGGGACAGATTTTCTCGGTGCCGGAAAAGACATTGCAGGGTGAAGAGGCCGACCTGATGAACCTCGACGAGAACAACCGGGTCGAGACGCAATAACAGTAAAAAATCGCAGCCGAACAAAGCAGTAGCTCTTGCGTAGGCTTGTTTCATCGTTTATCGTCGATAAACGATGAAACACATGAATGAGTCATTTGCATTGAAGGGCAGGGATCTAAGCGCGAAGCTGTCCGCGCTCTCTCACCCAGCGCGGGTCGAAATACTGCGGCATCTGTCCTGTTATGAATGCTGCAGTTGCAAGGACGTGGTTGGACAACTGGATCTTGCGCAGTCGACGGTGTCTCAGCACTTAAAAATTCTTGTCGAGGCGGGTCTAGTGCGTTGTGAACCTCACAAGCAGCGGTCTCACTACAGCGTTGACCGTGCCGCGCTGGAGTCGCTGTCGCGTTCCGTTGCCGCGCTTCTGGATACCTGCTGCAAAGGTTTGCCCGGAACAGGAAACTGTTTTCCGTCCTGACCGGACACGTTCATAGACGAAGGATCAGAGCTTGGCTCAAAAAACCGTATCTGCCGACTCCGGCTCGATGTTTCAGACATTGGGCAATTTGTGGCCCTATATGTGGCCGGCCGATCGTCCGGACCTGAAGACGCGCGTCCTGTGGGCCTCTGTCTTTCTCATTCTCGCGAAACTCGTACTCATCATGGTTCCTTATTTTTTCAAATGGGCGACCGATCTGCTAGGTGGGCAATTGGAGGCGCCGGCTCTTTTGCCGGTGATCCTCTTGTCACCGGTCATGCTTGTGCTGGCCTACAATGTCACCCGGGTGGTGCAGCTTGGTTTCAATCAGTTGCGTGATGCCCTGTTCGCCCGCGTCGGTCAGAACGCGGTGCGCCAGCTTGCCTACAAGACATTTGTCCACATGCACCAGCTGTCGCTGCGGTTTCATTTGGAGCGCCGGACCGGCGGACTGTCGCGCATCATCGAGCGCGGCACGAAAGGCATTGAGGTAATTGTCCGGTTTACCGTTCTCAACACCTTGCCCACCATTTTCGAGTTCGGGCTGGTGGCAATCATTTTTGCCGTGACATACGGAGTTATCTACGTCCTCATCGTCGCTGTCATGTTGTGGCTCTACACTTGGTTCACGGTGCGCGCGAGTGACTGGCGGATCAGCATTCGCCGCGACATGAACAATTCCGACACCGATGCGAATACCAAGGCCGTCGACTCTCTGCTGAATTTCGAGACCGTCAAATATTTCAACAATGAGCAGATGGAAGCCGAGCGTTTTGATCGCTCCATGCAGGGGTACGAATACGCCGCAACGCGGGTTTGGACATCCCTTGGCTGGCTGAATTTCGGCCAGGGCGTGATATTTGGCGTCGGCATGGCCGCGGTCATGTGTCTGTCGGCCTGGGAGGTCAGCCTGGGGACCCAGACCATCGGCGATTTCGTCTTCATCAATGCGATGCTGATGCAGCTTTCGATCCCGCTCAATTTCATCGGCTTTATCTACCGTGAAATCCGCCAGGGACTGACGGATATCGAGCAGATGTTCGACCTGCTCGACGTGCCGCAGGAAATCCAGGACCGGCCCGATGCCAAACCGCTTGCCGTTGGTGATGGAAGCATCAGCTTCAATGATGTGCATTTTTCCTATGACAACGACCGCCCGATTCTCAAGGGCGTGAGTTTTGATGTTCCGGCAGGCAAGACCGTTGCCATTGTCGGGCCTTCCGGAGCCGGTAAATCGACTATTTCGCGGCTGCTGTTCCGGTTTTACGACATCCAGACCGGCACGGTTTCGATCGACGGTCAGGATATTCGCGACGTGACGCAAAAGAGCCTGCGCGCGGTCATCGGTATGGTGCCACAGGACACCGTTCTGTTCAACGACACGATCGCCTACAACATACGTTATGGCAGGCCTGCAGCGTCCGAACAGGAGGTCGAGAAGGCGGCGGAACTGGCCCAGATAGCCGATTTCGTCGAGAAGCTGCCGGATGGATACAAGGCCATGGTCGGAGAGCGCGGTCTGAAACTGTCAGGCGGCGAAAAGCAGCGGGTTGCGATTGCCAGAACGATCCTCAAGGCGCCGCCGATCCTGATCCTCGATGAAGCGACGTCCGCTCTCGATACCCAGACCGAGCAGGAAATCCAGACGGCGCTTGATATTGTCAGCGAAGGCCGCACGACACTGGTGATTGCCCATCGGCTGTCCACGGTCATCGCCGCGGATGAGATCATCGTGCTGCAGGACGGCAGCATAGCCGAACGTGGCACCCACACGGCGCTGCTGAAAAAGAAGGGGCTCTATGCCGCAATGTGGGCACGCCAGCGCGAAGCAACGGAGGCGGAAGAACGCCTGCGGCTGGCGCGCGAGACCGACGAGCAGGGTTTCGTTGTCCGCCGCCCGCCGCCGGGTGTTCCGGTGATTGCCGATACCGAATGATGTCTGACCAGGGGCGATCTGTTGCCGTACGCGGGGTGAGCTTCGCGTTGCCGCGCCGCCGCGGTTGCGTTAGGAGTGCGCATTACCCTGTTCTTTCCGGAGTTGGTCTCTACCAATGAGCATTGCTGAATCGATCCGCAACACCCTCGTGCCGATACACCGCGAAGGCTGGCCGTTCATCGCCGCCTTTTTTGTCGCGGCCGTCATACTTGGATGGTTGTGGGATCCGCTGTTCTGGATCGGCTTGGCGCTAACCGGCTGGTGCACCTATTTCTTCCGTGATCCCGAGCGCGTGACACCGACGGATGATCGCCTCGTTATCAGCCCGGCGGACGGAAAGGTTTCAGCCGTCGGTCCGGCCGTACCGCCCCGCGAGCTCGAGCTTGGCGACAGCGAGATGACGCGGATTTCCGTTTTCATGAATGTGTTTTCCTGTCATGTGAACCGGACCCCGGTGCGCGGTCGTATCACCCGCATAAGGCACCGGGCCGGCAAGTTCCTCAATGCCGAGCTTGACAAGGCCAGCGCCGAGAACGAGCGAAACGGCCTTGTTATCGAAAGTCCGAATGGCCCGGTGGCAGCAGTGCAGATTGCCGGGTTGGTCGCACGGCGGATCGTTTGCTGGGCAGAGGAGGAGACCGACACGGCTATTGGTCAGCGCTTCGGGCTGATCCGCTTCGGCTCGCGCGTCGATGTGTTCCTGCCGGCATCGGCTGTGCCGCGTGTTTCGCCCGGTCAAACCGCGATTGCCGGTGAAACGGTACTTGCCGAGTTTGGCGGTACGCCGTCGACACCGCTCGTGCGGGTTTCCTGAGGCCGTCATGGAAGCACCGTTTGCTCCATTCGATCCCAATGGCAAGGGCGACAGGCGCGGTCCGCGGCTGCGGGAAATACCGTTTCGCATGGTGCTGCCGAACCTGATCACCCTGCTGGCGATCTGTGCCGGAATGTCGGGCATCCGTCTGGCCTTTGAGGACCGCTTCGAGACGGCCGTGATCATGGTTCTGATCGCCGCTTTCCTTGATGGCATAGACGGCCGGGTGGCGCGCATGCTGAAAGCATCGTCTCAATTCGGGGCGCAGATGGATTCGCTGGCGGATGTGGTCAACTTTGGTGTCGCGCCGGCGCTCGTTCTTTATGCATTCCTGCTCGACAAGGCTGGCTCGATCGGCTGGATAGCGGGATTGCTATTTGCCATAGCCTGCTGTCTCCGACTGGCCCGATTCAACGTGATGGCAGAGGAAAGCAGCACACCGGACCGATCGAAATGGCAGGCCGACTATTTCATCGGTGTTCCCGCACCGGCTGGTGCCCTGCTGGTGCTGTTGCCTGTCTATCTGGGGTTTCTTGGAATCGAACCATCGGTGCCGTTCGCCTATGCAGCGGCAGGATTCACCGTCATAAATGCCCTGCTGCTGGTCAGCCGTCTGCCGGTGTTTTCCGGCAAGAGCACGAGCATGCATATCAGGCGCGATATGGTGATGCCGCTGATACTGGCTTTCGTTCTCTATGTGCTGATTCTGGTCAGTTATACTTGGGAGACGCTGACGGCGAGTGCGGTCATCTACCTGATAGCGCTGCCGTTCAGCGCGCGTGCCTATGCTCGCCGCATGGCACGTGAGCGCGCCGAAGAGGCCGCCGAGCGGGACTCAGAATGACGTACCGCCACCAATGCCGAGCCGCTTCACTGCAATCTGCCGCGTGGTGACGTAGTCGGTCTTGCCGGATCCAAGAACAGGAATATCGCCGACCCTGATAATATCTCCGGGCACCATCAATTCGGGAAAACCCTCTGTTTTCCCGTGTTTTTGCAACTCCGAGCGCTCCACCTTGCCGGCCGTGGTCACCAGCACGATACGCTCGCCCTTGCGGTGATCGGGCACCGAAACCGCGGCATGGCGTTCTTCAGGCCACAATGACTGGACCAGCATCTCGACGGCACCGAGTGAAACCATCTCGCCGGCGATCTTGGCAAATCGCTTGGCCCGGCCGCGGATGGTGATGAAACCTTCGCCGTCGATCGAGACGATGTCGCCGGTGTCATGCCATCCGCCGGCAATCGGCTGGAATTCGCCCGGACGATCCGACGTCATGTATCCCAGCATCACGTTTGGACCGGAGACCCAAAGGCGCCCACCTTCTTCGATGCCCTCGACCGGCACGAGCCGTGCCTTCATGCCGGGCAGCAGTCGTCCGACCGTGGAGGGACGTCCGTGTGTCGCCGAATTCACCGCGACCACCGGTGCCGCTTCGGTCAGGCCGAAACCCTCCAGTATTTCCGTGTCAAAACGCTCTTTCCAGACTTTCCGTGTCTCTGTGCGAACCGCTTCCGCACCGGCGACAACGAACCGCAGGCTAGAAAAGCTGTCGGCCTTCGCCGTGCGGGCATATCCTGCCAGGAACGTATCCGTGCCGAACATGATCGTCGGCTGGATTTTGGCCGCAACCTGCGGGATGATCTTGTAGTGAAGCGGCGAGGGATAGAGGAACAGTTTTACCCCGAACAGAATGGGCAGGATGCTGCCTCCGGTCAGCCCGAATGAGTGAAACACCGGCAAGACATTGAACAGCATGTCCTCGACCGATATCGCGATTCGCGCCTCTGCCTGCGCTGCGTTTGAGATCAGATTTCGATGAGACAGGACAACGCCCTTAGGTGTCCCTTCAGAGCCCGACGTGAACAGGATCACCGCTGGGCTTCTGGCTTTGCTGACAACAAGCGGTTTGCGCCAGGACAAGGCAGCGGACAGTTTTTCCTTGCCGGAAACGGATTCACGCAGGTCCTCAAGCCAGGTGATGCTGGCGCCGGCCTTTTCAATCGCCGCAATGACGTCGTCGATCTGGGCTTTTTCGACAAATGCCCGGGAGGAGATAACTGTCCGGACCTGAGCGGTGCGCAAGGCCGAAACGACATTGGCCGGACCGGCGGAATAATTGATCATTGCCGCGACCCGGCCGGCCGACTGCAAGGCAAGGAATGCCACCATGACGCCGTTGGAGTTTGGCAGCAATAGGCCGACCGCTTCACCCTCGCGGCTGACCGAAAGAAACCGTTTCGCCAGCACATGCGCGCCGATGAACAGGCGCCTGTAGGTCATTGAGCCGGTGATGGTGTCCTCAAGGATGATCCGATTGTGCCCGTATCGATCGGCCGCCGCCAGAATTGCGGCAAACAGGTTGCTTGAAAGGCTGTCGGAGCGCAGCCGGAGCAACGCCATTCGGTCGAACAGGGCATTTGACGGCCGTGTCGACCCCGGACCGGACTGATGCATAATTTCCGTCAGCGACAGCGCCTCAAGCGATCGTATTTTCAAGGCCGGCAGGAAGGTTCGGGGCGCCCGTACCGCGGGTGTCAGCGATTGCGGCAGGAATCTCGAGCCGTCAACCATGATCGGAACGATATTTGCGTCGGCCTTCAATGCAATACGGGCAACGGCGCGGTAAAGCCTGAAGGACTTCGAATCCGGTTCGACATTCTCGGGCAGATAGATCGCAAGCCGGCCGTTCCCCTTGAGGCGGCGGACCAGTCTGCGGCTGATGAAGATATGGGCCGGATTGAACTCGACCGTGCGTCCGAGCGTCCGGTACGGTTCCAGCACCGCTGAATTGGCTGATTCCGAATCAAGAATATGGAGAGTTTCGGTCGGCAGCAGCGAAAGCATCAGGGCAGGGTCGAGCCGCGATTGATGCGAGATGACATAGACCACTCCACCGGAATTCCTTGCCGCATCCAGCCCGGAATCATCGATCCGATAGAACAGCTTCAAAGGCGTGTAAAGCAATGCCTGACGCCAGTTCAGCCCAAGCAGATGACGCTCTATCAAGGCGGTCGCCAGAAAAATCGCCACCAGTCCAACAACGATCATCCCGGTAACTATCAACCGGAAACCTCCCTGCGGTAAACCGCGTTTTGCCCGTCCTGATTATGCGCCCGTGGCGCTATCGTCCGGTCTGCCTGCCGAACTTGCGGCGGAGGTTACCGGCTTGCTGGATAAGGTCAACAGAAGAGTCGGTGCGCCGGTTCATTTCGGCTGCTGTCATGGGAAGAAGCTGAACCCGTCGGGCAGCAGGATATCATCGGCCGTCAAAAACCTGATTGTCGCGCCGCTTTCATTGTCGGTCTCCGGGCAGAAAACCGTCAGTTCGACGGTGGCGTTGGCGGTGTCCGCTTTTTCTTCGAATTCGACCGGTACCTGGCAGTCGAGCACGGATAGGGCGGCTGCAATCATCGACAGGGAAGAGGATTGCTGCATGTATTTCGAAAAATCGACGGTATCCGCGGCCCGTGTTGTTGGGGAAATGGCCAGACCGGACAGAAAGAAAACAGAAAAGAATTGGGCTTTCATCACGGAATTCTCCCGATAGGTGAGGCTGCGCATCTGCGAGCCCGATTGCATTTAAGACTAGTGTCCGCGTTTGCCTGGCTCAATGCGAGAATGCGTTCAGATTGTATCTATGACCGAAAATAAACCATAACAAGAAAACGGATGTGCATTTCGCCGTAAAATGGTCGCAACCTTGAACATGATCACCTGCAGCCGGAGCCGGACTCATGGTTTGGTCTCGGTGGAGTGCATCTTTTTAAAAGGAAAAATTCTTGCGAACAGGAATCTCACGGCGCGGGTTCTTATGGGGTCTTGGCGCATTCGCGCTGAGCGGTCTCTCTCTGACTGGCTACGCCTTCGGCATCGAGCCCTCCTGGATGCGGATCAAGCACGACAAGGTCACTCCGCCGAACTGGCCGCAAGGCCTGAACCTGCGCATTGCGGCGATTGCCGATATTCATGCCGGTGATCCGTGGATGTCGATCGCCCGCATCGAACGGATTGTCGAAACGGCCAATGCATTGGAAGCAGACCTGATCGTGCTTTTGGGGGACTATGCCGCCGGGCACCGTTTTGTCACCAGCCCCGTGCATTCCCGCGATTGGTCCAAAGCGCTCGGAGCATTGTCCGCACCGCTCGGCGTACATGCCGTTCTTGGCAATCATGACTGGTGGGATGATGACAGCGCCCAGCGGCGCGGTTCCGGCCCGACTTACGGCAGATTGGCTTTGGAGAAGGTTGGAATACCGGTCTACGAAAATGACGCGGTTCGCCTCGACAAGGCTGGTGAGGCGTTCTGGCTGGCCGGCCTTGGTGATCAGCACGCGCTACTTTCCGGCAAGAGGTGGCAGCGCAGCCGTCGCCGCGGTGTCGATGACCTGGCCGGGACGCTTCTGCAGGTCAGCGACGATGCTCCGGTCGTCCTGCTGGCCCATGAACCGGACATATTCCCGGAAGTGCCAGACCGAGTTTCGCTGACATTGTGCGGACATACCCATGGCGGCCAGGTTCGGCTGGCCGGCTATGCGCCGATTGTCCCATCGCGTTATGGAAATCGTTACGCCTATGGCCACATTGTGGAAAAGGCGACTATCGAGAGCGTGTCGCCAAGACACATGATTGTTTCAGGCGGATTGGGTTGTTCGATCCTGCCGGTTCGGTTTGGGTCGACGCCGGAAATCAACCTGATTGAGGTAGGCGCCTGACGATTGGCGTGCGCGCCTTACTCAGGCAGACGGTAATCCTGAAATCGGCCTGTCGGCACATCGAACAGCAAACCGGTCTCGGTGAGTTGCGGATGGGCCAGCGGTAGGATCGCTCTGGCGACGTCCAGCGGATGCGGCAGCGTATCGGGATCTTCGCCCGGCATTGCCTGCGCGCGCATGGCGGTCCGTGTCGGGCCGGGATTGACGCTGTTGACCCGCAGGCTGGTTTTCTGTGCTTCCCCTGCCCAGGTGCGTGAAAGCGCCTCTACGGCGGCTTTCGAAGCAGAGTAAGGCCCCCAGAACGGGCGGCACTTGTGCGCCGCGCTGGAGGACAGAACAATCGCCCGTCCGGCTTCGGAACGCTGTAGCAGCGGATTGACCGACCGGATGAGGCGCCAGGTGGCGGTAACGTTTATCGTCATGACCTGTTCGAAGACCTTTGCTTCGATATGATCGATTGGCGAAATTGTCCCAAGTAATCCTGCATTTGCGACGAGTACGTCGAGTTTGCCGAAACGCTCGTTGATTGCCGCACCCAGCCGGTCGATGCCGGCCATATCTTTCAGGTCCAGCGGCACAAGTGTGGTCTGGCCACCGCCAAGCTTGATCTCGTCGTCCAGTTCCTCAAGCCCGCCGACAGTTCGTGCAGCGGCAATGATATGATAGCCGGCGGCCGCCAGTTCCCGGGCCACAAAATAGCCGATACCACGCGATGCGCCGGTGACCAGCGCGATGCGGGGCTCGGCAGCGCTGACCTGTCCGTTCGTCATCCGCCACCTGCCAGCAGGGACAGTTGTCGGACATTATCCGCACCACTCTGATCGGTCAGAATCGTCGGGTAATCCCGCGTGAAACAGGCGTCGCAGAATTGCGGTGCGTCCGCATCACGCTTCTCAAAGCCCACCGCCCGGTAAAGACCATCAATCGACAGAAAACCGAGGCTGTCCACACGGATGAAGTCGGCCATTTCTTCCACCGTCATCCGTGAAGCCAGCAATTTTGCGGTTTCCGGCGTATCAACTCCGTAAAAACACGACGCTCTGGTCGGTGGCGATGCAATACGCATGTGCACCTCACGGGCGCCAGCCTCCCTTACCATCTGGACGATCTTCTTGGAGGTTGTACCGCGCACGATGGAATCATCCACCAGTACAACCCGCTTGCCGTTGAGAATGCCCTGATTGGCATTGTGTTTGAGTTTCACCCCCATATGGCGGATTGAATCGGTCGGTTGGATGAAAGTCCTGCCGACATAGTGGTTGCGGATGATGCCAAGCTCGAAAGGCAGACCGGCTTCCTGCGCATAGCCGATCGCCGCCGGTGTTCCCGAATCGGGAACCGGAACGACCAGGTCGGCGTCCACAGGGCTCTCACGCGCGAGTTCACAGCCGATTTTCTTGCGCGCGTCATAGACATTGCGGCCTTCGAGCGTGGAATCCGGCCGGGCGAAATAGACATATTCAAAGATGCAGAAACGCGGGCGCTGCGGCTCGAATGGGAAGATGCTCTCCACACCTTTTTCCGTAACAATCACCATTTCCCCTGGTTTCACGTCACGAACGAAACGCGCGCCGATGATATCGAGTGCGCAGGTTTCGGAAGCGAACAGATAGGCCCCGTCCAGATCACCCAGCACAAGCGGGCGAATGCCGAGCGCATCGCGGCAACCGATCATCTTTTTCGATGACAGCGCGACAAGCGAGAAGGCGCCCTCCAACTGTCTGATGCCATCGGTAAACCGCGTGATGAAATCCTTCTCACGGCTCATCGCCACGAGATGCAGCAAGGTTTCGGTGTCAGATGTCGACGAAAAGATCGCACCTTGTTTTTGCAAGGCACGCTGGATGGTCATGGCGTTGGTGATGTTGCCGTTGTGGGCGACGGCGAAGCCGCCGTCGGCGAGTTCGGCAAACAGCGGCTGTACGTTTCGCAGACCGGATTCACCGGTCGTGGCGTAGCGGGTGTGCCCGATTGCTCTTGTGCCCTGCAACCGGTCGATGACCGATTGTTTCGTGAACCTGTCACCGATGAGACCGACATGGCGTTCGACGCGAAACTGGCTGCCGTCGAATGAAACGATGCCGGCAGCCTCTTGTCCCCGGTGCTGTAGTGCGTGCAAACCAAGGGTGGCTATCGCGGCTGCGTCCTGTCGGCCGAATATGCCAAACACACCGCACTCGTCGTGAAAGACGTCATCGCTCTCCGTCATAGCGGCAGCCCTGTCAGCTTTGTGTATCGCGAATGCCCCATTCGCCGGGTCGTCTGTCTTTCGAAACTGCGATGACGGTTCTCAAAAGCCTCAGAACCGCCGCGGGCCTGACTCTAGAGTCTATTCCGAGTTTCCCAGATTCAGCCGTTTCAGAATCGATTCTTCCGGATTTTCCGGCAGAAGATTCTGCAAACTCTGTCCAATTCCATCAAGCGCCGGTTTGGATTTGGCTTCCGCGATCCACGCCGGTTTGTTTTCCGGTACCAGCCAGTTGAAGAACAGCAGAGCCACCGCGACAACCAGAATACCGCGTGCCGCGCCATAGACAAATCCAAGTGTCCGGTCGAGTGCTCCAACCCGGCTATCTATAATGAAATCGGCAATCTTCATCGTCACCAGTGTGACGATGATCAATGTCACGATGAAAACCGCAAGAGCCGCAACAAGATTTGCGATCAACTCGCTGTCGACATAGGGCGTAATGAACGGAGTGACCTGCTTGTAAAACAGATAGGCCCCGGCGGCGGCCGCCGCCCATGAGGCAACCGACAGAACCTCACGGGAAAATCCCCGGACCATTGCCAGCATTGCCGAAACAAGCGTGAAGGCGATGAGAATTCCATCAAACAGCGTTATCGGCATGTCTCGTCAAACTCCGTAATTGCGGTCTTTTGCGCGGCGCCGCGACCATTCCCCACCAGACCAGCGATACTGTATCGCTGTCCCTCAGTCATTTTGCTTTTCGGTCCCCGATCCGGCGATGCGCACCACCAGTTCCGCCAGTGAATCCGGCTGGAACGCTGCCGCAGCAATCTCCGACGCGGTATCTTCGGTCCTGGCTGGCATGACTGCCTGCCGAAATCCCAATTTTTCCGCTTCCTTGAGCCGTGCAGTTGCATGTGCGACCGGTCTGATGGCGCCCGAA
Source organism: Hyphomicrobiales bacterium (assembly GCA_021775495.1). Classification (GTDB taxonomy): domain Bacteria; phylum Pseudomonadota; class Alphaproteobacteria; order Rhizobiales; family Rhizobiaceae; genus JAJFHT01. Next base: position 24,308 of record JAJFHT010000005.1, on the reverse strand, counting down.
AGGCTGATTTCGCCGAAATAGACGCAATCGGCCGGGAGAGCAAGCCCGGCAAGCGAGGAAACCAGAGCTGCCGCGACGGCAAGGTCAGCCGCCGGTTCGGTTATCCGGTAACCACCGGCAACATTAAGATAGACATCGTGGGTTGCGAACCGGACTCCGCAATGCGCCTCGAGCACAGCCAGCGTCATCGACAGGCGGCTGGAATCCCAGCCGACAACCGCGCGGCGCGGCGTTCCGAGTGGCGATGGCGCCACCAGGGCCTGAATTTCGATGAGAAGCGGGCGTGTCCCTTCCATTCCGGCAAAAACGGCTGCACCGGGCGCCTGCGCACTGCGCTCTCCCAGAAACAACTCAGAAGGATTGGCAACTTCGCTGAGGCCGGAGTCGGACATGTCAAAAACCCCGATCTCGTCGGTCGGACCGAAACGGTTCTTCACTGTGCGCAGAATCCTGTAGTGGTGTCCGCCTTCGCCCTCGAAATACAGAACACTGTCCACCATGTGCTCGACCACGCGGGGCCCGGCAATCTGGCCGTCTTTCGTCACATGTCCGACGAGTACGATCGCTGCCCCCGTCGATTTGGCGTATCGGATCAGCTTTTGCGCAGCGGCCCGGACCTGTGTGACGGAGCCTGGAGCCGACTCGGCGCTGTCCGTCCACAGGGTTTGTATCGAATCGAGAACCACCAGATCCGGACGGTTGCCATCGGCGATTGTCGCCAGAATGTCCTCGATGTTGGTTTCCGCGGCCAGTTCGACCGGAGCGTCAGCAATATTCAGCCGTTGGGCGCGAAGCCGTACCTGTGCGACCGCTTCTTCACCAGATACGTAAACCACTCGATTGCCGGATTTCGCCAGGGCTCCCGCCACCTGCATCAGAAGCGTCGATTTGCCAATTCCCGGATCGCCGCCGACCAGCAGCGCCGAACCGCGCACAATGCCGCCGCCGGTCACGCGGTCAAATTCGCCAATGCCGGAGATGATCCGCGGTGCATCTTCGATATCCCCGACAAGAGACGTCAGCGCAACCGCGCGGCCCTTGCGGGTGCTTGTCTTGCCGGGGCCGCCACCAATACCTCCGCTGGAATCTTCCTCGACCAGCGTATTCCATTCGCCGCAGTCGTCGCATTTCCCGGCCCACCGGCTGTGGACGGTTCCGCAGTTCTGGCAAATGAAGCGGATACGGGATTTCGCCATCAGACAGTCCTGACCGGCTGGAGATAGCGTCTGTGATAGCGTTGTCCGAGGCTGGTCAGCAGTTCGTAGCCGATGGTGCCTGCCGCCCGCGCGACGTCGTCCAACGCAATGTCCGGCCCAAACAGCTGGATATGATCGCCCGGTTGCACCGCGTCGTCTACAAGTTCGGTCACATCGAACATCACCAGGTCCATGGTCACACGCCCGAGCACCGGCACCTGTTTTCCGCCCACAAATCCAAACGCCGCCGGTGTGCCGAGCTTTCGCTGATCAACACCTGATCCGGACAATGCGCGGTGATATCCATCCGAGTATCCGCTGGAGCAGGTCGCCACCAATGTATCGCGTTCGAGCGTCTGTGTTGCGCCATAACTGACGGTCTCGCCGGCAGCGACACGGCGGATTTGCAGAATACGGGATTCGCAGGTCACCACCGGTCGCATCGGATTGGGAGCGCCCACCACAGCCTCACCGCCATAAAGGGCGATTCCCGGCCGGGTCAGGTCAAAATGGCATTCCGGCCCGAAAAACACACCTGCCGAATTGGCCAGGCTGGCTTCGACACCGGGAAAATCGCTTACGACAGAACTGAAACGGTCGATCTGCTGCCGATTCAGCGGATGGGCCGGCTCATCGGCGCAGGCCAGATGGCTCATCACCAGGATCGGCGTTATGGTGTCGCGCCGTGTCGGGTCACGGGCAAATGCGAGAGCTTCTTCGATGCTCAATCCCATACGGTTCATGCCGGTGTCGACATGCAGCGCACAGGGACGCCGTCCGCCGCGCTTCTGCCAATACTCCGCCCACAGGATGATTTCCTCGACCGACGACAGAACGGGGATCAGCCGGGCTTCAGCAACCGTTGCCACTGATTGGGGAAAAATTCCGTTCAGAACGAAAATTTCGGCTGCCGGTGCGGCTTTGCGGGCCATTACACCTTCCTCTGGCAGGGCCACGAAAAACCGGTCGCAGCCGGCTTCCGCGAGCGCCAGCACAACATGGGCAAGGCCGCAGCCATAGGCATCTGACTTGACCACGGCTCCGGTCTTTGCCGGCGCCGAGAGCTTCGCCAGCGCCGTCCAGTTCGCCACCAGGGCATCGAGGTCAATCGTCAGCCGCCCGCCAGCAAGACGCGCGTCGGCGCCATCGGTTGCAACCTTGCGGGAAGGGGAGCCCACCTTATTCAAACCGCTCCGGTAGATGGCTCTCCTGAACCATGTCGAAGAACCGGGTGAACTCGGCCTGGAACCCAAGCTTGACCGTTCCTGTCGGGCCGTGCCTCTGTTTCGCGATGATAACCTCCGCTTTGCCCTCCAGCTCTTTCATGTCGTTTTCCCACTTGAAATACTCTTCAGAGCCGGGCTTGGGCTCGCGGTTCTTTACGTAATATTCCTCGCGATACACAAACAGCACAACATCGGCATCCTGCTCGATCGAGCCCGACTCACGAAGGTCGGACAATTGTGGACGTTTGTCATCCCGGTTTTCGACCTGACGCGAAAGCTGGGACAGGGCGACGATCGGAACATTCAGTTCCTTGCCCAGGGCCTTCAATCCGGTGGTGATCTGGGTGATCTCCTGGACGCGGTTTTCAGACGCACGGTTTCCGGTGCCGGTCATCAACTGGATATAGTCGACGACGATGACATCAAGGCCCCTTTGCCGTTTCAGCCGGCGTGCCCGCGCGGCAAGCTGGGCGATGGAGATACCGCCGGTCTGGTCGATATAAAGTGGCGTCTTCTGCATCATCTGCGAGCAGCCGACCAGTTTTTCAAAATCCGTTTCGGTGATTTCACCGCGGCGAATCTTGGAGGAGGGGATTTCGGTTTGCTCTGAGATGATACGGGTCGCCAACTGTTCCGACGACATTTCGAGCGAATAGAAGCCGACAACACCGCCGTCAGCCGCCTTGAACGATCCGTCGGCCTGTTGCGCCGGCTTGTAGGCGTGGGCGATGTTGAAAGCGATATTTGTGGCAAGCGAGGTCTTGCCCATGCCGGGGCGCCCGGCGATGATGATCAGATCCGATGGCTGCAAACCGCCCATTCGGCCATCCAGATCGCGCAAACCGGTCGACACGCCGGACAGATGGCCGTCGCGCATATAGGCGGCATTGGCCATATCGACCGCAGTTTTGACGGCATCGGTGAAGGCTTCGAACCCGCCGTCGTAACGCCCTGTTTCGGCGAGTTCGAAAAGCCGCCTCTCGGCATCCTCGATCTGGTTGCTCGGCGGCATGTCCACCGGAGCGTCAAAGGCGATATTGACGACGTCCTCGCCAATGGTGATTAGAGCACGACGGGTTGCCAGATCGTAGATGGCCCGACCGTAATCCTGCGCGTTGATGACATTGACCGCCTCCGCCGCAAGTCGCGCCAGATATTGCGTGACCGTCATCTCGCCGACTTTGTCATCGCCCGGAAGAAATGTTTTCAGCGTGACCGGATTGGCTGTCTTGCCCATCCGGATCAGTTCTCCGGACAACTCGAAGATCTTGCGATGCAACGGTTCGAAAAAATGCAGCGGCTTGAGGAAATCAGAGACCCTGTAGAAGGCGTCATTGTTGACAAGGACCGCGCCCAGCAGGGCCTGCTCGGCTTCGATATTGTTCGGTGCTTCCCGATAGAGCGACGTATCGGGTTCCGGGAGCCTTTGAACTGCCTCTGCCATTTGGTGTCCGTGTTGTTCAACAAAATTCGAAGTTGCAGACCGAACAACCGAAACATTGTTCGGATTGTCGCGCTGTCGCGTTGTATGGTGATTCCTGGCTGCGCTGAACGGCGCTAATCGGCTTTGCCCGTGATCCACGGTTTCCACAACCCATTTTACCCCGGTAGAATCGCGCTTGACAGCGAATCACCTGCCTTGGTGATTCTACTTTGTTCAAAGCTCCGGTTGTGAATTTGTTGAATAAAAAAAGCCCGGGCTGGTTGCCCGGGCTTGTCGAAGTGTGTCCGAAAATCGAAACCGATCAGGCCTTGGCGGGCTGATCTTCCTCTGCGGCTTCCGGCTCGGAAGCCGGGGCTTCTTCCGCCGGCAGTTCGCCCTCATCCTCGGCGACCTCTTCCGGTGCCGCGCCTTCCTCGAAAATATCTTCTTCTGCAGGCGCTTCATCCTCATCCACGCCGTAAATTGCGTCGGCGGAGGTCAAATCTTCACCGGTGGCCTGGCGATCAGCTTCATCCTGGTTTCGGGCAACATTCAGCTTGATGCTGATGTGGACGTCGCCGTGCAGTGAAATCGTGACCGTGGTGATGCCGATATTCTTGATCGGCTGGTTCAACTCGACCTGATTGCGGTTGATGGTGAAACCTTCTTCGCCCAGGATCTCGCCGATATCGCGGGTCGAAACCGAACCGTAGAGCTGTCCGGTTTCGCCGGCCGAACGGATGGCGACGAAGGTTTTGCCCTCCAGTTTTGCCGCGACCTGCTCGGCATCTGACTTGCGCTCCAGATCACGGGCCTCGAGCTGAACGCGCTCGGATTCGTACCGCGTGCGATTGGTGGAATTTGCGCGCAACGCCTTGCCTGCCGGCAGAAGAAAGTTGCGGGCATATCCGTCCTTGACCTTGACGGTATCTCCCATCTGGCCAAGCCGTGCGATGCGTTCAAGAAGAATGATTTCCATTGCGATATCCTTTCATAATCAGTCTGTTCAAGTGTTGGGTGGGTTGGGGTTGCCGGATACGGGCGCCGATTTTGACGTGTCGAACATTCCGGCAATGACAAAAAAGAAAACCATGAAGGCAAAAAGCCCGAGTGCGAGATAGGCCAGCCACAACATCACCGAGCGCCAGGCGCGGCCTCGAGTGCGAAAATGAAACTGGGCCAGGCCGGCCAGCAGGAAACCGCCGGCCATGGCCCCGGCGATGACCGTGCCGATATGGCTGATGTTGCCTGGCACAAAGGAAACGATAAGGCCCACGGCAATTACGGCCAGTGCGAGCTTCGGCATTCTGAGTGCTGTCGGCCAGTCATCGTGCGGTCGCAACGATCGCCCGGAAATGCGAACCAGGCCCAGGGCGAGGTAAAGGTTTCCGCAAAAGATGATCAGCGACAGCGCGGGTTGAGCAGCCGGGAGAAGTCTCGTCAAAAACCCTGCCAGCCGGGTCTCGAAATCCGGGCCCGGCGCGAATTCAGGGTCGGCGGATTGCAGCGCTCGGGTCATTTCGGCTGCAATCTCGGCTCCGAAATGCGGGCCGTAACCTGCCGCAATACCCAAGATGATGAAGGCTGCCGCAATCATCAGTGCGAGCCTGAACAGGATGTCAGCAAGCGGATACCAGATAATCTGGTCTGACCGGCCGCCCATTTCATCGGCAGGTCGCGCCAGGCCGGCCAGATGCGCGGCCACGACAGCTGGAACGGAATTGGTCAGCGCAACGACAAGTGCCGAGAACGGGCCGGAAGCAAGACCGGCGGCGGCAATGGAAACCATTGCCGCAGTGATCGCCGCTGCGGTTCCCCATCCAAGGCCTGCGGCGATAATCGGCAGTGGTGATATGAAGTACAGCGTAATTGCAAGGCTGCCTCCCGCCATCGCACTGGCGGACAAGGCCGCAGAAGCCGCGCCGGCCAGCAGGCCGACTCCAAGCGAAAGAGCACTGAGTTGGTTCAACATCGCTGTCCTGCTTTATCAAGCAGTTAGAGGCATTTCCTGAATCAAGATCGCAGGTATTGCCCCAACTTGGGTTGGTCAGGAATTCTCAGCCGGCGGTCGATTGACGGGGCGGAAAAATCCTGGTCGGCAATTCACGCCCACCGTGAATTACCGTTGGCCGGAGGATCGGAAACCCTCCGGCCGAATCTGCGGCCTTACTTTACGATGTAAGGCAGGAGCCCGAGGAACCGGGCGCGTTTGATGGCTTTGGTCAACTCGCGCTGCTTCTTCTGGCTGACCGCCGTGATGCGCGAGGGAACGATCTTGCCGCGCTCGGAAATGTAGCGCTGCAGCAACCGCACGTCCTTATGATCGATTTTCGGCGCATTCTCGCCGGAAAACGGGCAGGTTTTGCGGCGGCGATGAAACGGGCGCCGAGTCGGGATTTGATTGATATCGACCATTTATTCTGCTCCCTCGGCTGGTTTTGCATCGCGCGGCGGACGACGGTCCCGGTCGCCGCCACGTCCACCACGATCACGGTCGCCGCGGCCGCGGTCGTCCCGGTCACGCTTGGCGAGCATTGCGGAAGGACCTTCCTCATGCGCCGCGACGCGGATGGTCATGTAGCGCAGCACATCTTCGTTGAGCCGCATCTGCCGCTCAAGTTCCTGCACCGCATCTGCGGGAGCCGTCAGGTCCATCAGCGTATAATGCGCCTTGCGGTTCTTCCGGATCCGGTAAGCCAGGGATTTCAGACCCCAGTTTTCGACGCGTCCAATTGACCCGCCATTTGCCTCGACCACACCCTTGTACTGATCGACAAGGGCTTCGACCTGCTGTTGAGACAGGTCCTGCCGGGCAAGAAACACATGTTCATAAAGATTCATCGTTTTGCCTTTGCTTCGTTTCATCCTGCTGGACCCTGCGGCTAAGCCTCTGCGACTTGTCTCTTCCGCATATTGCGGCGAAGAAAGGCACAGACGTAGAGTTGGTCGAGAGCGGAGACACGGGAGGCCGAAACCCTTTCGGTTTCTGTTCATGGCGCTTTCACAAGTGTGAAAACACCCGACCCTCCGTTCAGCCCCCAGCTGGGACCAGCGGAAGCGCGCGTTATAACCGGTTTTGTGCATTGCGCAAGAGGCAGAATCAAAGCGATCGGATCTGTCTGATCCTTGCGCCGCGAAATCGTCGAGTGATATCGGCTTCGATGCGCTATTGCCTCAAAAACCTTGACACTCCGGCTCGGGTTACGTCACACGGCATGGCAACAGCAGCAGCAGTACGGAGCGCCTGAACATGGCCATCGCATTTACGTTCCCCGGGCAGGGCAGTCAGGTCGTCGGCATGGGGCGTGAGCTCGCCGACAGTTTTCCACAGGCAAGTGCGGTGTTCGAGGAAGTTGACGACGCATTGGGGGAGAAACTCTCGACCACTATGTGGGAAGGGCCCGATGACGTTTTGACCCTGACCGCCAATGCGCAGCCGGCATTGATGGCGGTCTCGATGGCTGCCATTCGGGCAATGGAGGCCGGCGGTTTGAATATTGCAGATCGCGTTGCGTTCGTGGCCGGTCACTCTTTGGGGGAATACTCCGCCCTGTGTGCTGCCGGCGTTTATTCGCTTGCCGACACCGCACGGTTGCTGCGCACCAGAGGAAATGCCATGCAACAGGCCGTCCCGGTCGGTGAGGGTGCGATGGCGGCCATCATCGGTATGGAGCAAGCCGATGTTGAGGCGGTATGCAGCGAAAGCGCGCAGGATGCCATCTGCCAGATCGCAAATGACAATGGCGGTGGTCAGCTGGTGATTTCCGGGTCAAAAGCCGCGGTTGAACGGGCCGCTGCTCTGGCCAGCGAACGCGGTGCGAAACGCGCGCTCATGTTGCCGGTCTCGGCACCGTTTCATTCCGCTCTGATGGCTCCAGCCGGCGAAGCTATGCGCCAGGCGCTGGCCGATGTCACAGCCGCTGCGCCGGTCGTGCCGGTCGTTTCGAATGTTGCGGTCTCGCCGACGACTGATCCGGCAGAAATTGCAAGCCGGCTGGTTGAACAGGTCACTGGCCGCGTCCGTTGGCGTGAAACCATTGAATGGTTTGCCGGCAATGGGATTGAGACCATTTACGAAGTTGGCGCCGGAAAAGTGTTGACCGGTCTGGCGCGACGCATAGACAGAAGCTTGACCGGCATCTCAGTCGGATCGCCGGCCGATGTGGAAGCAGCTATGGCAGCCCTGTCATAATGATGACGCCCGCTGCCATTGCAGCGCCTCGCCGATGATCGGCGATGAACAATTGAAAAAGGGACGAACCATGTTTGACTTGAATGGCCGCAAGGCGCTGATAACCGGGGCATCGGGTGGTATCGGAGAGCACATCGCCCGGATGCTGCACGCCCGAGGCGCAACGGTCGGATTGCATGGCACCAGGGTTGAAAAACTGCAGGAACTCGGTGATGCCCTTGGAGATCGGGTCAAGCTGTTTCCGGCAGATCTGTCCGACCGCCAATCCGTCACGGAGCTCGGAAAAAAGGCCGAGGCGGAATTGGAGGGCGTCGACATACTGGTCAACAATGCCGGCATTACCCGGGACGGCCTGTTTGTCCGTATGTCGGACGCCGACTGGGATGCTGTTCTGGAAGTCAACCTGACCGCGGTATTCCGTCTGACACGCGAAATTACGCATCCAATGATGCGGCGCCGATATGGTCGTATCATCAACATCAGCTCTGTGGTCGGTGTCACCGGCAATCCGGGTCAGTCCAACTATTGCGCCTCGAAGGCGGGTATGATCGGATTTTCCAAATCGCTCGGTCAGGAGATCGCCAGTCGCAATGTCACGGTGAATTGCGTTGCGCCGGGCTTCATCACGTCGGCCATGACGGAAAAACTGAACGACAAGCAAAAAGAAGCCATCATGGGTGCGATCCCAATGAAGCGCATGGGGACCGGGGCCGAGGTAGCATCGGCGGTTGTCTATCTTGCTTCCGATGAAGCCGCCTACATGACCGGCCAGACGCTGCATGTGAATGGCGGCATGGCAATGATCTGACGCATCGGGCTGCCTGGGCGGCAATCTGATACGCCTCGGCACTGCCCGGCGATGTTGGCGCATAGGTTCGGCGGATTTCGGCTTTGCCACCATGAGATTTCATGATAAGCCGCGCCCGACTCCGGCGAATTGGGGGGCAATACCGGTTCGTCTAAACGTTCCCTAGGGAACACCTCACAAGATACCGGACAGTTAAGGCGGGATGTCTTAACAGGTATCTTTCGGCTTGATTAGCGGTGATGGTGTCGCTAACCAAGACATAGAAACAATGGAAGCCGAGGGTTCGGAAATGAGCGATACCGCAGAACGCGTCAAAAAGATTGTTATTGAACATCTTGGAGTTGAAGCCGAGAAAGTTGCCGAGGGTGCAAGCTTCATCGACGATCTGGGCGCAGACAGTCTCGATACGGTCGAGCTGGTTATGGCATTTGAAGAAGAATTTGGTGTCGAAATTCCCGATGATGCCGCTGAAACCATCCTGACGGTTGGTGATGCCGTCAAATTCATCGACAAAGCGACTGCCTGACGGCAAACGCTGATCGCATAACGTGCGGCATTCCCCTTCCAAAAAATTGAATTCCACCGAAGGATTTCGGTGGACTGGGATTCAATGGCCTGACCGTGCCAAACCGTTGCTGAAAAACGGCTGGTGTGGCGTGTCCGGCACGACGAAATGGAAGTGTTCATGCGCCGAGTAGTTGTTACCGGAATGGGGATGGTTTCCCCTCTGGGTTCGGGTGTCGAGCACAGTTGGGCACAATTGCTGGCGAGCAAAAATGCCGCACGGCGGATTGACACTTTCGAAGTGGACGATCTGCCGAGCAAGATCGCCAATTGTGTGCCGCGTGGGGACGGAACCGATGGGACATTCAGCCCGGATCTGGTTCTGGCACCCAAGGAGCAGCGCAAGATCGGCGATTACATTTTATACGGTATCGCGGCCGCCGACGAAGCGTTGAAAGACGCCGGGTGGCAGCCCGAATCTGCCGATGATCAGAATGCCACCGGTGTCATGATCGGCTCGGGCATCGGCGGCATCGATGGCATTGCACAAAATGCCATTATCCTGAAAGAGCGCGGCCCTAGACGGGTTTCACCGTTTTTTATCCCCGGAAACATCATAAACCTGGTTTCCGGCCAGGTCTCTATCCGACACCAGCTCAAAGGACCGAACCATGCTGTCGTGACGGCCTGTTCGACCGGAGCCCATGCCATCGGAGACGCCTCCAGGCTGATCATGTTCGGCGATGCCGACGTAATGGTGGCCGGTGGGGCAGAATCGCCGATCGACAGGCTTTCCCTGGCGGGATTTGCCGCATGCAAAGCATTGTCGACCAAGTATAATGACACCCCGCAAATTGCGTCGCGCCCCTATGACCGTGACCGGGATGGCTTTGTTATTGGGGAAGGCGCAGGGGTCGTGGTGCTTGAGGAGCTGGAACATGCGAAAGCACGTGGCGCGAAGATCTATGCCGAGATCATCGGCTACGGACTGTCGGGTGATGCGTTTCATATCACAGCGCCGGCGCCGGACGGGGATGGTGCCTATCGTTGTATGACCATGGCGCTGAAGCGGGCAGGGCTGGCGCCTGCCGATGTCGACTATATCAATGCGCATGGTACATCGACCATGGCTGACACGATTGAACTTGCGGCCGTAGAACGGCTAATGGGCAACGACCGGGAGCAGGTATCGATGTCGTCGACAAAATCGTCGATCGGTCATTTGCTGGGTGCTGCCGGAGCGGTCGAGGCAATCTTTTCGATTCTTGCGATCCGCGATCAGATTGTTCCAGCAACACTGAATCTGGACAATCCGGATGCCGAGACGTCGATCGACCTGGTGCCGAACACCCCTCGCAAGCGCAAAGTTGACGTGGCACTGTCGAATTCGTTCGGTTTTGGCGGCACCAATGCTTCCGTCGTGTTTCGGCGGCTGGACTCCTGACAATTGCATGTGGCAATTGGATATTCGCCGTTTCGCCACAATTGACATTAGATGTTGATGAAACGGAAATAGTCAATTGGCTGGCAACATGGTTCAAATGTGATCCCGGCACGACAGGCAGACGATGAGCACTTCTACCGGCAACCGCGACAATCTCGACATTACGCCCGACGCGCGAAAACCCATCATTCCTGCGTCAACGGCTGATCCGTTGGCCTTGGAGGCGGGCGCGCCGCCGCCAAAACGCTCCCGCTACGCCCGCAACCGTTTTGTCATCCTGCTCAATTTCGTGATATCCGGCGTGGTGCTGTTCATCCTGGTCGCCGGGATGGCGTTCTATCTTGGCAAACTCGAATTCGAAAGCGCCGGCCCTGCAAAAGACGCGACCTTGTTCATGGTTCGCCGAAACACGGGTGTTTCGACCATTGCCGAAGCGCTGGAGCGCCGGAATCTAATCAGCGATGCGCGGGTGTTCGCAATCGGAACCAGGGTTTCAGGCAGTGACGGATCATTAAAAGCCGGTGAGTATGAGATCCCCGCCAACGCTTCGATGTACGACATCATGGAGCTGCTCAAGAGCGGCCGGTCGGTGCTCTATTCGCTGACGATACCGGAAGGTTACACGGTCGTGCAGACATTCCAGAAAATCGCCAAAGACGGCATTCTGGTTGGCGAGATGCCGGCCGATATGCCGACCGAAGGCATGCTGATTGCCGATACCATGCGGTTCACCCGCGGAACCACCCGCAAAGACATCATCAAAAAGATGATCACTGATCAGGACCGGCTGGTGAAAAGCATTTGGGAACGGCGCGCTGACAACCTTCCGGTCGAAAACATCAACGAGTTCGTGACCCTGGCATCAATTGTTGAAAAAGAAACCGCGATCGCCGACGAACGGAGCCGGGTTGCAGCGGTGTTCATCAACCGGCTGAAACGTGGAATGCGGCTGCAATCCGATCCGACGATCATCTACGGCCTGTTTGGCGGCAAGGGAAAGCCGTCCGACCGCCCGATCTACAAGTCCGATATCGAGAAACCCACGCCTTATAATACCTATACCATTGATGGATTGCCGCCGGCGCCCATCGCCAATCCGGGCCGTGCTTCACTGGAGGCGGTTGCCAACCCTTCACGGACGGCAGATCTCTATTTTGTTGCCGATGGTTCGGGTGGACATGCCTTCGCGAGCACATTGAAAGAGCACAATGAAAACGTCGCTCGATGGCGCCGGATCGAGAAGCAGCGCCGCGAGGAAGCGGCGAAGAACGCCGAAAAACCGGCCGAATAGGATCAAGCGCGATTCCACTGCACGAGTTATCACCGACGTCAGCCGTGCGGTGCCGTTTCCGAGGAGGGCAAAATGGCCTTGCAGAGCATGACCGGGTTTGCCCGGTCTTCCAAGAGCATAGACGGCGCCGACATCGCCTGGGAGCTGAAATCGGTAAACGGAAAGAGCCTCGACGCGCGGGTGCGCCTGCCGCAGGGTATGGAACGGTTGGAACAGCCGGTCCGGCGGGCAATACAGGCGAGATTCAAACGCGGAAACATTCAGGCCGGACTGACCATCACGGCGGCGGAAATCGAGGCGCTACCGGCCGTCAATCATGCTTTCCTCAAACAAATGTCCGATCTGGCAAGCGAATTGGTAGCGTCAACCGGCTGCGCACCGGCGACCGCCGACGGTCTGCTTTCCATACGCGGTGTCCTTCTGGCGCCGGATGGCGAGCAGGACGAAGAGAAGCGCAGGCAACGCGACGATTCTGTCCTGAAAATACTGGAGGACGCGCTCGATCGCCTGGTCGAAGCCCGTTGCGGTGAGGGTGATGCGCTGCAAGGTGTTTTGTCCGGCGCAATCGACACCATTGAAGTTTTGACGTCGAGGGCCGAAGCGGATCCGTCCCGGTCCGTGGACCGGATACGGCAGCGGCTGGCCGATCAGGTCGCGGTGTTAATGGAGGCCGGCACCGGTCTTGATGAAAGCCGGCTTCACATGGAGGCCGCTTTGCTGGCGACAAAGGCCGATATTCGCGAGGAAACCGATCGATTGAACGCGCACATTGAAAATGCGCGTACCCTGCTCGATGAGGGCGGTCCGGTCGGACGCCGGCTCGATTTTCTCGCGCAGGAATTCAACCGCGAATCAAATACACTATGTTCGAAGTCCAATGCGGCATCACTGACCTCGATTGGGCTTGAACTGAAAGCGACGGTCGATCAGTTCAGAGAGCAGATACAGAATCTGGAGTAGCGGATGTCCGATCAATCGGCCGGCATAAAGATCAAGCGACGCGGCCTCATGCTCGTCTTGTCGTCGCCTTCCGGGGCCGGCAAGTCGACAATCGCACACAATCTGCTCGAAAATGACCCCAATCTGGAAATTTCGGTCAGTGTGACGACCAGGGAACGTCGTGGCAGCGAAATAAATGGGCACCACTACCACTTTGTGAGCAGACGCGAATTCGAGCGGCTGCGCGACTCGGAATCCCTGCTGGAATGGGCGGAGGTCCATGGTCACAACTACGGAACTCCCCGGGAACCGGTAGAGAAGGCGATGGCCGAAGGGCGCGACATGTTGTTTGATATTGACTGGCAGGGCGCCAATCAGGTCGTCGAGAAGATGCGCGGCGATGTTGTGCCGATATTCATCCTGCCGCCATCCATGAAGGAATTACGTGCCCGCCTGCAGCGACGCGCTGAAGATTCTGCCGACACCATCGAAATGCGCCTTGAAAACGCCCGTGCCGAAATCGCCCAATGGCGCAGCTACGACTATGTCGTGATCAATGAAGATTTGGACCGGGCATTCGCGTCCGTCAGCGCGATTGTCGCTGCGGAGCGGCTGAGGCGGGACCGCCGTCCCGGATTGTTTGATTTTGTTGCCGAACTAACTGAAACTTAGAGCGTATCCGTAGAAGAAAGACACTCTCTAAGACAAGGTCCGGGATTGAGTATTCGCCAGAGCCGCAAATTCGGCGACGGTCAGCGTTTCGGCCCGGCGAGTTCCATCGATGCCGGCCGCTGACAACAACGCATCACCCCCCAGTGCTTTCAAACTCTGCCGCAGCATTTTGCGCCGCTGTCCGAATGCCGCGCGTGTCACATTTGCCAGAGCCTTCGGATCAACGGCCAGGGGCTGTTGTCTGGGAACAAACCGGACAATCGACGACGTTATCTTGGGTGGTGGCGTAAATGCCTGGCGGGGTACATTGAACAGAATTGTCGTTTCGCAGAGCCAATTCGCCAGGACGCTGAGCCGGCCATAGGATTTGCCGCCTGGCTCCGCCACGATGCGCTCGGCGACCTCGCGCTGGAACATCAGCGTCATGGCGCTGTAGAATGGTGGCCAGTCCGGTGACGACAACCAGTTTACCAACAATTGCGTGCCGATATTATAGGGCAGGTTCGCGACGATCTGGATATCGGCAGCATCGCTGCAGCTGCGCTGCACCAATTCCTCAAAATCAAGTTCAAGGGCGTCGGCGGAGATGATCTCCAGCCGTCCGGGATACCGCTTCGAGATATCCTCGAGCGCCGGGAGGCAGCGATGATCCCGCTCGATGGCGACCACCTTTGTGGCGCTGTTTGCCAGAAGAGCACGGGTGAGTCCGCCGGGTCCGGGGCCAACCTCAATGACGTCGGTGGCATCACCCAGACCGGCCGCCCGTGCAATTTTGCCGGTCAGGTTGAGATCTAGCAGGAAATTCTGGCCGAGGGATTTGCGGGCCGCCAGACCGTATTTGTCTATCACCTGCCGCAGCGGTGGCAGGCCGTCAGGGCTCATATTCACGTGTTTTGCATCTCGGCCTTTTCACCGAGCTGCGCCGCCAGCCGTATCGCGGCGATCAGGCTTGCCGGATTGGCCTTGCCGGATCCGGCAATGTCAAATGCCGTCCCGTGGTCGGGAGACGTGCGAATGAACGGCAGGCCCAGTGTAACGTTGACCGTTTCGTCGAAGGCCAGTGCCTTTGCCGGGATGAGCGCCTGATCATGATACATGCAGATCGCTGTATCGTAGCTGGCCAGGGCCGCAGGATGAAACATGGTATCTGCAGGAAGCGGGCCCCGGGCGTCAATCCCGCAGGCCTGCAATCGTTCTATCGCTGGCTGAATGATGGCGATGTCTTCGTGGCCGATCGCACCGCCTTCTCCGGCGTGCGGGTTCAGTCCGGCAACCGCAAGACGTGGCGCCCTTATCGCAAAACGGTCCTGCAGCGCCTGGGCAGCGATTTGTGCCACCGATACAATCATATCCTCCGTCAGTTGCGCGGGCACATCGGCAAGCGGAATGTGAACGGTCACCGGCACGGCACGAAGATTCGGACCGGCCAGCATCATCACCGGCGTAAGTGCGTGTTCCACATATTTTTCGCCGACATGACCGAGATATTCGGTGTGCCCGGGAAAACGAAAACCTGCATCGTAGAGTGGCTTCTTGGCAATGGGGCAGGTAACCATAGCTGCGGCATCGCCTGACATGACGTCGGCGATGGCGCGGTCGATCGATTCCACGATTCCTGCCGCATTTCCGGTCTCTGGGAACCCGGCCGAACAAGACAATTTGTTGCCCAACGGAACGACCGGAAGTGCCTTGCCAAAATGCTGGTCGGCCGCACGCGGATCGGTTTCTTTGATGGGGACATCACAGCCGAGAAGCCGTGCCCTGGCACGGACGGAGTCGGGGTCCGCAATCAGATAGAAGGGCGATAAACCTTCCTGTTTCCGTACCTGCCAGGCGCGGATTGTGACATCCAGCCCAATCCCTCCGGGATCGCCTACTGTGAGCGCAAGCATCAGAAAACGGTCGCTTCTTGCCGCAAATCGCTAGCGTTCGACAATCCGTGCGACTTCGCGCAATTCCTTGATGTATTTTTTGCTGAGTTCCTCGGCCTTTTCGTTGGTGCCGCCTTCGTTTTGAAAAACCATTTGCGCGACCCGGTCGTCGGAAACAAGGCGCGAACGACAGATGCCGATGAATTCCGCGCCGCGCTGGGTCTCCCGCACGATCGTCGCGCTGCCTTCATTCGTCGCCTTGATCGCTTCTGCCCAACCAGGCGGCAACTCCGGTTCCAGAACCCGTCCAAGATCTTTGATGGTGACATCAACGAGGCCCTTTACGAATTTCCTCGTGCTCTCGCATCCCGCAAAGCGTTGACGCATGGATTCGGCTTCGCGTTTGCGCTTTTTCATCAGTTTCTTACGCTGTGCCTGCGGAACGACGAATATGACCTGTTGCAGCAGGTATTCGGTCGAGGTGGGCTTGTTGCCACCGTCATTCAACATGCGTTGCACGATATCCTGTTCGCTGATGCGGCCCTTTGCCCGATATCGCGCGCCCAGTGCCTGATTCCATCCCATCTGGACGGATAGGAACTCGATGAAGTGTCCCCGTGTCACACCGCTTTGTCGCAGTACTCCGTCAAATCGCTTGGTGGTCAGCTTGTTTCGCTGGGCAAAGTTCTTGTAGGCCTCTTCCGCAGCTGCCTTTGAAATGTTGATTTTCAATCGCTTCATTTCCACGGCTCTGAGCGTTTGCTCTATCAGGGCTTCTTTCGCCTTTTGCCGCAGATTGCCGCGCTGCCGCTGCAATTTCAAAAACGCGACCCGACGGGCAATGTCGTAGTCCGTGATCGGAACATTGTTGACGATCACCTTGATATCTCCGGCGTGGGCTTTGCCGCCGGTACCTTCGCCACCTGGTATCGCAATCAGTGCGAGCAGAAAAGAAGTCGCCAATACAAACTGTCGTGCAGAAGAAATCATCCCAGATCACTCGTTTCCCGGTTGTCCCAATGCGGTCTGATCGAGCCTGTCTTTGCCCGTTCTATGCGGCAAAACAGTGGCGTCATCGCACCATCGAGTGGCCGGCTCCTCCGCATAAGTTCGTGCATTCAACCCATTGATACAGATGTGTCGTCACTGTCCTGCCGTTAGTTTGAATCGACAAACCCGGCCGCTTGACCGCTTGAAAAGCCGACTTCGCCCAGTGTGCGGAACGTCATTTTGAAACCGAAAGTGTGTGTCGTATCCGTTGGAGTTGTTGTGGTCGCTATGCTTCGGGACTGGCTGTAGTCCATCGTATAGATAAAGCAATCGTCGCTGTAGGTCAGCCCGATTGAACTGGCCACCCGTGTATTGGAAACCAATTCGTATGTACTCGATCCAGTCAGGCTCCAGTTTTCCCGAAACCGTGTGCTGGCGGAAAGAGTGATTTCCTGACGGTCCGCGCCAAACCCGTAGAGTGGTTGCGCGTCGATGAATGTGTAAGTCCCGGTCACGCTGGTATTACCAGCGGTGACGCCGGCATTGAGACCGACTCGACGCATCCCGAAGGTTTGTTCGTCAAATCTGCCGCTGACCGAGAAGGACATGCTGATTGGTGTTCTGGTGCGGAACAGATTGCCTGGTGTTCTCACTCCGACCAGTCCGACAAAATCGGAAGCTGTTGTTTCGAGCCCGGAAAACGCACCGGCATTGACCAAGTCCGGCGAGGTGAAGGGATTTGTCCCGAACAGATGATAGGATTGTCCGAACAGTCCCGTTGTGGTCCAGCCATTGCCAAATTCACCGGAATACCGAAGGCCCAGATTTGCCCGGGAACCGCCTTCCATCCGGTCAAAGCCTGAAAATTTGTCGCGGTCGAACAAGCTGGTCGCGTCAAACACCAGACTTTGCGCATCCTCGTTGGGTAGGGTGCCGGGGTTATTTTCGTCGGGCCGAACAAACAATTGGGCGGTTGGCTCAAGTATATGCGTTGCGCTCGATGTGGAGAAGAGCACTGGCCAGCGAACCTCAAGCCCGGCAGTGGCCATCGTACGGTAGGCCTGCGACCGGGTGATTGCGGTCGCAGATGCGACGGCTGTTGTATCCAGGAAATGCGCGTCAGCCCGACCGTGCAGAAGTGGTGTAACAAGAATGCCGCCTTGCATGACCAATGTCCGCTTCCATTC
The DNA here is from genome assembly GCA_021775495.1 of Hyphomicrobiales bacterium. Classification (GTDB taxonomy): domain Bacteria; phylum Pseudomonadota; class Alphaproteobacteria; order Rhizobiales; family Rhizobiaceae; genus JAJFHT01. The sequence continues at coordinate 6,565 of JAJFHT010000005.1, read as the reverse complement.
AGCTTCCGTGGTCACACGTCCGGTCGTACCGCCGACGCCGCGCACCGGAGTCGCCGGACCAAGGTCAGCCGTATCGCGGTAGAGCGTCTGTGCGTTGACATCGATATTCAACTCACCACCGGCAATCGGTGTATCCGGAGTATAGGAGTAATCGAATGACGGTAGTACCCATGGCTGCCGCGGGTTCATGGCAGCAGCGCTGGAATCGGGAATGCTTTCCTGGACGTCAAACTTGAAAGCGCGAAGATCGAAGAAGTTCCGGTCATTCAAGCCGGTCAGGTAGATTTCCGACCGCCGAGCGTAGGCATTGTATCCGTCGATACTGTAGGTGTGTCCGAAATTCTTGTCAGACTGGGCAACAACGTCCCAGCCGAAGCTCCAGCGCGGATTGATGGTAAAATCGCCTTTGGAGGCGACCAGACCACGTTGCCTCACCGTGCTGTCTATTTCGGTCGTGAGAAATTCTCCGGGACTGGCCTGGCTGATACCGGCAACCCGAAGATTGTATTGACCGTTGTCGAGACGCTGGCGCCACTCGGCCTCACCAAGAAAACCCTGCTTGGTGTAGTAGGTTCCCGACACAGTGAGATCGAAGGTTGGCGACAGGGCGAAATAGTAGGGAATCTTGGTGCCAAATCCGAGATCGGACTTGTATTTGAAGCTGGGCGGTAGAAAGCCGGTTTTGCGCTGTTCCCGATCCGGCAGCTGCAGAACGGGCAGGTAGGCGATGGGCAGCCCGAACAGCTCGAATGTTGCGGATTCGAACCGCAGTTTCTTTTGCTCCGTATCGCGGACAATCTTCCGCGCCCTGACCCGCCAGGCCGGCGCCTTGTCAGGATTGTCCTCGCAGGCCTTGCAGGCCGTGTAGACACCGTTATTGAAAACCGTCCGCGTGCCACTGCTGCGCTCTGAGCTTTCAGCTTCAAAATAGGTCTTATCTATCGTTTCAACGCGCAACGAGTTTATGAAGCCGTCGCTGAAATTGTCCGTTATGTCGATTTCTTCGGCAAAAACACGGGTTCCGTCCGACTGCACAAGCTCGACATTGCCTCGAGCGATGATCCGACCGGTTCTCTGGCTGTAGTCGACGCGGCGGGCCACAAGTCGGTTGTTGTCGTAATCGATCTGGACTTCACCGATGGCCGAAATGGTCTCGGAATCTCTATCATATACCAGGGTGTTGGCCTCGAGCAACATCGGGGCGTCTTCGGATACGCCTACATTGGTATTGACGACCTGCGCGGCCGCCGGAGATTGTGGCAGGACGCCAAAAGACAGAACACACAGCATTGCCGTCGCGCCCAACAGCTGGGCTGACAAGGCAGTTTCTCTGCCGCTTGCCGTCTTCATCCCCACCAATGTTCCTCCATGTTACGCAGGAAGGATACCCCAAGGGGCATTTGATTTGCCCTCTTGTATCGCCCGACCCGGACGGAAACAAACATGCCGGTGCTGCCGAACGCCCATTTCACTACCGAAACGACATAAAGCAGAAAGCGCAAAGGGATTCCAGCCGGAATCACGACTCGATGCAACCCCCAGGTAGGAATCATGACCTGTTGCACACGTTCAGCGGTGACAAATCGGTCGATTGGCGTGAATTGTGTCATCAATACAGCAGGTGAGAGGAATGATTCTTTTCAGGAAATCACATCTGGATTCGCGTTTTGAAGCCAACCAGCGGTAACCTTCCTCCGGTCGAATCTCAATGAACGACTTTGTTATCGCAAAACCGATTGCAATGTCCCGCCACCACAATAAGTCGACTCGGCTTAGAAAGACCCAACAAACGCGGTTAACAGCAGGTTGCTGCAACATCGCGTCTTGCCAACCGCTGCAAAAACCCCAAGATCACCGCGCACAGAATATGCCTTCCTCAATCCGGAGTTAAAATGTCGAATTCACCTGCCATCAGCTTTGCAAAACCATCGACACCCAAAAAGGGCAGTGTTGTCATTCTCGCCGCCGTGGGTGGCGCCCTGTCGGCATCGGCCATGGCCTGCGATCCGGCAAATGTGTTGAAGCGTGCTTTCCAGGTGAGCGATTTTACCGGTAAACTTGCTGCCAAGATCGACATCCTTACACCGGAAGCAACCGGGTATGATCATCTTATCGCAATCGGGACAGGCGCACCCGACAAGCTTTCCGAGCAGGATTGGCTGAAAATGGGCGGCTCGACATGGGCGGCACTGGGCAAGGCCGCGAGCGCGACGGTGATTCTCGAGCTTGAAGGATACGAAGTCACTGCTGCCGATGTGGCCGGATTTGCACTCGGTCTTTTGCTCAGGGCCTATGTCTTTGACCGCTATAAGACGGAAAAAGCCTCCGGAAAGACGAAACCGGAAAAGAGCAAGGCCAAAAAACCCGGCGACATGCGGATCGTGCTGCAATGTGCCAATCCGGCTGCTGCAAGAAGAGCCTTTGCAGATGCCCGCAGCATTGCCGACGGTGTCTGCCTGGCCCGCGACCTTGTCAATGAACCGGCCAATATACTCGGGCCATTGGAATTTGCAGCCAGGGCCAAACAGCTCGAGACGCTTGGGGTCAAGGTGGAGATTCTCACCGAGAAGGATATGACGAAGCTCAAAATGGGCGCGCTACTGGGTGTTGGTCGCGGCTCGTCCCGCCCACCACGAATGGCGGTCATGCAATGGAACGGTGGCAAGACCAAAGACAAGCCTCTGGCCTTCATCGGCAAAGGTGTCGTATTCGACACCGGCGGCATTTCCATGAAACCGGCTGGCGGCATGGAGGACATGAAGGGCGACATGGGCGGCGCAGCCGCAGTTCTCGGTCTGATGCACGCGCTGGCAGCGCGCAAGGCAAAGTCCAATGTCGTCGGTATTATCGGCCTGGCTGAAAACATGCCTGACGGCGATGCCCAGCGGCCCGGCGATATTGTAACGTCCATGTCCGGTCAGACAATTGAGGTGCTGAACACCGATGCGGAGGGCCGTCTCGTGCTGGCCGACGCATTGACCTATTGCGGCAAGCGTTTCAATCCGCGATTCATGATCAATCTTGCAACCCTGACCGGCGCGATCATGGTGGCACTCGGAAAGCATCACGCCGGATTGTTTTGCAATGACGACACTCTTGCCGGCCAGATATTCGACAGCGGAACCGTGACGGCAGAAAAAGTCTGGCGGATGCCGCTCGGATCCGAATACGACAAGATGATCGATTCAAAAAACGCCGATATGAAAAACATCGGCGGTCGCTGGGGCGGCTCTATCACCGCGGCACAATTCCTGAAGCGCTATGTTGGTGAGACCCCCTGGGCCCATCTGGATATCGCCGGTACCGCAATGGGGTCTCCGTCGAATGAGATCAACCGGTCATGGGCGTCGGGCTATGGTGTCAGGTTGCTCGACAGGCTTGTTCGAGATCACTACGAGGCTTGATCGACGCCGCAATGACCGAAATCCTTTTCTATCATCTGACCGAATCGACGCTTGAGGATTCCCTGCCGGCACTTCTCGAGAAAAGCCTCGAGCGTGGCTGGCAGGCCGTTGTGCAGACGGGAACGCCTGAACGCCGTGATGCGCTCGATGCACATTTGTGGACGTACAGGGACGATACGTTCCTGGCGCACGGATCCGGCAAGGACGGTTTCCAGGAGGATCAGCCGGTTTTTCTGACAAGTGGCGATGAAAATCCAAATCGCGCCGACATACGCTTTCTGGTGGATGGCGCCGCACCGCCGGATCTGACCGGTTACAAGAGGGCCGTGTTCATGTTTGACGGACATGATGAAATGCAACTTTCCGGCGCCCGAGACCATTGGCGCGCAACAAAGGGTGCCGGACATGACGTGACCTATTGGCAGCAGACACCGGAACGGCGTTGGGAGCGCAAAGCCTGAGCGCCATCCGGTCGTTCTGACAATGGGAGCTCAATCCACCGGTGTTTTTGGAAATGGTGCCGCCTTCGTGCCAAGGTCACGAACTGATGTTTGGAGCCGATCAATATGCGGTTTTTGTTTTTTCTGATCCTGCTGGCCGGTATTGCCGGTATCGTCTATCCGCGCCTTGCCGGAAACCTGACGGATGATCCGATTGGAATCTGGCCGGTGTTTCGTCCCGATACCGGCTTTCAGGCAGTGGACGTGCCGCTTAACCCGGCCGATGCTCCGGTGCGCGTCATTGTGGAACTGGGCGTAGCCACCTCAATCGCACCGTCGAAAAACAAAACAGTGCTGACCTTGACGGCTTCCACCGCGAACCGAACGGCGCTTGCGGAAACATTGACGTTTACGAGCTCTGAACCGATTGCCGAGTCACCGCAAAAGCCGGCGTTGCGATACCGTGAGGCGGCAGGGTTGATTGACCCGATAACCGGGGGCAGCCACAGGTTCATCATTGGCGCCGGAGATGCGGATGGAGTGGAAATCAGGTCAGTCGATCTGATTTTGCAGGCGAATGCTTCGAAGATTGACAAACGCATTCAGCCGATCGGTTTTGCTCTGACAACCATCGGTTTTACTGGTTTTGTGCTGGCGGTTTTCAGAAGAAGGCGGCGTGTCGCAAAATCCGGCCGGGACAAGTCCGATCAGCGCTGGGGCAGGGGAGCAGGCTGAAAAGCGCCACTCCGCTATATTTCATCGAAGTCGCCAGACCGGCCCTTGCCGGCAGCAAAGCGTGAGGCCCCGCTGGCTCCTTCCGTCCGAATGATGTCAGCGCTACGCCATTCCGTGCGAAGTGCATCTTCGGGATCGAGGCTCCATTGTGCCAGCGCTGAACGTCTGTCGGCTTGCATGCAGGCTTGCGGAAACCGGGCAATATCCCTGGCCAGATCAATGGCGCTTTTCAATGCCTGTCCGCTGGCGCAGATGCGGTTGGCCAGACCGATATCCCGACATTCCGCGGCCTCGACCTTTCGGCCGGTCAGGATCATGTCCATGGCGCACCCATGACCGACAATGCGTGGCAACCGCACCGTGCCGCCGTCAATAAGCGGAACGCCCCATCGGCGGCAATAGACGCCCACATAGGCCTGTTCCTCCATCACCCGCAGATCGCACCAGAGCGCCAGTTCCAATCCGCCGGCGACGGCCGGTCCGCCGATCGCGGCAATCACCGGTTTTGAAAGCGACAGTCTTGTCGGGCCCATGGGCGCCTTGCGGGGGTCCGCGGTAGCGTCTTTCCAGCTGTCTTCAAGTTCATGTTCTGCGATCCAGCTTTCATCGATGCCGGCTGCGGCATGTTTGAGATCGAATCCGGCGCAAAATGCGCCGTTGCTACCGGTCAGTACGGCCACCTTTTGCTCAGGTTCGTTTTCGAAGGCCATGAAAGCATCGAACAATGCAGCTGCCATGGTTGGATTCACCGCGTTTCGGGCTTCCGGCCTGTCGATCGTGACCAGCGTGATCTCGCCATCTTTGTCCACCCGGATTGTCATGCCCCCATTGCCTCCTCATAATTCGCGGACAGGGCAAGCCATTCTTCTTCCATCGCCGTTATCGCTTTTTCGACATCGCCGCGTTTTTTGGCAAGCTCGATCGTTTTTTCGCTGTCGCCAAGGATGTCCGGCCTGGTCAGTTTCTCCTCGATTCCGGAAATATCCTTGCGCGCATCGGCAATCCGTTTTTCAATATGGCTGATCTTCTTTTTCATCGGAGCCAGCTCGGAACGCCTTGCCGCGGCTTCTTTTCGCCTCTCGCGGGCGCTCATTCCGTCGGCCGCCGGTTGTGCCTCGCGAACGGTTGTGCCGCCGGCCTTTACAGGCCCTTTGAGAACCAGCCGCCGGTAATCCTCAAGATCTCCGTCATATGGCGTGACATCGCCTGCGTGCACAAGCCACAGACGATCCGCGCTTGCTTCGATGAGATGCCGATCATGCGAGATGAGAACCACAGCTCCGCGAAACATGTTGAGCGCGTCGACCAGCGCCTGCCTGCTGTCGATATCCAGATGGTTTGTCGGTTCGTCGAGAATCAGCAGATGCGGCGCGTCGAAAGTCGCCAGTCCCAGAAGCAACCGCGCGCGTTCTCCGCCCGAAAGCTGCTTGGCCCTGGTGTTCATTTTTTCAGTACTCAAACCCATTTGCGCAACCCGCCCGCGGACCTTGGCTTCAGGTGTGTCGGGCATCAACTTGCGCAAATGTTCGACTGGCGTTGCTTCGGGCATCAGGTCGTCGAGCTGGTGTTGGGCGAACATGGCAACCTTGAGCTTGTCCGCGCGGGTCACCGTTCCGGTTTCCTGCTTCAAGCGGCCTGACAGAAGTTTTGCGAAAGTGGACTTGCCATTTCCGTTTGCACCCAGCAGGGCAATTCGATCGTCGGCATCAATTCTCAAACCCAGGCCGCTCAGAATCGGTTGCCCTGGTTCATAACCGACTGAGACCTCTTCCAAGTTGATGATTGGGGAAGCAGCCTCACGCTGCGGGTCGGGAAAGCTGAACGGCACGACGCGTTCATCGAATGCCATCGCGATCTCACCCATTTTCTGCAAAGCCTTGAGCCGGCTCTGCGCTTGCCGGGCCTTCGAGGCTTTCGCCCGAAAGCGATCGACGAATGATTGCATGTGTTTGCGCCGGACGTCCTGCTTTTCTTTCATTTTTGCCT
>JAJFHT010000400.1 GCA_021775495.1 Hyphomicrobiales bacterium | reverse complement strand
TTCGACCCACGAGAACATGAAGCAGAAGAACATGGCGACGCCGATTCCGGCGGCGATGGTCGGCACGAAAATCTTCAGGAAAAATCCCGGGAATGAATGGCCGTCGACGTAGGCGGTCTCGTCGAGTTCCTTCGGCACCCCGGACATGAAGCCCTCGAGGATCCAGACCGCCAGCGGAATGTTGAACAGGCAGTGGGCCAGCGCCACGGCCAGATGAGTGTCGAACAGTCCGACGGCGGAATAGAGCTGGAAGAACGGCAGCGCGAACACCGCCGCCGGCGCCATGCGGTTGGTCAGCAGCCAGAAGAACAATTGTTTGTCGCCGAGGAAGCGGTAACGCGAAAACGCGTAAGCCGCGGGCAGGGCGACGGCGACCGATATGATGCTGTTGAGCGAGACATAGAGGATCGAATTGATGTAGCCGCCATACCAGGTCGGATCGGTGAAAATCACCTTGTAGTTGTCGAGCGTCCAGGTCTGCGGAAACAACGAGAAGCCGGAGAGAATCTCACCGGTGGTCTTGAAGCTCATCGCCACCAGCCAGTAGATCGGCAACAGCAGGAACAGAATGTAGATGATGGGAATGATATGGCGCTTCGTCATGTCCCTGCTCCTAATTGGCGTCGTTTCGGGTCATCAGTGTGTAGAACAGCCATGACACCAGAAGGGTTATCGCGAAATAGATCAGCGACATCGCCGCCGCCGGGCCGAGGTCGAATTGCCCGAGGGCTATCTTCACAAGGTCGATCGAAAGCAGTGTGGTGGAGTTGCCGGGCCCACCTCCGGTCAGCACGAAAGGTTCGGTATAGATGTTGAAGCTGTCCATGAACCGCAGCAACACTGCGATGGTCAGCACCTGCTTCATCTTCGGCAGTTGGATGTGGCGGAACACCGACCAGGCCGAGGCGCCGTCGATTTTCGCCGCCTGGTAATAGGCCTCGGGGATCGAGACCAGCCCGGCATAGGAGAGCAGCACGACCAGCGATGTCCAATGCCAGACATCCATGGTGATAATGGTGACCCAGGCCGCGAACGGATCCTGTGTCATGTTGTAGTTGATGTGCAGCACCTTGTTCATGAAATAGCCAAGCAGGCCAATATCGGGCAGGGTGAATATGTTCCACATCGCACCAACGACATTCCACGGAATGAGCATCGGCAGCGCCATCGTCACCAGACAGACCGGCACCCAGAAGCCGCGCTTCGGCATCGACAGCGCGATGATGACGCCGAGCGGGATCTCGATGGCGAGAATGATACCGGTGAACATGAACTGGCGCCCCAGCGCCGCGTGGAACCGGTCGGACCGCATCAGTTGCTGGAACCAGTCCAGCCCCTGCCAGAAAAATACATTGTCGCCAAAGGTCTCCTGCACCGAATAATTGACAACCGTCATCATCGGGATCAGCGCGTTGAAGGCGACCAGCAGCAGGACCGGCAGCACAAAGAACCAGGCTTTCTGATTTTCGGTTTTCATGAGGCAGCCTTTCGTCCGGCCGTGGAGGCGGGCTGGGAGGCGAGCCAGCTGTCGCAATAAAGGCGGGTTTGCATTTTGTCGAAAGACAGCTGCACGGCTTCGCCGACTTCAGGCGGGTTGTCTTCGACGATCGCGGTCACCCGCACATCGCCGACCATGTTCTCAACGACTATATGCCGGCCGATATCTGAGACCTTGCGTACCGTCGCCGGCAGGCCTTTTTTTACCAGTGAAACGAATTCCGGCCGCACGCCGATTTCCGTTTTGCCTGTCAATTTCCCGGAGACCGGCCCCTCAAAAGGCACTTCCAGCTCACCGACATGAGCCTTGTCGCCCTTGATGGAGCAGGGAATGACGTTCATGCCTGGAGAGCCGATGAAGTGGCCGACAAATGTGTGTTTCGGCCGCTCGAACAGTTCCACCGGCGTGCCGATCTGGACGATCTCGCCGAGTTGCATGACCACGACCTGGTCGGCGAAAGTCAGCGCCTCGGTCTGGTCGTGGGTCACATAGATCATGGTGGCGCGCACCCGCTGGTGCAACTCCTTCAGCTTGGAGCGCAGTTTCCATTTCAGATGTGGGTCGATCACGGTCAGCGGTTCGTCGAACATGACGACATTGACGTCTTCGCGCACCAGGCCGCGTCCCATCGAAATCTTCTGCTTGTTGTCAGGCGCCAGACCGGAGGCGCGCAGCTTCAGCATGTCGGTGACTTCCAGCATCTCGGCGATTTCCCGGACCCGGCGGTCGACATCGGGCTCGGCGATATTGCGGTTGCGCAAGGGGAAGGCCAGATTGTCGTAGACCGTCATGGTGTCGTAGATCACCGGGAACTGGAACACCTGTGCGATGTTGCGCTGTTCCGGCGTCAGCCGTGTCACGTCGCGGTCGTCAAACAGAACCGATCCTTCCGACGGGGTCACCAGTCCTGATATGATGTTCAGCAATGTCGTCTTGCCGCAGCCGGAAGGCCCCAGTAGGGCATAGGCGCCGCCATCGTCCCAGTCCAGATTGATTTCCTGCAGGGCATAATCGTCGCGGGACTTGGGATCCGGCATGTAGGAATGGCGCAGATGCGACAGGGTGATCCCGGCCATGGCTTAGCGTCCTCCCTTGGCCGCGAGGGCACCGTCGGCGGTGAAATAGAAACAATGAGACGGATCGAGATAGAACACATGCTCCTCGCCGATCTGAAAAGTGTGCACACCCGATGCGAGCGATACCCAGGATTCACCGCCGAAACGGAAATGCGCGCTGGAATCGGAACCGCTGAGTTCGGTCACCTGAACTGTGCCGGAGATGGCGACTCTTTTGGCCGAGGGTTTGCCGGCCGGAAACACATGGATCGGCCGGATGGCCACGGTGTAATCGCCATCAGCAAGTTTCGAAGGATCGCCGGTCAGCTTCCACTCCGCGTGGCCGCCAAGTTTTGCCTTGTTTCCGGTCTTGGTGATCCGGGCGGTATTGATCGGCGGGTCGGAAAAGACCTGTGCTGAAACCAGGTTTGCCGGGTTGCGGTAGATTTCAGCGGTCGGGCCAAACTGGGTCACCCGGCCGTCTTCCATCAGGCCGGTCTGGCCGCCGAGCAGCAGCGCTTCTTCCGGCTCGGAAGTGGCATATACGACGACGGCGCCGCGGCCGGCAAACAGCTCCGGCAGCTGGTCGCGCAGTTCCTCGCGCAATTTGTAATCGAGATTGGCCAGCGGTTCGTCGAGAAACACCGCGCTGCTTTCCTTGGCAATGGCGCGCGCCAGCGCCGTGCGCTGCTGCTGGCCGCCGGACAGTTCATGCGGCCGGCGTTTCAGCATCGGGGTCAGTTGCAGGATATTTGCCGCTTCCTCGACGCGTCCTGCAATTTCCGACTTTGCCATGCCTGCAACCTTCAAGGGGGAGGCAATATTGTCGTAGACGGTCATGTGGGGGTAGTTGACGAAGAACTGGTGCACCAGGCTGACATTGCGCTTTTGTGGCGACAGCTTTGTCACGTCCTGGCCGTTGATGATGATTTTTCCCGAGGCGATCGGGTCAAGCCCGGCCATCATCTTGATCAGCGACGTCTTGCCGGCGCCGGTCTCTCCCAGAAGGACGTTGAAGTGTCCGGGCAGCAGCGACAGCGTTGTCGGCTTGATGTGTGTGATACCAGCCACCTGTTTGCTGATACCCTGAACTTCAAGTGTCATGTCTACTCACTGGATCATGCCGGGGATCGTGCCGGTCCCACCGGTCCCGGGATTGCCGCCAGGTCATAGCCTCATAAACAGGGTCGAAATGGCGTTGAAACTGCAAAAATATGCGAGGAAAAGCGCGCAGAATGGGCTTGCCGCCCATTCAAGCGCTTTGACGCAGCAGATTGCAGCAATTTCATCGTCCTGCGGATATGATCAATTTGCCCGGCTACAGCGTTGCAAGCTCTTGAAAACCGAAAGGTTTCCTGCGAACTCGCGCCTCGTATCCGAACAAATTGATTCATACCATTTCGATCCTGTTTATGAGGCTATGACCTTGAGTGGCCGGGGCGGCAAAGCGCCCCGGCCGGTCACCAAGCTTGGGAGGCAAGCTTAGTTTTTCGCCCAGCGAGCCACCAGCTCGTCGTAGTTGACGGTTTTGCCAGCCGGTTTCTCGTTGTCGAGCTTGGCTTTGGCGCCGCCCTTGCCGAGCCATTCGGAAGCATCCTTCGGCTCGTTCAGGCGCGGTCCACAGCCGCCATAGACATTGGCACCCTCATCGGCCCGCTGCATGCGCGCCATGGTGATGTCCATTTCCTCGGCGAGGCGATCCATCGCCTGCTGTGGGGTAAAGGCGCCGGAGTTGACGTCTCCGATCTGCTGCCACCAGATCTGTGCCAGTTTCGGATAGTCGGGCACGTTCACGCCGGTCGGCGACCATGCGACACGGTCGGGCGAGCGGTAGAACTCGACCAGGCCGCCCAGCTTGGAGGCGCGCTCGGAGAAGGACTCGTGATTGACCGAGCTGTCGCGGATGAAGGTCAGGCCGACATGCGACTTCTTCACATCGACGGTCTTGGACACCACGAACTGTGCATAGAGCCATGCTGCCTTGGCGCGGTCGACCGGTGTGGATTTCAGGATCGTCCATGATCCCACATCCTGATAACCGACCTTCTGGCCTTCTTCCCAATAAGGGCCGTGCGGTGACGGCGCCATCCGCCAGAGCGGATTTCCGTCATCATCGACAGTGTTGTTGCCTTCGGACTTGGGTTTGACCATGTCGGCGGTGAAGGCGGTGTACCAGAAGATCTGCTGGGCGACATTGCCCTGGCTGAGCGCCGGCAGCGACTGGTAGAAGTCGAAGCTTGCAGCTCCCGGAGGTGCATAGCTGCGCAGCCATTCATCCCATTTGCGGATGGCGTAGACAGCGGCTGGGCCATTGGCTGCGCCACCACGGGTAACAGACGCACCGACAGGGTTGCAACTGCCGGCTTCCATACGGATGCCCCATTCGTCGATCGGCACGCCGTTCGGTTCACCCTTTGAACCGGCACCGGCCATCGACAACCAGGCATCTGTCATGCGCCAGCCGAGATCGGGAGCGCGCTTGCCGTAATCCATGTGGCCATAAATGGTTACACCGTCGACTTCCTTCACATCCTTTGAGAAGAATTCGGCGATGTCCTCATAGGCGGACCAATTGACCGGCACACCAAGATCGTAGCCATATTTTGTCTTGAACTTGGCTTGCAGGTCGGCATTGTCGAACCAGTCCTTGCGGAACCAGTAAAGATTGGCGAACTGCTGGTCGGGCAACTGATAAAGGTCACCATCCGGTCCGGTGGTGAACTGGGTTCCCATGATGTCGGCCAGGTCGAGGCCGGGATTGGTCACGTCCTTGCCTTCACCGGCCATCCAGTCGGTCAGGTTGTAGGCAAGCTGCAGGCGTGAATGCGTTCCGATCAGATCGGAATCATTGACATAGGCATCGTAGAGATTGCGCTTTGTCTGCATCTGAGTCTGAACGGCTTGAACCACTTCACCCTCACCGAGAATCTGGTGATTGACCTTGATGCCGGTGATTTCCTGGAACGCCTTGGTCAGGACTTCCGATTCATAGGAATGGGTCGGAATGCCTTCTGACAGGACGTTGATTTCCATTCCGTTGAATGGTTCCGCGGCCTTGATGAACCAGTCCATTTCGGACATCTGGTCGGCTTTCGACAGAACCGATGGTTGGAATTCCTGGTCAATCCATTTCTTGGCTGCCGCCGCATCGGCGAATGCCGACGTGGCGTGAGCGAGCATCGCCGTCGCCGCCACAGTGCAAAGCAATATTTTGCGCATGTTTCTCCTCCTGGGGACTTGAATTTCATCAACTGACGCTGACGTACTTAAGGACGCGATATCAAAACGGATTTGTCAACTAATTTTTTAGTAGGTAATAATTCGTGTGGTCAGGATCATCTTAGTTGTTGAATCCAATGTATTAATTTGATCGCGGAAATCTGTGCCGCTGAGAGTGCGCAGATTGAACCAGTTGCTGGCCTCCCGTGCGCAAGGCGATTCAACCGGATGGACCCTGGTCGGAAGCATCGCGATTTTCCGCATCGCTTCGCCGGTTCGGAAGGGTTCCGGTAGTGACCCTGCTTCGTGCTCGCAGCACCGGTGTATTGTCCGATACGTTTTTTCTGCTTTCACGAAATACGATGTAGAGGCCGCTGGCGATGATAACGGCAGCACCGAGCAGAGTGTGCCGCTCCGGCGTCTCGCTGAAGATGAGAAAACCATAGAGCGTCGCCCACAACATTTGGGAATACTGCATCGGCGCCACGACAGCCGCCTCACCGGTCTGATAGGCAGTGATCATGAAGTTGAGTGCGACAAAGCCCAATACCGACAAGGCGGCAATCGCGACCAGATCGTTCAGCGGCATGGGTTTGTAGTCGAGCGGCATCAGCGCGCCCATGACGACAAAGCTGGCGAGCATCGGGAACATCAGCAGGACCAGATTTCGTTCTTCTTTGCCGACACGCCGCACAATGACGGATGCCAGTGAGGAGAAGAACACGGCAACAAAAGCGGCTGCATGCCCCGATGTGAATTCCGAAGCGCCGGGACGCACGACGATCAGGACACCAACGAGGCCGATCAGGACCGCGCCGCCCCTATGCAGACCAACCTTTTCACCCAACATGGGAATGGCCAGCAAGGTGATCACCAATGGGACGGCAAACATTATCGAATAGGTCTGCGTCAGCGGCAGAACCGAAAAGGCGTAAAAGCCGCATCCGCCGGAAATCAGCAACGAGACGGTCCTGAGCGCGGTCCACCAGGGGTGGTGGGGGCGCATCGTATCGGCCAGTGAATCGCGTACCAGCATGAACGAGATCATCGGGAACGCGAACATGACGCTGAAAAACAGGAGTTGGAACGGGCTGTAGGTCGCTCCAAGATATTTGACGATCACGTCATGGATCGAGAAAATTCCAAACCCGAGCAGGCCGAGAATCGCGCCTCTTGTGTTGGGGCTCACGGAAAGAACTCGCTTTCTGCTTTGGCTGGAAAATCGGTGGTCTTATGACGCGGCAACCGCATTGCCATTGGCAAGGCATGGGATCGCCCAAATGGTTTGTCGATATTTTCAAGCCGATGGATAAGCCCGAATTGGCGTCCCGGTCAACTCGCCAACACGGTTTTGCCGCGGGTCCGTGACACAATCTCCAGTCACACAGGCAGACGGGTCTCCAGCTTGATCTCTTTCAGGACCAGATTGGTCCTGACATGGGCGACACCCGGCAGCCGGAACAGGAAATCTTCCAGGAACAGATTGTAGGCATCCTTGTCGGTGCAAACGACGCGCAGGTGATAATCGGCCTCGCCGGCGGTGGCGAGGCATTCGAGCACTTCGGGCCGTGCCGTCACCGAAGAAATGAAGGTTGCGACCGCCTCGGCATTGTGCCGGGTGAGGGTGATGTGGAGGATCGCAGAGAAGTTCAGTCCCGCCGCTTCGGCATTGAGGATCGCGGTGTAACGGTCGATGATCCCGTCGGCCTCGAACTGGCGGATGCGGCGCCAGCAGGCCGATGGCGACATGCCGGCGCGCTCGGCCAGTTCCTGATTGGACAGGCGGCAATCTCCCTGCAGCAGGTTCAACAGAGTGCGGTCCTGTACGCGAAGCATTTCCATGAAGCCATCCCAATTCGATAGTTTTTTTCGATTATCTATCATAAAATGGTAAAATTTTCCAAATTGTCTCCTTATGTCGGGTAATCCGGCAGAATATTTCAGCAGAATCGGGTAAACTTTTTCGGATCAGACACTTTCCGGAGGATATCATGTCGGCCGCTTCGTTCGATGCTGCTTACGCATTGCAGGACCGCTATCTCAGAACGGAAGGCCGGGTGTTTCTCACCGGCACCCAGGCGCTGGTTCGGATCGTGCTCGACCAGGCTCGGCGCGACCAGGCGGGCGGGATGAACACGGCTGGTTTCGTCTCCGGTTATCGTGGGTCGCCGCTTGGAGGTGTCGACCTGGAGATGTGGCGGGCAGCTGACCTGGTTTCGCAGAACCGCATCGAGTTCCTGCCGGCGGTCAATGAGGATCTGGCGGCAACGGCGGTGCTGGGCAGTCAGCAGGTCGAGACCAATCCCGACCGGATGGTGGACGGCGTTTTCGGTCTTTGGTACGGCAAGGGTCCGGGTGTCGACCGGGCCGGTGACGCGCTCAAACATGGCAATGCCTATGGGTCTTCGCCACATGGCGGTGTGCTGGTTGTGGCCGGTGACGATCACGGCTGCGTGTCGTCCTCCATGCCGCATCAGTCGGACGTCGCGTTCATGGCCTGGTTCATGCCGACGCTGGCACCGGCTTCCGTCGCTGAATATCTTTCCTTCGGTGAATATGGTTACGCGTTGTCGCGTTTTTCCGGCATGTGGACCGGATTCAAAGCGGTTTCCGAAACTGTGGAATCGGCTTCATCGGTGGTCCTGCCGGCGCCGCGTTCCTTTGTAATCCCACAATTCGAACTGCCGCCCGGCGGGTTGCACTACCGCTGGCCGGATCTACCGGGCCCGCAGATCGAGGAGCGGATGGAGGCCAAGAAACAGGCGGTGTTCGCCTTTGCCGAAGCCAACCCGATCGACCGCAGGATCTATAATCTGGCCGATGCCGGCTATGGCATCGTCACCACCGGCAAGGCGCATCTCGACCTGATGGAAGCGCTGCGCCTGCTTGGTCTTGATGAAGGTGCCTGCCGCAAACTCGGTCTTGATATTTACAAGGTAGGCATGGTCTGGCCGCTGGCCCGGCGCGACGCGCTGGATTTTGTCCGTGGCAAGCGGGAAATCCTGGTCGTGGAGGAAAAACGCGGCATCGTTGAAAGCCAGCTGAAGGAGTATTTCTACGACTATCCCGGTGACAAGCCGGAGCGCATGGTGGGCAAGCGCGATGAGAGCGGCGAACGGCTGGTGCCCTGGATCGGCGAATTGTCGCCGCGAGCGCTGGCGCCGATCGTCGCCCGGCGGCTGGATGCGATGTTCCCTGGCCTCGATCTTGAACAACGTGCCGCTGCGCTTGTGCCGCCACATGAGCCGCTGATCAGTATTGCCGGTGCAACGCGCACGCCGTATTTCTGTTCGGGCTGTCCGCACAATAGCTCGACCAAGGTGCCGGAGGGGTCCAAAGCGCTTGCCGGTATCGGCTGCCATTTCATGGCCAGTTGGATGGACCGCGATACCAGTTCGCTGATCCAGATGGGCGGCGAGGGGGTGAACTGGGCGGCCTCTTCAAAATTCACCGGCAACGGCCATGTCTTCCAGAATCTCGGTGAGGGCACCTATTATCATTCCGGCTCGATGGCGATCCGCCAGGCGATCGCGGCGAAGACCAACATCACCTACAAGATCCTTTACAATGACGCCGTGGCGATGACCGGCGGGCAGCCGGTGGACGGGCCAGTCAGCGTGCAGTCAATCGCGCATTCGGTGCGGGCCGAGGGCATCGAGCGCATTGCGCTGGTATCAGACCACCCGGAAAAATTCAGCGCCGCCGACTTCCCCTCAGGCGTGACGATCCATCATCGCGGCGATCTTGATCCGGTGCAGAGGGATCTGCGCGAGGTTCCGGGCGTATCGGTGCTGATTTATGAGCAGGCCTGCGCCACGGAAAAACGGCGGCGGCGTAAACGCGGCGAAATGCCCGACCCGCCGCGTTTCGCCTATATCAACGATCTGGTGTGCGAGGGCTGCGGCGACTGCTCGGTCGAATCCAATTGCCTCAGCGTCGAACCGAAGGAGACACTGTTCGGACGCAAACGGCAGATCAACCTTTCTACCTGCAACAAGGACTTTTCCTGTCTCAACGGCTTCTGTCCGAGCTTCGTCACAGTGGAGGGCGCCAGACGCCGAAAGAAATCCGGTGCCGGTGTCGACGTTCTGGAGCATGCCGCAAAGTTGGCGGAACCGAACCATTCGGCGCTCGACCATCCCTTTGATCTGCTGGTCACCGGAGTGGGCGGTACCGGCGTCATCACCGTCGGCCAACTGGTCACCATGGCGGCGCATCTGGAGGGCAAAGGGGCCAGCGTGCTGGATTTCACCGGCTTTGCGCAGAAATTCGGTCCGGTGCTCAGCTATCTGCGCATTGCCCGCGATCCGGGCGAGATCAATCAGGTGCGGATCGATGACGGAGCGGCCGATGCGCTGATCGGCTGTGATCTGGTTGTCAGTTCCTCACCGAAGGCATCGCGGCACTATCGGCCCGGCACCCGGGCCATCGTCAATTCGGCGGAAATGCCGACCGGCGATGTGGTCCGCAATCGTGATGCCGATCTTGCTGTCACAATGCGCCTCGATGCGATCCGGCAGACCATCGCCGAAGGTGAGATGGATGTGTTTGATGCCAACCGCGCGGCTGAAAAACTGCTCGGAGACAGCGTGTTCGCAAACATGATGTTGCTCGGCTTTGCCTGGCAGCGCGGGCTGGTGCCGGTGTCGTTCGAGGCATTGTCGCGTGCCGTCGAACTGAATGGTGTGGCTGTGAACAAAAACCATCAGGCCATCGCCTGGGGCCGGCTTGCGGCCGACGACCCTGCATTTGTCGAGGCCCACGTCGATCCGAAGCCGGATCTTTCCGAAACACTAGATGAGCTGATTGAACGGCGGCAGACATTCCTGAGTGAATATCAGGATGCTGCATGGGCTGAACGGTATCGGCGGACGGTTGATCGCGTTCGGGCGGCTGAGGGCGGCAAAGGATCGGTGGCGTTGACCAGCGCGGTCGCCAAATCACTGTTCAAACTGATGTCCTACAAGGATGAATACGAGGTCGCACGGCTGCATTCCGATCCGGCGTTCCAGAGTCAGTTGAACGCTGAGTTCGAAGGTGATTTCAAGATCAACTACCACCTTGCGCCACCAATGCTGAATACCGACACCGACGCACGCGGCTGGCCGCGCAAACGCCAGTTCGGCCCCTGGATGAAACAGGCGTTCCGCCTTCTAGCCCCGGCCAAACGATTGCGGGGCACGGTGTTCGATCCGTTCGGATACACTGATGAGCGCCGGATGGAGCGGCAACTGATCGGCTGGTACGAGGAGGTGGTTGAGCAGTTGTTGGCCCGGATGGGTGAAGGTGACCTTGCCGACTTGGCGGAGATCGCTGCGGCACCGCTGGATATTCGAGGTTTTGGACCGGTCAAGGAACAGGCCGTACACAAGGTTCGCCGGAATGTGGAGCGTCTGCTTGCAGGTGGAGGTCGCACGCCGATTCCAGGCGCGTCACCCAAACTCAACAAAAAGACAAAGAGGATAGCGAAGCCGGAAAAGACACGCTAAGACACTCCCGTAATTTCCCTATGTGAACAACGGAACCCGCAGGTTGTTTGAGTCCCTTAGCGCTGCAAAGCCTGATGCCATTCTCGCCTTGATGGCGACGTTTCGCGAAGACCCCAGAACCGACAAGGTCGATCTCGGTGTCGGTGTCTACAAGGACGGATCTGGCAACACGCCTGTCATGGGCGCCATCCGCAAGGCCGAGGCACAGCTGCACAAATCGCAAACGACCAAGACCTATGTCGGACCGGCGGGCGACGCCGGGTTCAATGCGGCGATGATCGACCTGGTGTTTGGCGACGATGTGCCGAAAGACCGCATTCGAGCAGCGCAGGCGCCTGGAGGTTCCGGCGCATTGCGGATTCTGGCCGAGTTGCTGCGACGGGCCCGCGCGGACGCCACGACCTGGGTGTCCGATCCGACCTGGCCGAACCACGTGCCGCTGCTTGGCGCGGCCGGACTCAATCTCAAACAATACCCCTATTTCGATGCGGCCTCCGGCACGGTTCGATTTGACGAAATGATTGCCGTGCTTGGTGCGGCGAAAGCCGGTGACATCGTGTTGCTGCATGGCTGCTGCCACAATCCGACCGGGGCCAATCTGACCGCCGCGCAATGGGATCAGGTGACCGAACTGGTATTGGAAAAAGAGCTGTTTCCGTTTGTCGACCTTGCTTATCAGGGGTTTGGCGACGGGCTCGAACAGGACGCCGCCGGGATGCGCCGCATGGCGGCCAAGGTGCCGGAAATGGCCGTCGCGGCCAGCTGTTCGAAAAACTTTGCGGTCTACCGGGAACGGACCGGTTCGGCCTTTGTGCTCGGGCGGTCTCCGGATGAAGCCCACATCGCCATCGGCCAGCTTCTGGGTGTTGCCCGCGGCATGTATTCCATGCCGCCAGATCACGGCGCTGCACTGGTCAAACTGGTTCTGCAGAGCCAGGAACTGACAACCGAATGGAAAGACGAACTGGAAACGATGCGGCTGCGCATGCTGAGCCTGCGCGAGGGATTTGCGGAAGCTCTGCGGCGGCAATCGAATTCTGACCGGTTCGATTTCCTGAAACACCATCGCGGTATGTTCTCACGGTTGGGTGCAACGCCGGAACAGGTCGAACAGCTGCGCGCCGAACATGGCGTCTACATGGTTGGCGACAGCCGGATCAATGTGGCGGGTCTGCCGGAGAACGATCTGGACCAGCTTGCCGCGGCCATCTTGAGCGTGATGGGAAGCAGCGCTTCCTGACACTAGCCATTCGGGCAGATCAGCCCGGCAATTTTCGGACATGATCGATCAACAGGAGATGCGACGATGAAACTTGTGCGCTTTGGAGCCGCCGGTGCGGAAAAACCCGGCATAATCGACAATGACGGTGCCGTTCGCGATCTGTCCGGCGTCGTCGGTGAGCTTGGCGGTGACGTGCTGACCGATCTTTCCAGCCTCTCTGCGACCGATATCGGCGCGCTGCCGAAGGTCTCCGGCGAGGTTCGTTTCGGCCCATGTGTTGCCGGCACCGGCAAGCTGATCTGCATCGGCCTGAACTTTTCCGACCATGCCGCCGAATCCGGCATGGCGGTTCCCAGCGAACCGATCATTTTCATGAAAGCGACCTCGGCGATCTGCGGCCCGAATGACGATATCCTGATCCCCCGCGGCTCGGAAAAGACCGATTGGGAAGTCGAACTCGGCGTGGTTATCGGCAAGCCGGCGAAATATGTTTCCGAAGCCGAGGCGCTGGATCATGTCGCGGGGTACTGCGTCTGCAATGACGTATCGGAGCGCTCATTCCAGGCCGAGCGGCAGGGCCAGTGGACCAAGGGCAAATCCTGCGACACGTTCGGTCCGATCGGTCCGTGGCTGGTGACACCCGACGAGGTGGCCGACCCGCAGAACCTGCGCATGTGGCTGAGCGTCAATGGCGAGCGGCGGCAGGACGGGTCGACAAGCACCATGGTCTACGGTGTTGCCCATCTGGTCTCCTATCTCAGCCAGTTCATGACTTTGCTGCCCGGAGACGTCATTTCAACTGGCACGCCTCCTGGTGTTGGCCTTGGGATGAAACCACCGACCTATCTGAAGCCCGGTGACGTCGTGGAACTTGGCATTGACGGGCTGGGCACACAAAAACAGACATTTGTCGCCGACGCCTGACTGGACCTACAATGCCGGCCTTGCGGCAGAAATCTGGACAATGATGGCGGGGTGTAATGCTCCGCCAGCGGGCGATGGACACAGAACACAAAAAGACCAATCCAACTATTCAGGATGTGGCCCGTGTGGCCGGCGTCTCGACGGCGTCCGTCAGCAGGGCGATTTCCCTGCCTGACCAGGTGTCAGAGCCGACACGATTGCGTATCACCGACGCAATTCGCGCAACCGGATATGTGATAAACCGGTCGGCCCGCAACCTGCGACGGCAGCAGACCGGCACCATCGTTGCCCTGGTCCCCAATATCGGCAATCCTTTTTTCTCCAATATTCTGGAAGGCATTGAAACGGTCTGCGCCGAAAAGGAGATCAATGTCCTGATCGCCGACACCCAGAAACCGTCAATGTCGCAGTCCAAACTGCAAGCCTATTTCAGTAACAATACCGCTGACGGGATTGTCATTCTTGACGGGACCATTTCGCTAAATGAAATGCGATCAGCCCATGCAAACCTGCCGCCGATGGTCACGGCGGGAGAATGGAGCGCCGATCCGACGGTTCCGGTCGTTCTGGTCGACAATCTGAGGGGCGCTGAACTGGCGGTTTCGCACCTTTATGAACTTGGCCACCGGACGTTCGGGCATGTTTCCGGACATCTTAATCATCTGCCCGGGCGCGAGCGGCTCGAAGGGTTCAAGCGTACCCTTCAGGCGCGACATATCGATCCGTCCGAAGCCTGGATATTCGGTGGCGATTATTCACTTGAATCGGGCCATCGGGCGGCGCAATCCTGGCTCGAATTGAGCAATCCGCCCTCGGCAGTGTTTTGTGCCGGCGACGGTATGACGTTCGCCTTCATCTCGACATTGCATCGCGCTGGCGTCAGTGTGCCGGACGATGTTTCGGTTGTCGGATTCGATGATCTTGACGTGGCCCAGCACTATATTCCAGCACTGACAACCATCCATCAGCCGCGCCGGGCTTTGGGCGCGTCGGCAGCGCGTCATCTGATCGATTTGATGGAAGGACGACGCGGGGAGACCAAGCCGGCTCGTCATGAGCCTTGGCTGGTGGTGCGTGACAGCACGGCGGTTTTCAGGCCTGGTTAGCCTGGAAGGGGACTCAGCGACAATTCCGATTGAAAACCGGTCATTCTTCGTCTTCGGTATCAACAACCCGGGCCGGGCCGGCGAGCGAAATTACCTGTTTGCGTTCGTGAAATGCAGTCTTGTTGAGATCGCGCAGCGTTTTATCAACTTCGCGCGATTGTTCGAAAACCTGTGGCGCGATGCGGCCAAACACCTTGTCGAGCGCGGCATATTCGCAGGTTGCGGCGATGCGCAGTGATAGTTCCAGCAGGTGCGTCTTGTTGTAACAAAATCTGGCAAGCTCTGCACGCCGCTCCTCTGGAAGCGTGTTGGCGATTGCCAACGTGTCGACTGCACCCTTGGCGCTGTATGGCGCCAGTTGCTCTTCAGGCAGCGGACATGCTGCCTCATTCAACATTTCGGCTAGTACGCGACTCATGGAAAAACCCCCCCGAATTCGCATGACAAGCGATATTCTTGACGGGTTCATGGTTACCAAACGGTAAACAAAGGCCGATGTGAGAGAAAAATATTACCTGACGGCAAGTGATAGCGGGCGCGGCTATTGCTCTTCCGGCGGCAGCGGGCGCGACAGGACAAAGGTCGCCGCGCAGCCCAGAACGATGGCCTGGATGGTCAGAATAAGGGAGTTGGCCCCAAGAAAAAGGCTCAGCGCAAAGACGGCGATCATTGCCGTTGCCGACAGATATTTGGCCCGGCGCGAAATGGCGCGATGCTGGTGCCAATTGTCGATCATCGGGCCAAAACGTTTGTGGGTGACCAGCCAGCTGTGCAGACGTTCGGAACTGCGGCTGAAGCAGAAAACCGCCAGCAGGATGAAAGGCGTCGTCGGCAGCAGGGGCAGGGCGATGCCGAGAATGCCCAGCCCGAGTGCCGTCAGACCGGCGAGTTGCCACAGCAACCGGGTCATGTCGTTTTCGGTTCCGTATTCATTCAGTCGTTCCAGTGTACCATCGGCAGCCCGGCGACCGGGCTCCTGAACCAGGGAATCCGGGTGCCACGCAAGGAGCCGATATAGACGTTTTTCAGATCAGGCCCGCCGAACGTGACACTGGCAAACCATGGTGCCAGTGTCCCGCCGCAGGCAAGCATATGATCCGGCGTTGCAGCGTCGTTTTCGAAGGCCTGCATCAACAGGGCGCTGGGTTTGGGGTTGTCATCGTTCAGAAGAATGCGCAGGTCACCCTGCGGTGTGATCGCAAATATCCGATCAGACATGACATGGGTGCCCCAAAGGTTGCCAAAGGCATCAAAGGCAATGCCGTCGATGAAGGCGCCGTGGTCCGATGGACCATAGATTTCGCGATTGCTCAGGGAACCATTCGATTCAACCCGGAATCGGGTGATGCGTCGTCGTGTCGTTTCGACCGCGTAAAGCCATTCCTCATCGGCATCGAGTCGTATTTCATTGGCAAATGCCAGATTGTCGGCAACGACGCGGATCCGGTCGCCCTCAACCAGGGCGATGAATCCATCGGATATTTTGGGGCTGACCGCCTGCATCCAGTTGTCGATGCATGTGGAGACCGTGAGCCACAGTCGGTCCTTACTGTCGCGCAATACGAAGTTGACTTTGCCGATCGGCTTGCCGTCAATATTGTCGATCAGCACGCTGGTCTCGCCGGAACGCGACATGATTTCGAGGCAATCGGTGCCGAAGTTGGAAATGATGATGCGGCCGTCCCGGGCGAAGGCAAGCCCGTTGGGCAGAGTGCCTTCGGTGAAGCGGCTGGCCTCGTCGCTTGCTTCGGAAAACAGCGTCTGGTGCTGCTGGGCGATCAGCTGCTGGCTGCCATCAGGTCTTATGTGAACGACCCCGGCGCGGGCATCGGCGCTCCACAGGCTACCGTCGCGCTCGGCCAGAATACATTCCGGCCGCTGCAAATCCTCGCCGACAAATCGGATGTCCGATCGGTCAACGACAAATCCGTCAATGGGGTTGTTCATGTTCGTTCTCACCCGCGAAGCAATGCCGCCGCATGATAGGCGATTATCCATTCCTCGTCTGTCGGAATGACAAACACCCGCACGCGGCTGCGGTCGGAAGATACAATGCGCTCGCTTGACCGGTTGCGCGTTTCGTCCAGTTCAAGCCCGAGCCAGTCCAGGTCGTCACAAACCCGTTCCCGGATACGCCAGGCATTCTCGCCGATGCCACCGCAAAAGACGAGTGCATCGAGGCCGTTGAGGATAGCCGTCATGGCACCCAGTTCACGGCGTATTCGGAAGATATAATAGTCGATTGCCTGCATGGCTTCTTTCGAGCCCGACGCCAACAGCGTTCGCATGTCATGCGACAGACCGGACAAGCCTTTCAGACCGGACTCACGGTACAGCATGTTGAGGATTTGTTCGGCGTCCATGCCTTCCTGATCCATCAGGTACAGCACGACGCCGGGGTCGAGCTGACCGCATCGGGTCCCCATCGGCAGGCCGTCCAGTGCCGAAAAACCCATGGTCGACCCGACACTCTGGCCGCCTCTTGTTGCCGTCATCGATGCGCCGTTGCCGAGATGGGCAATGACGACACCGCCCTGGTGATGATGCGGTGCGGTGCGGTGCAGTTCGCGGCAGATATATTCGTAGGACAGACCGTGAAATCCGTAACGCCGCACGCCCTTGTCGTAGAGCTCGCGCGGCAAGGCGAATGTGTCGTTGACCCACGGGTGGCTGCGGTGAAAGGCGGTGTCGAAACAGGCGACCTGCGGTACATCGGGATAGGCGGCCTGTGCCGCCCGAACGCCGGCAAGATTGTGCGGCTGGTGCAACGGGGCGAACGGGCTGAGTTTTTCCAGGCCGGCATAAACCGTCTGGTCGATGATTGCGGGGCCGGTATGATCGACGCCGCCATGCACGACGCGATGTCCGATGGCCGACAGTTTGTCGCCGGGAGCGCGTTCCGAAAAGATCGCAAATATTTCATTTAGCGCAGCCGAGGGATCGGTAATCGTTTCGGGATCGAGATTGCGTTCTACGTTTTCGCCGTTATTGCCGGCTTCCATCGACAGAACCGGGTTTTCGCCAAGTCCTTCGACTTGCCCGCGCCATTGGCATTGCGGCTCCGGCTCGTCGGAAAATAGTGCGAACTTGACCGAGGACGATCCCGCATTGAGGGTCAGGATGTGACCTGCCATTGGCGATGTGCTCCATAAATCAACGCAGCACATTCATGGCCGCAAATGGTATGTAGTCATTTTACATGACCGGTCAAAGTCAATCCGGTTCAGCAGGATTGCGGATTTTCAATCGTTTTTGGAGCCATTAGCGATTTGCTGGCCGGTATTGCGGCAGGTAATTGTGACAATATGAGTCAATGATCCAATGCTGGCAAACCTCCCCAGAAAACTGGCCGACCAGCCACATCTGCTTTTGGTGCTGACAACGCTGTTTTGGGCCGGAAATGGAATCGCCGGCAAATTCGCACTTGGTCACGTGACACCGATGGTGCTGACGTTTTCACGCTGGGTCTTCGCGATCGTCATCGTGTGTTACGTGGCGCGAAAACCGCTTCGGGACGACTGGAAGATCATAAGAAAGCACATTCCCTATCTGTTGATCATGGGGGCGGCGGGATTCACTGGTTTCAATGTGCTGTTTTATTCGGCATTGCAATACACCTCCGTCATCAACGCCGCGATCGAGCAGGCGGCGCTGCCACTGGTGATCTTTGTGGCAAATCTTGTGCTGTTTCATATTGCCATTCGCTGGCTGCAGATTGTCGGATTCGGTCTGTCGCTGATCGGGGTGCTGATAACCATTTCCGGTGGCGACTGGACAGCGCTTGTCCATCTTCAGCTCAATCGCGGCGATGCGCTGATGCTGGCGGCGATCCTGTGTTACGCCGGTTATGCGGTTGCCCTGCGCAACAAACCGGATTTGCACTGGATGAGTTTTTTCGCCTGCCTGGTGACAGGCGCATTCATTGCGTCGATCCCCGCTGCGATCTTTGAGACCGTACGGGGAGATGCGATCTGGCCGACAACGTTGCAGGGATTTCTGGTTGTACTCTATGCCGGCATATTCCCGTCCATTCTGTCCCAGTCGTTCTACATTCGCGGTACTGAAAAACTCGGTGCCAACCGGGCCGGCATGTACATCATGCTGGTGCCGTTTTTCGGGGTGTTCCTCGCGGTAATGCTGCTTGGTGAAGCATTCCAACTGCATGACGCCCTGGCGCTTGTTCTGGTGACCGGCGGCGTTTTCATGGCGCAGAAGGCAGTTCCCCGGGTGACGACTCCGGCGGCTGCAAATGACGGCTGACATTCCCGCATTGCCCGGTCGGATAGGCACATTTGACCGGAATATACGCATCATTGCCGATGGCCATACGGCTGTAATGGGTTAAAATGTCCCGTTCATGGTGCGGAATGACTGGGGCGGTTGGAACAAAAATGCTGCGTTCAGTGGCAATCACATTGATCGTGCTGATGTTGCAGGTGCCGGTGTATGGTGCCCTGGCACAGGGCTCAGACGCGGAAATCACGTTCTGGAACAGTATCAGGGACAGCACTGATGTTGATGAATTCCGCGCCTATCTGGAGTCGTTTCCTGATGGTGCTTTCGCGCCGCTCGCTCGGGTCCGGATAAAGAAACTGTCCGGTAACGGCGAGATCTCCAAATCCGAACCTGAACCGAAGCAGAAAGAACAGCCGGTTACCGCTGAGCCCGGCTCAACGGGACCTGAAAACGACGTTGGATATGTTGGAGCCCGAGTTTTAAACCTGAACGCGGAACAGGCCAGGCGAGCAGGCCTGGATACAGCGCGGGGTGCCTGGCTGGAAGAAGTTGTACCGGGCAGTCCGGCTGATCGCGCGGGATTGATCAAGGGCGACGTCGTGGTGAAGGTCGATGCGGTTCCCGTCGCGAACATTCTGGAATTCCTTGAGCACACGAAACGCCTGAAGCCGGGGCAGGCCGCCCGGTTTGAAGTGATGCGCAGCGGCAGAACCATCATTGTCCCGGTCACCGCAGGTGGATTTGTCGCCGACAATCTTGCCGCCGCGACTGCCGG
Source organism: Hyphomicrobiales bacterium (assembly GCA_021775495.1). Lineage (GTDB taxonomy): Bacteria > Pseudomonadota > Alphaproteobacteria > Rhizobiales > Rhizobiaceae > JAJFHT01. The sequence goes on along the minus strand of JAJFHT010000400.1, from coordinate 18,124 downwards.
TGACACGCGAGCAATGCTGTGGCTCTACGGCATATATGTCGGCGACAGGCTTGGCGCACCGGATGTCGAGAAGGCAATGCGATGGCTTGATGCCGCCGTTGACAGCGGTGATGCAGCGGCGCAGCACACGCTTGCCAACCTGCACTGGCAGGGGACGCATGTGAACAAGGACCGGCCAAAGGCAAAAACGTTATTTCAAAAATCGGCTGATCGTGGCCATGCGCCTGCCTCTGATATGATGGGACGTATATTCTATTCAGGTCTGGTCGGTGAAAAAGATCTGAAACTCGCATTGTCCTATTTTCGCCGGGCGGCGGACGCCGGAAACAGCGCCATGATGCATCAAGTTGGATATATGTATCTGAATGGCGAAGGCGTTGCGAAGAATGCCGAAGAGGCGGTGCGGTGGTATCGGATGTCTGCTGAGGCCGGATATGCCAACGCGATGGCCGATCTGGCTGTACGTTACCACACCGGTGATGGTGTGCTGCAGGATCATGCCAGGGCGGCCATCTGGTATGATCGGGCACTGGAATCCGGGAACAAAAGCGGCCTCTACAATATGTCCCTGCTGCACGCCAATGGGCAAGGTGTGGAAAAAAACGACGAACGTGCCGCTGGCTATTTTGTTCAGGCCTTGATGGAAGGCGACACTTTCGCGCTGAAACAGATCAAGACCAATGCATCCGGCTGGAGCAAGGCTTTTCGCCGGCATATCCAGAAACTGCTGACTGAACAGAGTGTTTATGACGGTAAGATCGACGGATCGATCGGTCCTCAGAGCCGACGGTCGATCGATGATCTTTTTGAACGGACGAAAATTACGCGCGAAAAGGCTGCAACCGCTTCAGGAACGTCCGGGTCTGCGGATGCAAACGCATCGGATCCGCTGGTTCAGGATGATCAGGGGCTTGGGTCGTGGGAGGACCTTGGCACACTTGATTGATCGCGGCCGGACGGGTCCGCGCCGCTGAATGAAATGCTCGGAATGTCGGACAGGGCTGCCATCACGGCAAGTGCGGCGAGGGGGCACTCGGCCCTCAGGACGTCCACACGATTGGATCCAAAATGCCCGGGCGCAGCCATGACATTGATCAGCCCGATTGCCTTGCCCGCCGTGACCAGCGGCATGTTGACCAGCGAGCCGAAGCCCATGTCGATCAGCGACTGCCATTCCGGCAGCCAGGATAGAATTGTTTCCGGATCGTTTGCGATGATCGGCTGCATGTCGACAAAAAGCCGGCGGAACCAGCGGCTGTCCTCAACCGTGTCGGCCGCAGACAGTGGAAAATTCTGCTGATCGCTGGAATAGAGTCGTTGCAACCGACGACCGCCCGGACTAGGGGCCAACACTGTGAAAAGGAGCGGTTGCACCTGGACTTCAATGTGCTCGGCCAGCAGGTCGAACAGGGCATTGGCGCCCTGTTCGAGTGCCGCGTTCGTGGCTGGTGCGGTCAGCGCACTCATCAACCGACAAGCATCAGTTCACGGTTGAAATCCGTCAGCGAGGTGGATCCATCCTCGTCGATCAGCACATCGTCCTCAATGCGCACGCCGATGTCGCCGGCACGGTAAAGGCCCGGCTCAATGGTCACCACCATTCCGGGTTCGGCGAGATCCATATTGCCCTGCATCACCTGCGGAGCTTCATGCACGTCAAGACCAAGCCCGTGGCCGGTCTTGTGGACGATCAGGTCGGCAAAATCCGAGGCCCGCAAAACTCCCGATACTTCGGTATCGAGATCATGCAAGCTTTGACCGGCACGGGCCACATCACGGCCCTTCTGGTTGGCGGCATGGACCGTCTCATAAATGGCGCGATGTTCGTCGCTCACCGATTCAACGAACACCGTGCGGGTGATGTCGGCGTTGTAACCACCATAGGCGGCACCGAAATCAATCAGCAGGGGATCGCCTTTCTTGAGAATTCGCTGATCACTGGGTGATCCATGTGGATCGGCGGACGCACCGCCGGTCAACACGATCGGATCGAATGCAAATCCCTCCGCTCCATGCTCCATCATGTTGTTGCAGAGAATCTTCCTGACTTCGGCCTCGGTCATTCCAGCTGTAACGGATGCATATGTCTCGCCAAGAGCAGCCTGGCTGATGTCGATTGCCCGCTTCATCAAACTGATTTCAGCTTCGTCCTTGTGCAGGCGCATGCGCGAGATGTCACCATGGGCGTTGACAACAAGACTGTTGCCGAAATTGCTGCGCAGGGTCTCGGATTCGAAGAACCGCATCGTCTGGCCTTCGACCCCCATGCGCCCGGCGGAAAAGCGGCCCGCGACTTTCGCAAATGCATCCTCATAACCATCGCTGTCCTGCCAGTAGACGGTTTCGACGTCCGGCTGCAGGCTTTGCCATTTAGTTTTCTCCAGTTCCGGGATGACCGCGTGCATGTCACCATTGGACCGGATGAACAGGACTGTAGGACGTTCCATCAGATGAAAATGTGCATCTGAGACAAAATAGAAATTGGCTCCAGGGACCAGGGCCACCGCATCAAGGCCGGCGCGGTTCATTTCCCCGAGCAGTTTTTCCAACCGCTTCGATCTGGTTGCAGCATCAGTGCTCATTGGCATGGCCCTCCTTGTAACGAGTCGCTGCGCCGGAGAGCGAAATGCTTGCACCGACCTTGGGTTCAAGTGATTTCTGGATAACCCTCAGGCCGGAATAGACATGCCGGCTTGCGGCATTTTCGGCGGCGTCCGGATCTTGCCTTTCGACCGCATCGACGATGTCGTCATGCTCCGAAAGGCTTGATTGCCGCGCGCCGGCGTCAAAATGCGGATAGTAGTGCAGCAGCATCATGCGCCGGCCGTAGTCGAGCGCCAGGCTGAAGAAATTGTGCATGAACTGGTTGCCGCTTGCCGATGAAACCGCCCGATGAAATGCCAGATCCGCGGCAATGATGGTTTCGTTACCACCCGTTTTCAGTGCCGCCGCGTAATCCGATTGCCGGTCACGAATCTCCTGAAGATTTGTTTCTGTCCGGCCGATGGCGGCCAATCTGGTGAGTGCGCGCGCCAGCAGCAACAAGGTATCCATATATTCGTCGGCGTTGCTCATATTGTGCGGCATGACAATGGTGCTGCGATTCGGCAGGAATCTCACCAGGTCCTCACCGGCCAGCATCAACAGCGCCTCGCGTACCGGTGTTCTGGACAGTTTGAAGCGCTCGGCCAGAGCCACTTCGTCGAGCGCCGAGCCGGGTTCGCATTTCAAAGACAGAATGTCCTCACGCAGCACCTGATAGACCGCCGTCGATCCTCTGACACGCCGTTTCGTGCCGGGGCGGGTGCCGGCTTCCGGCGCCATCCCGCTATCGTTTCCTGCGTCCGTCTTTTGTTTTTCCAATGATTCCTCGTTTTCCGTTCGCCATCGTGATGGGCAAAGCCACAAATGCGCCGGAAGTTCAAGTGGCGTCGAATTTGAAATACTTATTGCATAATGTTTGCATTATGCCTAGTCTGATCCGGTCGATAAAAATTTGCCGGGTTGTGGATCCGGACAAATCGGGAGAGAGATCATGCTAAAAACGGTAGGTAAGCTTCTCGCTGCTGGGGCAGTGTTTGCGCTGGGAGTGGCAAGCGTTCAGGCAGAGGACCTCAAGATTGCGTTCTTCGCGGCCTCGTCGCAGAACGGCTTCAATCAGGCGATCTATGCCGGGATTGAAGAAAAGGCCGCACAGATTGGCGGTATCACAACCGAAATCTACGACGGGCAGTTCAACGCTGCGCACCAGTACAGTCAGATCGAAGACGTTCTCGCCAGCGGCAAATTCGACGGGTTTGTCCTGGCTGCAAACGACACGGTCGGTATTGCCGGTGCTGTCGAACAGGTGGGAGCTGCCGGCAAGCCGCTGGTTACAACATTGTTTCCGATTGGCCCGGACCTCACGACGCTGAAACGCCAGGTCAAGGGCATCACGTCGACGGTCGCATCGCCTCCGGCTGATGGTGCCCGTGAGCAGGCCGGCGAGGTCGTGGAAGTCTGCAAGGATCGCAATCCCTGCAACGTGGTGATCATGATCGGGCAGTTGATTTTCCCGTTCGACAATCTGCGTTACGAGACGTTCCGCTCGGTGCTGGACAAGCACGACAACATCAAGGTCGTGGCCACCGGTGAGGGCAGTTACAGCCCGGACGTATCGCTGACCGCGATGACCGATATCCTTCAGGCCAACTCAGACGTGCATGTTGTTCTGTCCAATGCCGATCAGCATCTTGTCGGTGTCGAAATCGCTCTTGAATCAGCGGGCTACAAGGTTGCCGATGTCTTCCTGTCCGGCGGTGGTGCAGCGAATATCGCTATCGATGCGATCCGCGAAGGCCGTTGGGACGCGACCCTGGCCTATTTCCCGAAATCCATGGGACGGTTCGCGCTCGACGTGGTTGTCAGGTCGATCAAGGGTCAGGATGTTCCAGAATACATCAATATGGACATCGTCGGCCCGAAACCTCCGATCATCGATGCGGCGGTTCTGAAGGCTGACCCCAACTTCGTTGGTGAGTGGGAGCAGTAAGCAGCTCTTCGCTGGCGAAGGCCAAAACGGCCTTCGCCCTTTTCATCTGCTTTGATCGGAAACATTACCGTGGCTACGACCCATTACCGAGTCTCCGCTGACATTGGCGGGACATTCACTGATATTGTCTTTCAAAACAGCCAGACCGGCGTCTGTGGTGCGGCAAAGATCCTGTCGACACCCGAGGATCCGGCTCTTGCGGTCATTGAGGGCATTCAATCTGCAATTTCACCAGATGCGCAAATTGATTTTTTTGTCCATGGCACGACCGTTGGCCTGAATGCTTTGCTGACAAGGCGCGGTGCCAAAATGGCGCTGCTGACGACAGAAAATTTCCGCGATATCTACACCATCCAGGGCAATGACCGCGGTGAGATTTTTTCCATTCGCTGGAACAAACCCGAACCGCTTGTGGCTCTGGAAGACACATTCACCATTTCAGAACGGATCGCCGCCGACGGCGAAGTGGTAACGCCGATCGATGTCAGTGAACTTGATGCACTAGTCGAGGCGACGAAGCAGAACGGTTACGAGGCAATTGCTATCTGCCTGCTGTTTGCCTTCCGCAATCCCGAGCATGAGCTTGCTGCAGCGGCCTATCTTCGCGAGCGTCTTCCGGGTGTATCGATCGCGCTTTCACACGAGATTTCGCCGGAGTGGCGGGAGTTTGAACGCACCTCGACAACGGTGATGGACGGTTACCTCGCACCAGTTGTCCGGCGCTACCTTGAAACGTTGGTCGGCCAGCTGAAAGACAGGCTGCCCAAGGGCCAGGACCTGCATGTAATGGAATCAAATGGCGGCGTGATGACAGCCGCCTCGGCCAGTCAGATGCCACTGCAGACGCTGCTTTCTGGCCCGGTTGGCGGCGCCATCGGAGGTCGCGCACTGGCCGAGATGACCGGTCGCCAGAACCTGATTTGTGTTGATATGGGCGGTACATCATTCGATGCGAGCCTGATCGTTGACGGGCTTCCATCTGCATCGACAGAGACCAAACTGGAAGGACTGCCGATCCAGATGTCAGTTGTCGACATTCACGTGATCGGTGCTGGCGGTGGTTCGATTGCCTGGGTTGAAGCAGACGCTGCCCGTGTCGGGCCGCAATCAGCCGGCTCCAAACCCGGGCCGGCCTGTTATGGACTGGGCGGAACCGAACCGACCGTGAGTGACGCCAACCTTGTGCTGGGACGGCTGGATGGTGCGAATTTTTCCGGCGGCGCGTTGCAACTGGACCGCAAACTGGCCGAAAAAGCGGTCGGAGAAATGGGCGCGCAATTCAAAATGAGCACCCAGGAAATGGCCCAGGGCATCATTGATATCATCAACGCCAAGATGGCCGACGCCATCCGGACGATTACCATTCGTCGTGGCATCGATCCACGCGACTTTTCCCTTGTGGCTTTCGGTGGCGCAGGCCCGGCGCAAGCTGCGGCGCTGGCGGAAGAACTGGAGATAGCTGAAGTCATTGTGCCGGTTCACCCCGGGGCATTCTCGGCATGGGGCATGCTGCAGACCGACGTCCGGCACGATTTCAAGGAAACTCTTTATGGGTTCTGGGATCAGTTCAAGGTGGAGGACCTGGAAAGCCGGCTTGTTGCGCTGGAAGCCAGGGGGCGTGAACATCTTGCAGATGAAGGAGTGGACGACAGCGCGATCGACTTCGAACGCAGTGCCGATTTCCGTTATCACGGTCAGGAATATGTGCTGACGATTTCCTTCCCGAAAGGTCCGATCGACATGGCGGCGGTCCGCTCGTCATTTGATGAAGCCTATGATCGGCAATACGGCCATTCCAGTCCGGATGCGCGAGTGGAAATCGCAAATCTGCGTGTCTCCGCAATCGGGAGACTTGACCGGCCGGACAGCGTTGATCCGGAAGTCGGCAAAGGCGCCGCTCCACGTTCACGCAAGGTGTATTTCAGCGGTGTCGAACAGGAAACAGCAATAATCGATCGCATCGGATTGTCTGTCGGGTCGACGACGGTTGGACCGGCAATCCTTGAGGAGAGTACGGCAACAACGCTCGTCCCGCCGGGCTGGAAGGCTGATGTGATCGGTGGCGGTAATTTGTCCCTGACCAAGACGGAGAGTGCAACATGAGCGGCAAGGCTGATCCCATCACCACTGAGGTGGTCAGAAATTTCGTTATCTCCTGTGCCGAGGACATGAACGCTTCGCTTTGGCGCTCGGCATTCTCCGCCGTCATCTACGAGGGCCGTGACAGTGCCGTGGCCCTGCTTGATGAAAAGGGCAACATGCTTGGTCAGTCCACCGGCGTACCGCTGTTCATCGGCGCCATTGATGCCTGTGTTCACCTGGTCCAGGAGCGTTATGGAGACGACATGGCCGAAGGGGACATATTTGTCCTCAATGACAGTTATCTGCAGGGAACGCATCTGCATGACGTCACTGCCGTAGGGCCGATTTTCCATGAGGGAATATTGGTCGGTTTTGGCGCCGCGCGCGCACATTGGAATGATATCGGGGCGATTGATCCCGGCTCGACCATGGGCTCGACGTCAATATATCACGAGGGTCTTCGGCTTGGCCCGACACGGATTGTCAAAGCGTTCGAACCGATCGAGGAATGGTACGACCTGCTCAAGCGCAACACGCGTATGCCGGATATGTCGATCGGCGATCTGAATGCGCAGATTGCCTCGATCCGCACCGGGCAGAAACGGCTGGGACAATTGCTCAACCGGATCGGAATCGAGACCTACCGCGATGCTTGCAACAATATCTTCGAACAAGCGCGGCGACTTGACCGTGAGGCCATCGGCGCATTGAACGATGGTACCTACAGCCGCGAAGGTTATCTGGACGATGACGGCGTCGGTAGTGATCCGGTAAAGGTCGCGATGTCGCTGACCATCGACGGCGAACGCATGATCATCGACCTGGCCGGGACATCGGGCCCGGTGCTTGGATCGATCAATTGCGGTGCGGTTCAGACAAGATCTCTGTTACGGCTGGCCTACAAGACAATGATCAATCCGGAACGCGCCATCACCGGCGGATCGTTTGAAACGATGACGGTCAAGATCCCGGACGAATGCATGCTCAATGCAAAGGAACCGGCGGCTTGCGAATGGTATTTCACCGGGCTCGGACTTCTCGCCGACCTGATGATCTCGTGTATGAGCGAGGCCATGCCGGAAAAAGCCAAAGCTGCACACTACGGCGATTCCATGGTTGCGGCGTTTTTCTCAATGGACGAAAAACGTGGACAATGGATTTCGATCGAGCCCACCGCTGGGGGGTGGGGTGGTGGTGTCGGCGCGGATGGGCAAAGCGCATTGGTCAATCTGGTCAATGGCGGCTTTCGTAACATTCCCGCCGAAGTCTATGAGACCAAATTCCCGGTGCGGATCGAGGAATTCTCGATCCGCCAGGATTCCGGCGGGCCGGGGCGCTGGCGCGGCGGCTGCGGTGTGGTGAGAACCTACAAGTTGCTGGAAGATTGTTTCGGAGCGTTGTGGTTCGAAAGGTCAAAGACCACAGCATGGGGGCTGAAAGGCGGCAGTGACGGCAAAGGCCCGGTGAACACGATCACTCTTGCCGATGGAACCGTAGAGCACCCGTTGAAAATGCGGGCGCGCGGATTTGAAGCGGGGACGATTGTCGAGACAACGACCGGCGGTGGTGGCGGTTTTGGCAACGCAAAAGCGCGTCCGTTCGCTGAAGTGCTTGCCGATGTGCGTCAGGGATTGGTATCGAAGCAGGCAGCAAGAGACCAATATGGTGTTTCGATAACCGAGGATTTGACCGTTGACGAAGCAGCCTCAGAGCCACGTTTACCTGCCTGACAGTGCCTGAGATGCAGGGCGCGGCACAAGAAACCGTCGAAAACGAGCCATGCATCCGACTGCGGGGGATCGGCAAATCGTTCGGTGGCGTCGAAGTGCTGGGTGGCATTGATCTGGATATTGCTGCCGGCGAGATTCACGGCCTTATCGGTGAGAACGGCGCGGGTAAATCCACGCTCGGCAAGATCATTGGTGGGTATTATTCTGCCAGCACAGGCGAGATCGAAGTTTTCGGTGAACCTGCCAGGAACTGGAGCCCTCCGGTCGCACTGGCCAGCGGTGTGGCGATGATGCACCAGGAACTGCAGCTGGTTCCGGCTCTCAGCGTTGCCCAGAATGTCTTTCTTGGCATTGAGGAGCGGCGATTCGGCATTCTCGCCGGGACTGAGAATGCCCGGCTGGCGGACGTCATGGCAGCCTGCGGTTTCCAGCTTGATCCCGCAGCCATCGTTTCCGGCCTTTCAATCGCCGATCAACAGAAAATCGAGGTCATGCGGGCACTGGCGCAGGATGCCCGGGTCATCGTCATGGACGAGCCGACGTCGTCGCTCACGGCAGATGAAGCCGGACTATTGCATGAGACAATGTTGCGGTTGCGCGAGGCCGGCAAGACAATCATCTACGTCTCGCATTTCCTTGATGACATTTTGTCAGTGTGCGACCGGATCACCGTTTTGCGCGACGGCCAACTGGTGCGCACCGGCGATGCGGCTGACGAGACAAAAGGTTCGCTGGTTTCGGCGATGCTCGGCGGCGACCGGGCAGAAACGCCGTATCCACCCAAAAACGTGCATGAACCGGATAGTACCGAGGTTATCCTCAAGGTGGAAAATCTCACTTCATCCAGTGGGGTTTCGGATGTTTCATTGGCGGTTGGCGCCGGTGAAATCGTAGGCCTGATCGGGTTGGTTGGCAGCGGTCGCTCGGAAATCGCCCGTGCTATTTTTGGCGCGGATTCGGCAACTGCCGGCAGCGTCGAGGTTGGCGGTCGGCCTTATGACGAACGCTCACCGGCACGCTCTGCCGACCGTGGAATCGTCATGGTGCCGGAAGATCGGCGCAAACAGGGCCTGGTGATGAGCTTGCCGGTCAGGGCGAACATGACCCTGCCGCACCTGGACCATTTCAGTGTTGCGGGCGGGATTATCCAGACCGGCGCAGAAAAAAGCAGCGTGCGGGAACAGATCGACTATTTCGGTATCACGCCGGCCAATGTCGACGGAGAGATACCGTTTTATTCCGGCGGCAACCAGCAGAAGGCGCTGCTGGGCAAATGGCTGATGCGTAACCCGAAGATCGTCATTCTTGACGAACCAAGTCGTGGTGTTGATGTCGGCGCACGTCAGCGCATCCACGAAGCAATTGCCGATCTGGCGGAAAAAGGCACTGCTGTCCTGCTGATCTCATCAGAGATCGAAGAGGTTCTCGGTCTCGCGCACAGGGCCTATCTGGTTCATGAAGGCAGGCTGATCGATGAAGTCGACACGGATAAAACCACGACAAAGCAGGTTCTGTGGAACCTGTTTCATCCCGATGATTTGAACAGCAGCGAACAGGGGAGCGCCGCTCAGTGACTCAATCGCTATCGTCCGCACGGCTGGCACGGTTTTTTCAGGCCTATGCCGTCCTGATCATGATCGCGGTTTTGATCGTCGCGCTCAGCTTCCTCAGCGACAGCTTTCTGACATTCAGAAACCTGCAAAATATTCTTAACCAGAATGCGCCACTTGCAATCATGGCAAGTGCCATGACCCTGGTGATAATCGGCGGCGGCTTTGATCTGTCGGTCGGCTCGATCTTTGCTGTTGCGGGTGTTTCAGCGGCATGGATTGCGTTGAATGTCGACCCGTTCCTGGGCCTGGCGATCGCACCTTTTATCGGGCTCGGACTCGGCGTCATCAATGGAACCATCATCACCAGCCTGAACATCCATTCGTTTCTGGCGACCATTGCCACCAGCATGGTGTTCAAGGGTGTTGCCATACTGATTGCCGATGGCCGGCTGATCCCGGTCAGAATCGCCGAATTCACCTGGCTTGGCCGCGACCGGATCGGCGGCATCTTCATCGCGGTGATCGTGATGGTCGCTTTCGCGCTGTTCTTTTCTTTCGTCCTCAGCCGCACAGCCTTTGGCCGCAAGGTGTTTTCCGTTGGCGGCAATGAGGAAGCCGCAATTCTGTCCGGTATCCGCACCAACCGGATCAAGATCGCGACCTTTGCCATCGCCGGCATGGCTGCAGGCCTGGCGGCAGCAATCTCGGTATCGCGGATCTCGATGGGGCAACCGGGTGCGGGAATCGGTATGGAGCTTCAGGCGATTGCGGCGGTCATTCTCGGTGGTACCAGCATCTATGGTGGATCCGGTGCGGTCTGGCGGAGTGTCGCCGGGGTACTGCTGCTGGCGCTGATCAATAACGGCTTCAATATTTTGAACGCGGATCCGTTTTTCCGTGATCTGACCACCGGGCTGATCATCCTGGCCGCTGTCGGTATCAGCGCCTCCGGACAGCGGCGTTAATACAGTCTTTTCGGGAAAAAATTGAGGCGCCGGGTCTTGCCTGTTGACTCGTGCGACAAGTGTCGTATCATTGCGACATGTATCACACGAGAACCTTTCCGACATGAAACCGTCCCCAAGCGAACTGCCGCTCTTGAAAGCATTGTGGTCCGAACCGGAGCTCAGCGCCCGGGAATTGCACGAACGTATTGCGGACAGTCTCGACTGGTCGCTGTCGTCGACTCGCAAGACCATTGACCGCATGGTCGAGAAGGGAATGCTGAAAACCGATGAACGCCATGGCGTGCGGATCTACCGCGCCGGCATCGGCAAGGTCTCCACACTGGCGGCCCTGACCCGGCAGTTCACCCGGGCGGTGCTCGAGATCGATGGCCCGTTGCCGGCATCGTCGTTTGGCGGCAGCAAATTGCTCAGCCCTGAAGAACTGGAGCAACTCGAACGTCTTCTGGACGAAGACCAGAAAAAATGACCCCGACAATGGTAATCCTATTCAGCTTGATCTGGGGCGCGGTCGTCTGGCTGATTTCATTGGCGATCGCACCGCATGGGCGATCGGTGCATTTTCACCCATCAACGTTTCTGGCGTTTCTGGCAGTGTTGGTGCTGCCGAGTGTGCTGGCGGCCAGTGGTATTGGCTTTCCTGTGTCTGGTTCGGACGCGTCATTTTCCCCCCCTGGCGGAGCTCATGACACAATCATGGTGCTCACAGCCCCGATCACATCATTTGCCACTGATGCAGGTCTGTTTGAGTTTGATTGGATTTCATCGACTGTTCTGCCGGTTTATTTGGCCGGAGTGATCGTTCATCTGGTCAGACTTGGCCTTGCCTGGCGCCGATTGCGGGAATGTGTGGACGGCGCTTTGCCTCTTCGCGCGCATCAGTCCCGCTGGCCAATATCGACAACCCACCGCGCCATTGCACCATTTGCTGCAGGAGGATGGCGTCCGGTCATTGTCATTCCGGTGGCATTGATGCGTCGGTTGTCATCGGCACAGATCAATCTGATCATTGCGCATGAAGAGGCACACCTGCGCCGGAGTGATCCCACCGTCGGCATTCTTCTGTCGCTGATCAGATCACTGTTCTGGTTCAACCCGTTTTTGCGTGACCTTGTTTCGCGCTGGCATCAGGCCTGTGAACTACGAGCCGACGCGGAAGTTCTGCAATGTGCGACTGCAGATGTTCGAAAATCCTACGCGGAGACTTTGCTTGCCGCGCTTCGATTTGCCGCCGGAGTGAAGGCGAACCCACTTGCCGTACCGTTTTCGCTACACAAATTGAGGAGTCAGAAAATGCGCGTGTCCAAAATTCTGAATGGCGGGTTTGGTCTGCCGACCCGGCGCTCCAGACGGCTGACCCTGCATGCCGGTGTCGCCGTTCTGACGCTGATCGGAAGCTTTTCGGCTCTGACCATGTCATCGGAGGGGGCGACCAAGAAGTCGACCTCGTTCATCGAGGGTGGCTGGGTGACATCGTCCTACGGTATCAAACGAAAAGGCAAGCGCGATCATACCGGCGTCGATGTTGCCGCGCCTCTCGGTACGCCGATCCTGGCACCTGATGACGCCGTGGTGTTGGAGACTGCTGATCAGTTTCGCGGCAACTGGCGCTGGGGCAAAGCGGTGGTTCTTCAATTTTCCGATAGCGTTGTCGGTTGGTTCACCCATGTTGATGGTTTCATGGTCAAACCCGGCGACCGGATAAAAAAGGGCACGCCGTTCGCGACCATGGGCAATACCGGCCTGTCGACCGGTCCACATGTGCATATAGAAACCTACAAAGCCGGAGTTCGGGTTGATCCGGTCAGCGTGTGGGGTGTTCTGAACTTCATGCGGCGCTGATTCCGTTCTCATGTAACTTCACGCAATGGATGCTGTTTGATCATTTCAGGTTGACCTGAATTGATCCAAGTTGAATGTTTCGGCCAATATGTGTTGAATCAGGTGCTCGCACTTTCAACAGGGAAATTTGGCGCCTGAAGCATGGACGATCGTCATGAGCTTGCCATTGCTGATCTGAACGATGACCTCGGTGTACCTCGTCCCTGGCCGATGCTGAATTCCGCCATTGGTGCGGTGTCGACCAGAGACCGGGATAAAGCCCGGCACATCATGACACACCGGTTCAAACGCCATGAACTGAATTGTGTCAGCGAACCAGACCGATTCGATTTTCGACATGCTTGTGCCGATGTACCGGAAGGCAGCTTTAATGTTCTGCAATACGGCGCAGGAGTGGAGATCGATCCGGGTGCGTTCGAGAACTTCTATATGCTGGAGATGCCACTGTCAGGCGGAACCGACATTGCCATCGGCTCCTCGAATTACCGATCCAGGCCGGACATGGCGACAATTCTTTCGCCGGGCCGGAAATTCACCTCCTACTGGCGACCCGGCACGACCCAGATCATGCTCAAGATCGACAAAAACAGCCTTATCCGGCGCTGGCGTTCCGGTCTTGAAGACGATGATGATACATGGCCATCCTTCCATCCCTCGCTCGATCTCAGCACGCCGTCGGGCTGGCGCATTCGAAATCTTATGCTGCAGTTGCTGAACGAGTTCCGGCATTCGGTGAATCAGCCGGATTGGGGATTTGAAAAGACCACACTTTCAGGTGCTGTTATTGATGCGCTGTTCAGTGATTTCGAACGAAATGGATTGGGCAGGATCGACAGCGAACATTTGCAGGTTCGTCCGCGACATGTGAGACGCTGTGTGCAGCACATTCGCGACAACCTGCAATCAGATCTTTCCATATCGGTTCTGGCGCGGGTCGCCGGGACAAGCGAGCGGACCCTGTTTGACGGTTTCAAGCAATTCATCGGGCAGGCTCCGATGCAATATGTGCTTGAACAAAGACTCAAGAAGGCAAGAAGCCGGTTGAAGCGGGGAACTTCATCCGTTGCTGAAATTGCCGGCAGTTGCGGCTTCAATCACATGGGGCGTTTTTCCAGATATTACTATGAGGCGTTCGGAGAGCGGCCATCAGCAACGCTGAAAAATTCTTGAAGACAGGTGTCAGATACAGTCCTGATCGTGCGGGTTTTATCCGGATATTGCGAAGATCGTCACGGCATACGGAAATACTGAACATCAATTGTTGATGAGGTATTCGATATGACGCATTCCTTTGCATATGCATCATTATTCCGCAGGACAAAATCGGCTGACCAGTGCCCTGATCGCCCATCCGAAAGTCCTCGTCTGCTATTTTCCCGCCGGTGATCCTCTGGTGCCTGTTGAAATGCTCGATGTGTTTGCATCCTGCGGGGTCGACATCGTGGAAATCGGCATCCGGTCAGATGATCCTTATCTTGATGGCGAGATCATTCGGCAATCAATGTGGAGATCCACCGGCAACGGCATACTGTGTGATGCAGGGGCGGCAGTCGCGCGCCTTGAGACATTTAACGGCCGCATGGCCGGATTGGTCTTTGCCTACGCATCGGATGCATTCCTTGCCAGCGCGGTTGACGGCAACTGGCGCGGGATTGATGCACTGATGTGCGCACCTGAAACACGATCGGAGAGTAAAGCGCAAATTGAACTGGCAGCAAGAAATGCCGGTGTGCGCAGTACCGTTTTCGTTCCCTATGCCTGCAATGCCAGCGACGTGCGGCAGGCCGTACAGGCGACCGGCTATGTCATGCTGCAATGCACGAATGGCAAAACCGGCCTTTACGAAGGATTTGACAGCTCTGCTGCTGCGCGGGTGGCAAAACTTCGCGCAGCGGGGGTGAGCAAGCCGATCCTGCTTGGAATCGGCATCGGTACCGCGGATCAATGCCGGCAGGCCATTGACAGCGGCGCGGACGGCGTGGTCATCGGTTCCAAAGTGGTCGCCGCAAGCCTGCAAAGTGCCTCGTGCCTTGAAGCTTATCTGGCGAGTGTCAGGAGGGCTCTTGATGGCTGAGGATCTGATCATCGGGGTGGATGTCGGTACGACGTCCGTCAAGGCGATGCTGTTTTCTTCTGAAGGAAACGTGCTCGACGGATATTCCTCGATGTACCCGACCCAGCGAAAAAGCGGTGGCATTGTCGAGCAGAACCCGGACGACTGGGTGAACAACATCATTGCCGCGCTGGAGCAGTTCGGCAGTGCGTTTGACCTCAAAAGGGTAAGAGCAATGGGCCTGTGCTCGCAGGTCAACACCCATGTATTCGTCGACCGGCATCACCAGCCGCTTGCACCGGCGATTGTCTGGCAAGACGGCCGGGCCAGCGGCTGTGCGGCGGAACTCGACGGCCTGGTGGCTGATGCCGATCGCCTGCGATGGTGGGGCGCACCTCTGCCCATCGACGCCAGCCATTGCCTCAGCCGGATGAAATGGATGCAGGAACATCGGCCGGAAATCTGGAACAAGACCAGCCAGGTTCTGCTGCCGAAGGACTATTGCCTGCTGAAGCTGACCGGAAAGGTTGCGACCGATCCAATCTCAAGTGTTGGGCTGATCAATCAGAATCTTGATTATGTCGACGGATTGCTCGATCTGGTGGAAGGTGCTGCGGGCCGCTTAGCCCCACTTTCAGGCATGACCGAAATTGCCGGGCGTATTCAGAACGGCATGCCGGGGTCGGGAATGCCCATTGCGATCTGCACTATGGACGCCTGGGGCGGGATGCTTGGCGTCGGGGTCCATGAACCCGGAGCGGCATTCTATCTCAGTGGTACCAGCGAAATCCTGGGTATTGTGTCCGACACGATTGAACCGACGCCGGGTGTCATAGCGTTTCCGAAATGCGAGAACATCAGGCTGCATGTGGGTCCGACGCAATCAGGCGGTGCATCACAACTGTGGTGTTGCCAATTGCTCGGCATCTCGCCTGAAGCAATGGCCGCGCTGGTTTCGACATGTGAACATGACCGGAGCGTGCCGCTGTTCCTTCCGCATCTGCAGGGAGAGCGTGCTCCAATCTGGGATGCCGATGCGCGCGGCATATTCCTTGATCTTGATGCCGGGACAAGGCCGGCTGAACTGGCGCGTGCCGTCTACGAAGGTGTCGCCTTTTCCGCTCGATGGGTTTTGGAAACATTGCAGAATTCAGCAGCGCTCGTGCCGCAGGAACTGAATTGCGGTGGCGGCGGTTTTCAATCGGACAGCTGGAACCAGATCAGGGCTGATATTCTGCAGGTGGTGCTGAAACGGGTGTCGGTCAAGGATCCGGGTGTATTGGGGGCCGCCGGCCTTGCTACGGTTGCCTGCGGCATTCACCCGACCCTGGGTGACGCGTTCACGAAAATGGTCTCGATAGATCGTGTTTATACCCCCGACAAAAGCCGCAAGGCGCATTACGACGCAAAATTCCAACGTTTCAAACAGACCTATTATCAAAACAACAATGCCCGGCCGTTGTCTGGGCCGGTTTGAAAAATCGGATGTATGATCGGCCGGAACAACATATTTGGTTGTCCGTCCGCCGTCGGTATTATCCAGTTTCCGCGAAAAACGGCATGAAAGCAGCCCCGTCTCCGCGGATTGGCTCGAAAACAGAGTTGAGCTTCGGATAGGGTGGCGAACAGGAAAACGGCAACATCGACAGGGAGGATATGATGTTCTTGAAGAGATTGAATCGGTTTGCGGTCGTGATCGCGGGTTTGATGACGCTGATGATCGGACAGGCCGCGGCCGACAAGGTCGCAGTCATTACGCCTTACCTGGCGCAGCCGGGCACGCAGGCTTATCTGGAGGGCTTTACAGCCGAAGCAAAGGTAAAGGGCTGGGAGTTGAATGTCGTTGATACCGCCGGCGATGTAGCCGCGGTTATCAGCCGGATTGAAGACGCGGTGACGCAAAAGGTTGATGCGATTGTCATCAATGTCGACCCGGCGCAGGTCGCGGCCGGTCTTGAAACCGCAAAGGCCGCAGGTATTCCGGTTGTCGGAATGGATGCGGCAGCCAACCCGCTGCTGGCGACCAATGTCACCAGCAATGGCTACGCCATGGCGGCAGAAACCTCGGTCTATGTCGCCGATCGCATCAATGGTGCCGGTAATGTAGTCATGTTTGTATTCGACGCATTTCCTCCGGTGCAGATTCGAGGTGTTGTTGCGGATGCGGTTTTTGCAAATCATCCCGATATCAAGGTCATCGATCGCATCACGCCGGATGTCCAGGACGGCGGCATCGCCGACTCCCGCGCCAAGATGGAAGCCCTGCTTGCCGCCAATCCGGACAAGGGAAGCATTTCAGCTGTTTGGGCTGCCTGGGATCAGCCGGCGCTTGGCGCACTTCAGGCTATCGAAGCAGCCGGCCGCGGCGATGAGGGTATTGTCATTGTCGGAATCGACGCCAATCCGCAAGCACGCGATGCAATCGCGGCCGGCGGGAATTTTGAAGCCTCGGTCGGCCAGGACTTTGTCGGTATCGGCAAAAGCGTCGCCGGTGCTGTTGCGCGTCTGTTGAAAGGAGACACCATCAAGGCGTCGGTGATTTATGTGCCGACAAAGCTGGTGACATCGGCAAACGCCAAAGACCAATGAGCATATCAGATGGTGAGGGTGGCCGAGCCGGCCATCCTCGTAGTTGATTCGGGATCCGCCGGTCGGACCATGACGTTTCTTGCCCTTTCAAATGTTTCCAAAAACTATGGGCGTACCCAAGCTCTGTTCGATGCGTCGATTGACGTCGCACGCGGAGAAGTGCACGCCCTGATGGGGGAAAACGGTGCAGGCAAGAGCACGTTGATCAAAGTCCTCGCCGGGATCGTTTCTCCGGACAGTTGCCGGATTGAGATCGATGGTGCGCCTGCAACGCTCCGGAACGCCCAGGATGCGTTTGCCCTCGGATTCCGCTTTATCCACCAGGAGCTCAACATTGTTCCGCATCTATCAGTCGCCGAGAACATGTCGCTCGCGACACCGTATCCTGTCAGATTTGGATTTTCGGTCGATTGGAACCGGCTGAACGAAAATGCACGGGCGGCGCTCCAACGATTGGGTGTCGATCATATCGATCCGGGCACGAAAATCGCTCGGCTGAGCCCCGGTGACCAGATGTTGGTGAAAATCGCCAGTGCGATCTCCGACACCAAAGACAATCCGGTGCGCCTTTTCGTCATGGATGAGCCAACTGCTTCTTTGACCGGCGGCGAATCTGAAAAGCTTTTTGCCGTCATTGATGAACTGAAGCGAGGTGGCGCCTCGATTCTCTATGTTTCGCATCGCATGGACGAGGTCATGCAGATCTGCGACCGGGTGACGGTATTTCGCGACGGCCGCCACGTTGCGACAAATCCAATCGATAAAACCAGCAAGAACGA
>JAJFHT010000399.1 GCA_021775495.1 Hyphomicrobiales bacterium | reverse complement strand
AGAGCGCCGTAGAGGCCGCGCGCGACCTGGTTCCAGCTCTTGTTGTGGGCGTGATACCAGTATGTCCCGGCGTCCGGCACGGTGAAGTCATATTCGAACGTTCCGCCCGGCGGTACAGCTTCCTGGGTCAGACCGGATACGCCATCCATGGCATTATCTATCCGTATGCCGTGCCAGTGGATCGAAGTTGGTTCTTCAAGATTATTGATCAGTCGAACCCGCAGCCCCTCTCCCCTCGCGACACGTATTTCCGGGCCGGGCGTTGCGTCATTGTAGGTCCATAGATCGGACGGGGCGGAATCTTCGCGATAGAGTTTCTTTTTGCTTGGACCGGCCGTCAGTTCCAGCCAGCCATCGGAAGCAACCGCCGAATTCAGCGCGCCCGGGACGATACCCGCTGCGGCCGCCCCGAGCGTCGATGACAGAAAGAGACGTCTGTTGAGTTTCATGGCTTTACTCCGTGGCGCTCAAAAGGCCTTGCAGTCAGAGCTCAATCCTTTTTGAGCCGGAACTTTTGGTGACAAGCCGAACAAGTGCGGGCCAGCATGTCGAAAACGTTATTGGCTGGCATGGACGCCATTTCGAAGGCGGCAGGCGTTTTAGCCGGCATTGTGTTATCGACGCTGCCGGCGGCCAGTCCATTGTCGGCGGCAAGCTCCAGACCTTCGGCAAAGACGGCAAGTTGATCCGCCAGAACCTGAAACTCATCCCAGTCCGCCCAGATCTCTGGCTTTGCCTCGGAAGCCGTTCCGATACTGCCCTCGGGGAACAATGAGATCATCGCCTGTCCGGCGTGCGTCTTGATCGCCGCAGCATTGCTCCGGACTGAGGCAGCGTCATAAGTCGATTTGCCGCGCATCATGTCCGACAATGATTTTGCGGCCTTGCTGATCACCACCATTGCGTCCATGCGCTGTTTGACGATGCCGGTTGCACCACCATGCGCCATTGCGCCCGCCACTGTGATCACGGCAATCAGGCCGGCCCCAATCAGGATATTGAATCTCATTTTTCAGTCCTTCGCTTTATGTCTCATTTGGCAGCATGTCTGCCGCCGGAAAGGTCAAAGTGCAAAGGTCTTTGTTCGAGGCGGAGGCGGTTCGATCAACGGTGTTGCCGGGTCATTCTTGTCTCCTGCCACCACCGTTGCGTGGGCAGTGCGGCAATACGTGGCCGGTCGGTCACGGTATGAGAGATCGAGGATATCGCTGCCGCAGTGGATTGCAAATCGATCGAGCAGACGGTTGTCATCCGGCCTGGCGTGATCGTGCTGCTGCTGTTCCGGCAACGCGAAGGCGCCGTAGTGAGTGTGATTGCCCAGTTCCGCACTCTGAAGATGGGTGTATGCACCGCCAGACAGGACCAGCGCAATGACAGCCAGGCTACAAAGAATGCGGCAGGCTCGGTCAATAGCGGGCGTCAGGATATGCCTCACGTCAATTGATCCCGTTGGCCCGCTGCAGCGTGCGGACATAGGCAATAATTTTCTCAACCTCGTATGCCGCTATGCCTTCGACCGGAGGCATGTTGCCGAAGCGCCAATGATGCGCACGAACACCATTTTGAGCGGCTCGCTGAAACGAAGCGTCACCATGATGGTTGGGTTCGTAGATAATGTGAACCAGCGGCGGCGCCACGCCGTCCTGACCCGCGGCATTCTCGCCATGGCAGGATGCGCATTTGTTGTTGAACAGGGACTCTCCTGATTTGGCGTCTCCCGTTAGAGCTGGAACCTTGACCTGTACCAGCGCAGCGCCTGTGCCGCCTGACCTGTTATCTCCGTCAGAGAAATAGAAACTCACACCAAGCACCAGCGCCGCCAGTAAAACCACCGTTATGACGAGCGGCCGGTTCACGCGTGACCGCTTCCGCCGGCAAGTTCGTCGATGATGGGACAGTCGGGCCGCTGGTCGCCATGGCAATGATCGACAAGATTCTTGAGCGTCGCTTTCAGCGATTTGAGCTCGCGGATCTTTCTGTCGATCTCGGTAACTTTCTCGCTTGCCATGGCTTTGACGTCCGAACTGGCCCGATTTTCATCTTCATACAGCGACAGCAGCAGGCGGCATTCCTCAATCGAGAATCCGAGGCTGCGGGAGCGCTGAAGAAATCGCAACCGGTGCACATCCTGATCCGTATAGTCGCGATAGCCATTCTCAGCCCTGGCCGGTTTCAACAGGGCGATGTCCTCGTAGTAGCGAATGGTTTTCGCCGGCAGCTTGGATTTTTCAGATACGGTTCCAATGTTCATTTGGGTCAACTCGGCTTTTTCACGTAGAGGTCGTGCAGTCGCGCCAGTTCACGCGGTGAAAATCCCAATTTGCGTGCCTTGCGAACCAATGTATCCGAAACATCCGGCGCTGCAGATTTGATCGCGGTAATTCCTCTTGGTTCTTCCGGTTCGATATCGAAACATCCTTCCATCACATCAAGATAGTGCTTCCACCAGCTGGAAGGTCAAGTTGCCTGGAGATCCAACCGCCTCAGGCGCAGGGCGTTTGCGATAACCGAAACCGATGACAGGCTCATGGCGGCCGCTGCGATCATTGGCGACAGCAATGTACCGGTGACCGGATAGAGGATGCCGGCCGCGATCGGCACGCCTGCGGCATTGTACACAAATGCGAAGAACAGGTTCTGCTTGATATTGCGAAGCGTCGCGCCGGCGAGCGTCCTGGCCCTGAGAATTCCGGTCAGGTCGCCCTTCAACAGGGTGATGCCGGCGCTTTCGACCGCAACATCTGCTCCTGTGCCCATTGCGATGCCGACATCGGCGGCAGCAAGGGCCGGCGCATCGTTCACTCCGTCACCGGCCATCGCCACTTTTTTGCCCGCCCGGTGCAGTTCGTCGATCAGCGCCTGCTTGTCTTCCGGCAGAACGCCGGCGCGGACATCATCAATTCCGAGCCTGCCTGCCACCGCCTTCGCGGTACGTTCATTGTCGCCTGTGGCCATTATGATTTTCAGGCCGGCGCCGTGCAGTGCGTCGATGGCACGCGTGGCGGTTTCCTTGATCGGATCGGCGACCGCGATCATGCCCGCAATACTGGTTCCGACAGCGACAAACATTACGGTTTTTCCTTCGGTGCGGAGCTCGTCCGCCTGATTCTGTATGTGCGAGATATCAACGCCGGCATGTTCCATCATTGCCTGGTTCCCCAAAGCAACAGGCTTGCCGCCAACCTTGCCGCGAACGCCCATGCCGGTGACGGCTTCGAAACCGGTCGTCTTTTTCAGTTTGATGCCGCGTTCGCCGGCTCCTGAAAGTATCGCGTCGGCGAGCGGATGTTCCGACCCGTTTTCAAGAGATGCGGCGTAGGCAAGCACGTCGTTTTGGTCAAAACCTTGCAGTGCAATGTGATCGGTCAGTTTCGGTTTGCCCTCCGTCAGTGTCCCTGTCTTGTCGACCACCAGCGTGTCGACCTTTGCCATGCGCTCCAGTGCTGTCGCATCCTTGATCAGAACACCGGCCTGTGCGCCGCGCCCGGTTGCCGTCATGATCGACATCGGTGTCGCCAGGCCCAGCGCGCAGGGACAGGCGATGATGAGCACCGAAACCGCCGATACGATGGCGAAGACAAATGCCGGGTCAGGGCCGACCAGCAACCATGTGACGAAGGCAATGATGGCAACCGATACGACGGTGGGAACAAACCAGCCGGCCACCCGGTCGGCCAATCCTTGGATCGGTGCCCTGGACCGCTGCGCCGAAGAAACCATCTCGACGATCCGTGCAAGCACCGTTTCATCGCCGACCCTGCCGGCTCGAACCAGGAGACTGCCGTTTTTGTTCAAGGTCCCGCCGGTGACCCGGTCACCTA
>JAJFHT010000398.1 GCA_021775495.1 Hyphomicrobiales bacterium | reverse complement strand
TCCGGCAGCGCTGTGGAATCGACGATCATCGCGTTCAACCCGCCGGTCTCGGCAATCAACATCGCATCGGGCGCGGCCGATTGCGCCAGTTGCCGCTCGATCACCCGGGCGACCTCCGTGGATCCGGTGAAACACACACCGGCAATATCCGGATCGGCGACCAGCGGGCCGCCAACCGCCGGACCGTCGCCGGGCAGAAGTTGAATGATGTCTTCGGGAATGCCGGCCTGCCGCATCAGTTCGACCGCGCGGACCGCGATCAAGGCGGTCTGTTCGGCCGGTTTGGCAATCACCGCGTTGCCGGTAACCAACGCCGCGGAAATCTGACCGGTGAAAATCGCCAGCGGAAAGTTCCAGGGCGAGATACAGGCGATAACGCCGCGCGCCTTGGTGCCGGCTTCGCTGGCCGCTGCCTGATTGGCATAATAGCGCAGGAAATCAACCGCTTCGCGGACTTCCGCAATCCCGTCCAGTAATGATTTGCCGGCCTCGCGGGTCGCCAGCGCAAAGAACTCGGCTGCGTGGTCCTCGTAAAGATCGGCGATCGCATTCAGCATGCGTGCGCGTTCGGCAACAGGAACCGCTTCCCATGCGGCCTGGGCCGCTGCCGCTCTTTTTACCGCATCCCGCACCTGGTCGGAGGTCGCGTCACCAACCTCCCCGACCACATCGGACACAATCGCCGGATTGGTCACCTCACGCGACGGGCCATCGCCCTTGGCTTTCGTCAACGGCGCTGCCATCCACCTGTGGGGAGCCGCAAAGCTTCCGCGACCGGCCTCGATCTGCGCGAGGCAATCGGCGTCGGTTATATCCCAGCCCTTCGCATTGCGGCGGTTCCTGCCGAATATCTCCGCCGGATGTGTGATCGACGGATTGGCGGCATCCGCAGCTCCAAGCGCGTCAATCAGCGGATCTGATCCGATATCCTCTGCGCTGACGGAATGATCGACAATCTGGTGAACGAATGATGAGTTTGCGCCGTTTTCAAGCAGCCGGCGCACCAGATAGGCCAGCAGATCACTGTGCGCACCGACGGGAGCATATATACGGCAGCGGGTTCCTTCGGATTCCCGAAGAATCTCATGCAGCGCCTCACCCATCCCATGCAACCGCTGAAATTCGAAACACCCCTTGTCCGGCGCCATTGCCAGAACCGCGGCAGCGGTTTGGGCATTGTGGGTGGCAAATTGCGGATAGATACGGTCGGTCATTTCAAGCAATTTGCGCGAGCAGGCAAGATAGCTGACATCGGTGTTGACCTTGCGGGTGAAAACGGGGAACCCGTCCAGCCCCATGACCTGGGCGCGCTTGACCTCGGTGTCCCAATAGGCGCCCTTGACCAACCGGACCATGATTTTGCGGTCAAGCCGGCGGGCCAGTTCATAAAGCCAGTCCAGCACGAATGGCGCTCTCGGCCCGTAAGCCTGCACCACCACTCCGAAGCCGTCCCATCCGGCGAGCGAAGGATCGCTCAGCACGTCCTCAATGACATCGAGCGACAGATCCAACCGGTCAGCCTCTTCGGCATCGATGTTCAGGCCCATATGGCTGTCCTTGGCGACCTGCGCCAGATCGAGAAGCCGTGCGCCCAGTTGCGGCAGCATGTGAAAGCCCTGCGGCGATTCATAGCGCGGGTGCAGCGCTGAGAGTTTGACCGAGATACCGGGGTTGTCGCGAATGTCCGCGGCACCGGCGTTCCGTGAAAGCGCCAGGATCGCCTCGCGATAGGCGTTGAAATATCGCTCGGCGTCCTTGTGGGTACGCGCCGCCTCTCCGAGCATATCGAACGAATAGAAATATCCACGATCCGTCATCGGTTTGCCGCGCTGCAGAGCCTCAACGATGGTTTGCCCAAGCACGAACTGCTCACCCATTTCGCGCATCGATCTGGACACTGCCGTCCGGATCACCGGCTCCCCAAGCCGCCGGACCATACCGCGCAACATCATTTCAATACCGGTGTCGCCCTCGTCCAGCACCCTGCCCGTCAGCATCAGTGCCCAGGTCGATGCATTGACCATGATCGAACCGGAAAGACCGGAATGGGCCGACCAGTCGTGCGGAACGATCTTGTCGCGGATGAGATCGTCGATCGTTTCCGAATCGGGAACCCGCAGCAATGCCTCGGCCAGGCACATCAGCGCCACACCTTCCTGCGTCGACAATCCGTATTCGGCAAGAAACGCCTCCATCAGACCGGGCGACGCATCGTTGCGCACAGCGTTGACCAGCCGCACGGCATCAGCCGAGATAACAGCCCGCTGATCCGCGTCCAGCGCCAGAATGTCGGCAAGCCGCGCCAGTGCCTCGGATTCATCGACCAGATAATTTGAGCGAATGAGTTGGCGGTGCTGCGTCAGTGGTGCGGATTGCATGGCGGCGGACCTTGGTTGAGCAGGGTTCAGAGACGAAACAAAGATATCACAATCGCAACGGAACCTTGTCCTGAAAACACGAATGATCTAGATGTTTCGGTTCGAAGAATTATTATTTTTCAGAACAAATGAACTGCCAATCAGATGAAATCAGATCAATTGGACCGTCTTGATCGCAGCATCCTGAGCGCCCTGGTGGAAAACGGACGCCAATCGCTGTCGCAACTGGCCAGAAAAGTCGGTCTGTCGAAATCTCCGGTCCAGACCCGGCTGCGGCGGCTGGAAGAGAGCGGTTTCATTCTGGGATACACAGCGATCGTTGATAAGGAACGCCTTGGCGATGGCCATATCGCCTTCGTTCAGGTCACGCTTTCCGATACCAGGGTTGAAGCGCTGCAGGCTTTCAATGCGGCTGCACTGAAAATCCCGCAGATCGAACAATGCCACATGATCGCCGGTGGTTTCGACTATCTGCTGAAAGTCAGAACCGGTGACATCGCATCCTACCGCCGCATTCTCGGCGAGCAGATTTCCGCCATGCCGCACGTTGCGCAAACCTCGACCTTCGTGGCAATGGAAACCGTCAAGGATCGCTAACTTTCTTCCACCTGCCCTCGCTGTTCAAAATGAAAGACCCGGATATGAGCCGTATCAGTGTCGCATCGATCGGAGAATGCATGATCGAGCTGTCCGGCGAGGACGGGCCGAGTTGGCAAATGGGTTTTGCCGGCGATACGTTCAACACGGCGTGGTGCATGCGGGCATTGCTGCACCCGGATACTCCTGTCGATTTCGTCACGGCGTTCGGCGATGATGATTTTTCAGCGCGGCAGCTGGCGTTCTTTGAACAGAACCGGATTGGAACGTCGTCGAGCCCGACCCTGCCGGGCAGCCGGCCCGGGCTCTATGCCATCACCCTGGAGGGGGCGGAGCGGTCCTTCACCTACTGGCGATCGGACTCAGCTGCCAGAAGACTGGCCGAGGACGAAGTCGCCCTCGCCGCAAGCCTTCGCGACCGGTCGATGATCTATCTCTCAGGCATCACCCTGGCGATACTCGAACAGGCTGATCGTCATCGGCTGATAGGGGCATTGGAGGCGGCACGCGGCACCGGTACGCTGATCGCATTCGATCCGAATTACCGGCCGCGATTGTGGCCGTCAAAAACCGAGGCACAACAGGCCATAACTGCAATGTTGGACGTCACGGACATCGCGCTGCCGACATTCCCCGATGAAGCGGACCTTCAGAGTGACCGGACACCGTCCGACACGGCCACCCGACTGGCGGATGCCGGTATTGCCGAGATCGTCGTCAAGGACGGAACGGAACCCGCGCTTGTCCAGCACGATGGGGCGACCAACTTCGTTCCGGCCGTCAAGGTGGACAATCCGGTCGACACAACAGGAGCCGGCGACAGCTTCAGCGGTGCCTACCTTTCCGCGCGTTGCCTTGGAGATGATCCTGTCACAGCTGCCCTGAAAGCACATCGCGTCGCCGCCGCAGTCGTTCAGGTGTTCGGAGCGCTTGCGCCGGTTGCCACACTTCGAAATGCGTTTGATGATCAAACCGCAAAACCCGCCTGAGATGGAATAGGAGCTCAGAGAAATTGAAACAGCTACGTGTATATCTTGCCGGCCCGGAAGTGTTTTTGCCGAACGCGCGCGAGATACTCGATGCCAAGATCGAACTGACAAAGACCGCCGGATTTTTGCCCGTGTCTCCCGGCGATCTCGGCATTCCTGAAACCGTTACCCGTAAGGAAAAAGGCCTGGCGATCAGTGCCATCGACGAAAAACTGATGCGAAGCGCCGACATGATCATCGCCAATCTCACGCCATTCCGTGGGCTCTCCGCTGATACTGGCACCTGTTTTGAACTCGGTTTCATGTGCGCGCTCGAACGGCCGGCTTTCGCCTACACCAATGACGCCCGTGATCATTACAAACGCATCCACGACCATTATGACGGAAACATCTGTACCGAAAGCGGCTCACCCCGCACACCGGACAACATGTCGGTCGAAGATTTCGACATGGTCGACAATCTGATGATGCATGGCGGCATCGAAAACCGCGGTGGGGTCGTCGTGGTCGGCAATGCGGCGCCGGACCAGATGATGACGGATTTCACCGCGTTCAAGCAGGTGTTGGAAATCGCCGCAAATAATCTGCTGCATTCCTAGTTTCAGTCGGGTGGAACTGGTGTAAATGAGTCCCCGAGTGGTATTGCAGCAGGGATGATTTTCGCTCAAACCATTGTCGACAGCGACCCGTTACAAGAAACGACCAGGGAAATCTCATGGCACGCATTACACTTCGTCAGCTTCTGGATCACGCAGCCGAGCACAATTACGGCGTACCCGCCTTCAACATCAACAATATGGAACAGGCCCTGGCGATCATGGCGGCTGCCAATGCGGTCGACGCACCGGTGATTATTCAGGCGTCACGAGGTGCCCGTTCTTATGCAAATGACGTGATGCTGAAACACATGATGGACGCCATCACGGAGATCTATCCGCATATCCCCGTCTGCGTTCACCTTGACCACGGCAATGAGGCGGCGACGTGCATGACCGCGATTCAGGCCGGTTTTACCAGCGTAATGATGGACGGTTCCCTGATGGCCGATGGCAAGTCTCCGGCAGACTGGGAATACAATGTCGATGTGACCTCAACCGTCGCCAACATGGCGCATTTGGGCGGCATCTCGGTCGAGGGCGAACTGGGTGTGCTCGGATCTCTTGAAACTGGCATGGGTGACAAGGAAGACGGACATGGGGCCGAGGGAAAACTGTCCAAGGACCAGCTTCTGACCGATCCGGATGAAGCCGTAAAGTTCGTCAGGGAAACAAAAGTTGACGCCCTGGCGATCGCAATGGGCACATCGCATGGTGCGTACAAGTTTTCGCGCGAACCGGATGGAAAAGTCCTGGCCATGAACGTTATTGAGGAAATTCATCAGAAACTGCCGAACACGCACCTCGTCATGCACGGATCGTCCTCCGTTCCCCAGGACCTTCAGGACATCATCAACCAGTTTGGCGGCAAGATGAAGCCGACCTGGGGTGTGCCGGTCGAAGAGATTCAGCGCGGAATCAGGCACGGCGTCAGAAAAATCAATATCGACACCGACAACCGAATGGCCATGACCGGGCAAATCCGGCGGGTGCTTTCTGAACAACCGGGTGAATTCGATCCGCGCAAATATTTGAAGCCCGCCATGGAGGCGATGCAGTCACTTTGTGAACAGCGGCTTCAGGAGTTCAATACCGCCGGGCAGGCATCCAAGATCAAACGCATTGTCACGCTCGCCGAAATGGCATCGCGTTACAAATCAGGCGATCTGGACCCAAAATTCGCATGATCGCTAGTGTGGTGGAATGCAAGCTTTGATGTTGCGCGCACTCAACGCATCCCGAAACTCGTCGCTGCCGTAACCTTTGTCACCAATCAGGAGTTCGGCATTGGGCATCGCCGGATAGATCAGCTTTGCCCCAATGTGATCGGAGAGTTGACCTTCGCTCGAGCAAAGAACCAACCGCCTTCCATCAACGTCGCACACAGCATGAAGCTTGGAGTTCAGACCTCCTTTCGTTCAGCCAGTTAGGCGCTGACGAAGCTACCGTTCCCAAGTCGACACTTAGGTGTCGGCCTTGGCTCATTTTCTTTCGTTGATCCTCAACGGTCCATCCCTAGGTCGCGTTGCACATGCCCCTCTTTCAACTTGGCAACTACGTTGCAGGTGCCCGACGATAGATCATCATGACAACACCGTTTTGAAGTGCCTCAGATCTGGTTAGTTCGAGGCGCTTTGACGGAACGCCTTGTTCAAAAAGCCGTTGCCCCGAGCCAACTATGACCGGAAAGGTCCAGAGGCGGAATTCGTCGACAAGGTCTTGCGCGATCAGCGTTTGCAGTAGTTGGGCGCTGCCATGAACTTGCAGCAATGGTCCTTCCTGCTGTTTTAGGCGCCCGATTTCCGCCGGTATATCCCCAGTGACGAGATGCGAGTTGCTCCAACTCAAATTCGGCGATCCGCCCGAGACAACGTATTTACGCGCCGAGTTCATCATTTCGGCGGCCGGGTCGTCTTTTACATTTGGCCAAAACGCAGCAAACGCATCATACGTCTTTCGTCCGAACAGCATATCGTAAGGGGTGGCCATAGCCTCGCGGCCGACATGTTCCATGACGTCTTGCCAATACGGTGATGCCCAACCACCTGGGCCAAATTCCCCCGAACGATCCTCCTCCGGCATCATTGGTGCTTCAATGACACCATCAAGGGTCTGGAACATCAAAGCGGCTAGATCTCTCATGATTTTACTTCCCAATTATCTGTATCAACCACCCGAAGGGGTGACTTCACACGTCTCGAATCGTATGTTACCATCTGTTTATTTAACCATATGGTAACATACATGTCTACAGACAAATTGAGTGCGACGCTTTCTGCCCTGGCACACCCGGCACGTCGATCTATTTTGGCAAGTCTGACAACCGGAGAACTCACGGTCTCCGAATTGGCCGAACCATTTGATATGACCGGGCCGGCAATTACAAAACACCTCAAGGTACTTGAGAGAGCCGGGCTGATTGAACGACGCCGTCAAGCGCAGCGGCGACCTTGCCGCTTGCGCCCAGAGCCACTTAGGGAGGTCTACGATCTCATAGAGCCGTACCAGAAGTTCTGGGGCGAAAGTTTCGATCGGCTAGATATGTTTCTAGCGGGCAAAAGGGATCGCGATGAAAGTTGACTTATTGGCTGATCGCGACGGCGAGACTCACGAGCTTGTCTTTTCCCGCGCTTTTGCAGCTTCACCGGCTGTCGTATTTCGGGCGTGGACCGATCCCGAACAGCTAGTGCACTGGTGGGGGCCAAGAGGGTTTTCCCTCTCCGTGTTAGCGATGGACTTCCGAGTTGGAGGCGTGTGGGAATACATCCTGCATGGGCTTGACGGCACTGATTATCCCAACCGCACCGTTTTTGAAGAGATCCATCCATGCGAGCGATTGGTGATGTTCAATACAGGCGGCCACGTTGCCGACAAGCATCTGACAAGCCGAATGATTGCGACGTTCGACGCACAGGACAACGCCTGCCTGGTTACCCTTCGTATGCAATTCATTGACCAATCTTCGTTGGATGTAGCTAAAGCCAGAGGAGCGGAATCCGGCGGACAAGAGTCACTGGAACGATTGGGAGATTGGCTGAGTACCTTCGCATAGCAAATCAGACGGTGAACCGCCAATATTGTGTGGACCACCGTCTGCGCCGAAGGCCTGCTTGGTGTCTCTCTCGACCCTTTAACGTTCTCGCAGCATTTGGTTGTTTGGTGGCTCGAACCGGTCATTGACGGCATTCCGATTAATGGGTCCTGAGACTTGGTTCCGTTGCTTGGTTCCCGAGCTCGGTCTCCAACCAAATCATGGTGCGTGCCAGCGGGTCCGGCAGGGATTGGGGACGCGGCAGGTAAGCTACTTTAATCTGAGAGCAGGTATCACGAACCAATTCCATCGGTTTCGAGTGAGCGTGCCAGGATCGAACCGATCCGAACGCAGATGGCAAGGTCCATTTTCATACCATTTCGCATAAATTGATTGACTCGGTAATTTTATACTGCTTTGCATATTATTCGACGCAAGGAACAGACCAATGCAATCGGTTACCGACGCCTTCGACATGATCCGCGACATAGATCGGGAAAGACCCATGATTGGCAAATGGGGAATGGCCCTGAATCTGCCGCAGGTATCAGGAGTCATCTTTTTCTATGACCGCCCGTTGGCTTGGGGAATTTTGATCGCGTCGATTGTGTCGGTCATGATTGCCGGAAGAATTCATCGCAAACACCCGTTCAGCCACCTGACCAGCCTTGTACATGTGGTTTGGTGGCCCTTGACGCCGGCTTTCCTGGACGCCGTACTGACAACACCATTGTCATCTGCCTACGGACTGTGGCTCATCTATATCTCGGTTACGATGGCGGTTTGCTTGTACCTCGATGCACGTAACGTTTGGCGTTACATATTTGCTGACGACCATGCGTTTTAGAGTTTCCAGTCTTATGCCAATTCACCAGATGTGGGGCCTCAACAGCTAGCCACGCCGGAAGCGATACTCGGTCACCTGCCGGTAGGTTTCACCGGGGTGCAGTATGGCCTGCGGAAAATAGTTCCGGTTGGGCGAATCTGGCCAGATCTGCGGCTCCATACAGAACCCCGCGAACGCACCGTAGGTACGCCCGCCAAGTCCCGATACTGGCACGTCCAGTTTATGTCCGGCATAAAACTGCAGTCCAGGCTCGGTCGTCCAGACATCCATTTCGATGCCGGTTTTCGCGCCCTGGACCCAGGCGGCCTGTTGCAGCTGGCCGCGCGTCGCGGACAGGCAGAAATTGTGGTCGTAGATGGTCTGCGACCCGTTCTCCTCATGCCACAACACCCGCGCATTGCGAAAATCGAACACCGTATCGTCAACCGGTTGAACAACTCCGGTCGGGATCAGTTCATCATCCACCGGTAGATAGGCGCCGGCCGCGATCATGATGCGATGTTCAAGACAATCGCCGGACCCGCCATCATCCAGATTGAAATAGGAATGATGCGCCAGATTGCACAGCGTCGTCCGGTCGGTCCGGCCGGTGATTTCAATACTGAAAACCGCGTTGGGCTTCAGCCGATAGGTGCATTGAAGGTCGAGATTGCCCGGAAAACCCATTGACCCTTCCGGATCGCGCAGTGTCAGCGCGACAAAGTCATCACCGGTCGCTTGCAGCGACCAGATCCGTCTGCCAACGCCTTTGGCACCGCCATGCAGCAGATGTTTGCCGAGATGATTGCGATCGGTCTGAACCGGCTCGCCTTCCAGCAGAAAATGGCCATCGCGAATGCGGTTGGCGTATCTCCCCACCGTCGCTCCGAAAAACGGAGAATGTTGCAGATAGTCCTCAAACCCGTCGAAACCCAGAACCAGCGGCGCGTCATGCCCCTCGAGTTCCAGGTTCTGGACAACAGCCCCCCAGGTCAGGATATCTGCCGTCAATCCACCATTGGATATCGACAGCCGGTCAACGGAATGACCGTCTTCCGTCGTGCCAAATTGCTCGCTGCTCATCGGCTCAACCGGCCCTGAATACGGATCTAGAGACCCAATCCGCCGACGCAGATATATTTGGTTTCCAGATATTCATCGACACCGTGCCGGCCGCCTTCCGTGCCGAGACCGGACTCCTTCATGCCGCCAAACGGCGCTTCCGGAGTGGTTATGACGCCCTCATTGATGCCGACCAGACCGTATTTCAGGCCTTCCATGACCCGGTATGCCTGCCCGAGATCCTGGGTGTAGAAATAGCAGGCCAATCCGAATTCGGTGTCGTTCGCGAGCCTGACTGCATCTTCCTCCTTGGTGAATTTGAACACCGGAGCAACGGGCCCGAATATCTCTTCCCTGGCAAAACGCATACGGGATTTGGCGTCGGCAATGACGGTTGGCTGATAAAATGTTTTGCCCAGCTCATGGCGTTTGCCGCCGGCAACGATCCGGCCGCCCTTTTTCTCGGCATCACCAATCAGTTCTTCGACTTTTTCGACAGCCGCTTCATCAATCAGCGGGCCCTGCTGCGTTCCGGCATCGAGCCCCGGACCGACCTTCAGTGCCTCGGCTGCCTCGCCCAGCCTGTCGACAAACTTGTTGTAGACCTTCGACTGTACGTAGAACCGGTTGGTGCAGACGCAGGTCTGTCCGGAATTGCGGAATTTCGCGGCAATCGCCCCCTCGACCGCACGGTCGATATCGGCAGAATTGAAGATGATGAACGGTGCGTTTCCGCCCAGTTCCATCGACACTTTCTTGACCGTTCCGGCAGCCTGTTTCAGAAGCGTCTTTCCAACTTCGGTGGAACCCGTGAACGTCAGTTTCTTGACTTTTGGGTTCCTGGTGAGTTCACCACCGATTTCGGACGCGCGGCCTGTGACAATGTTCATCACGCCAGCCGGCAGGCCGGCTTCTTCCGCCAGGACACCCCAGGCAAGACCTGAATAAGGCGTCTGCGACGCCGGCTTGATCACGCTGGTGCAACCGGTGGCAATTGCCGGGCCGATCTTGCGCGCCAGCATCGAGGATGGAAAGTTCCACGGCGTGATCGCGGCAACAACACCGACAGGTTCCTTGCGCACCATGATACGCCGGTCAGCCCAAGGAGACGGGACCAGATCGCCGTAGACCCGGCGGCCTTCCTCCGCGAACCACAAGAGATAGGCGGCGCCAATGGCTATTTCGCCCTTCGCTTCGGCAAGCGGTTTGCCCTGCTCCATCGTCAGCAGTTCGGCGAGTGCATCCTGATTGTCGAGCATCGCGTCATGCATGTTGCGCAGGATCTTGGCGCGTTCGTTCGCCGTCGTCTGGCTGAACGTCTCGAACGCTTCGGCAGCTGCGTCAATGGCGCGTCTTGTTTCCGACTTTCCGGCACTTGGAACTTTGCCGATTTCAAGGCCGGTGGCCGGATTGGTTACGGTGAGGACATCACCGGAATCGGCCACGACCCATTCTCCAGCGATGAGATTTGCCTGTTTGAGGTAGTGTTGTGTCTTGGCAAGCATGCCCGGGCTCTCCTTTGACGGCCGTTAAGTGGCGCCGATCTTGCGTATCTGATCAATGAGCGCGGAATCGGCTGAAATGCCGTCCCGCATGTGGCGCTCTCGCAATTCCTGGCGTCTTCTGCCCGGAATCCGCGCGCCCTCGGTTGTCATGATACTTTGCGCCATTTCGGCGAAACGGGCAACCACCGTTGCACCGCCAAATGCCGCAGGATCAATCGCAATGATTGTTTGGCCGGTTCCGGGCGGCGGCCCCTTGTCATCAAAAAACGTCGTCGCCTGGTAACCGTAATTGGCACCGGTCAGGCCGGCGCAGAGCAATTCCACCATCAACGCCAGCGCTGTGCCTTTTGCATCGCCAAGCGGGATCATCGTTCCTTCCAGGCCTGCTTTGGCCTCCGTTGTCGGATTGCCGTCACTGTCGAGTGCCCAGCCTTCGGGAATCGGTTCGCCCTTTTGCGCCGCCGCCATAATCTTGCCGCGCGCGACTTTTGACAACGAGACATCGACAACGATCGGCAGATCATCGCCGAGCGGTGCGGCAAACGCGATGGGATCGGTACCAAAGAGCGCCCGGTTTCCACCCCACGGCGCCATTGCGGCCGGGGAGTTGGCAAACATCAGCGCGACCAGGCCTTCATTCGCCAGCGCTTCGACCGCCAGCCCGGCAACACCGGCATGATGGGAGCGGTGAATTCCGGCAATGGCAATGCCCTGCTCCGGCGCCATCTCGGTCAGATGGCGCTGCGCCAGATCCATCGCCGGAAAAGCAAAACCATCGCCACCGTCGATATGTACGGCTCCCGACCGGGTCCGCTCGGCGCGCGGAACGGCAAATCCGTTGGCTTTTCCCGAACGCGCCTGCGCCGCATAGGCAGGAACCCGCCGAAGCCCATGTCCCGCCTGCCCGTCAAGTTCGGCACCAACCAGTGCATCAGCGACACTTCTTGCGTTCTCGGTCGAGGTTTTAGACGCAACCAGCGCATCAACGATGAGTTGCCCGGTCTCTTCGACCGTCAGTGTAACGGCGCTCATGCCTTCCCCTCCAGATCGGCAATCACCTTGTCGGCGATCAGATGCGAAACGCGAATATTGGATTCTTCGGTGACGCCGGCAATGTGCGGCGTCAGCAGAATGTTGGAAAGACCGGCAAATACCGCGCCTGCCTCAGCCGAAAGCGGTTCGGATTCAAACACATCCAGCGCAGCACCACCCAGAGCGTCGTTGCGCAGGGCATCGGCCAATGCCGCCTCATCAACAACACCACCCCGCGCGGCGTTCACAAGGATCCCATCGGCTTTCATCATTGAAAGCGTGTTGCTGTTGACCATGCGTTTCGTGTCATCGGTCAGCGGCACGTGCAGGCTGACAACATCGGCCTCGCCAAGCAGCGCTTCCAGCGTTCGTTGGCCGGTTTCACCCCACAGCGGGTCATCCGATTCCAGAAACGGGTCGTATGCGATTACCGACATGCCGAGCGCCCGCACTCTCGCTGCAACCTCGCGGGCAATGGCGCCATAACCGACCAGACCCATCACCCTGCCGGACAGTTCGCGTCCCATGAGTTTTTGACGGGGCCATTCGCCGCGCAGGACGGCATCGCTGGAATGCCAGGCGCCCCGCAGCAGATTGAGCGCGGCCGTCACCACATATTCGGCGACCGAAAGATCATTGGCACCGCTGGCCGGATAAACCGCGATATTGCGCTCAGCACAGGCATCTGTGTCGATATTGTCGAGACCGACACCCAGCCGCCCGACACATTGCAACTGTGGCGCATGCTCCAGAAGTGCGCCGCGGACCTGTGTCCGGTTCCGCACAATCAGCGCACGGGCGCTGCCGAGCCTGCCGGCGAGAGCGCCGGCGTCGTTCACCAGCCCTGGATCATAGTCCGTGGCAAATTTTGCTTTCAGCCGCTCGACCGCGGCATCGTCCATGAATTCCGAAATCACGACTTCCGACACGTCAGATCTTCCTTCCCAAATTGTCTGAACCAGACAGCAAAACCGGCCGGTGACCGCTTTAGCGAACAACCGGCCGGTTTCAATTCAACCTGGATTGAGCACGGATAGGAGCCCAACAGCCGCCATCAGGCGCTTCTGTAGAGTTTCGTCATGACGAACTCACGATGGCCAAGTGCCTCGGCAGCGGTGTTCCGCCCGTTTGCGGTCCGCATGATCATCTCGATCAGCGAGTCGCCAGCCTGGTCGATCGTCATGTCGCGGCGCAGGATGCCCGAGACATCGACATCGACATGCTCGTCCATCGTCCGCACCGTGCGCGGGTTTGCAGTGATCTTGATCACCGGAACGATCGGATTTCCAACCACATTGCCCTGCCCGGTCGGAAAGGTATGGATGACGTATCCGCCGGCGGCCATCAGCGTCACGCATTCGGCTGCCGCGGACGAGGAATCCATGAAGTACAACCCCTTTCCCGACTTCGGCGCCTCGGCAGGTTCGAGAATATCGATATATTTCGACGTCCGGCCGATCTTTTCCAGATTGCCCAGCGCCTTTTCCTCGATAGTCGTCAGGCCGCCTTCGATGTTGCCCTTCGTCGGCTGGCTCTCGGACAGGTCATCGACCTTGTTGGCTTCGATCACGTCGTCCTGATAGGCCTGCCACATCTTGTACCAGCGTTCGCCGACTTCCGGATTGATCGCCCGTGCCTTGCAGATGTGTTCGGCTCCGGTGATCTCCGACGTCTCGCCGAAACAGCCGTAAATGCCCTGGGGCAGCAGCTTGTCATACATGTTGCCGACGGTTGGACAGGATCCCAGCCCGGTCGTCGTGTCGCTCTCGCCGCACTTGGTCGAGACCCACAGTTCCGATACCGGGCACTCTTCGCGTTGAAGTTCACTGGCGTAGTGCACGAATTCCTTTGCTTTGCGCGAGGCGTCCATAATGGTCTTCAGGTCGCCATTCTGCTCAATTGAGAAACCGGCGACCGGTTTGCCTGTGGCCGCGATGCCTTCGACGATGCGGCTGGTCCAGCCCGGCTCGATGCCGATAACGATCACCGCGGCAACATTCGGGTTCGATCCGGTGCCGATCATCGTTCGGAAATGCAACTCAAGATCCTCGCCGAACTGCAGCCGGCCATAGGCGTGCGGCAGCGGCAATGTGCCCTTGATGTTGTTGCCGACGGCTTCAACCGCGGCGTTGGAGATGTCGTCCACCGGCAGGATCACGACATGATTGCGCACACCGACGCGGCCATTGTCGCGGCGGTAACCCATGAAGGTCGAATTGGAAGTGCTCACGGCCATTGTTCGGCTCCTACCAGCGTTTTGTTTTCAGATTGTGGACGTGCACGTGGCTGCCCTTCTTCACGTCAGCGACAAATTTGCCGATGTCCTCGCCGTATTTGATCGCTGTGTCGCCCGATTTCAGGTCGCCGAGCGCGATCTTGTGGCCGATCGGCACATCGTCAAGCGCCTCCAGTTCAAAACTTGAATTGTCCGAAGTCACGACGCACAGCATCTTCGTTCCCGAACGAAGGCCTTCGACAACGACAACGCCGACATTGTCATCATGTGCGTGCACAAGGAGGTGTGGAACCGTCATGTTAAACCTCTTTTTGCGGTGGATAAGGCGATCCTCAATGGACCAAGTCTTATATAAGACATAAGATATAAAAATCTGGCCATGTCAACCGGATCGAGTTACAAACGGACAGGAAATTACGGAGAATACGCCCATGAGCGACATGGTTGGCTCCTTCGCCTACAGGCCGCTCTATGTTCAGGTCAAGGACAAGCTGAAACAGCGACTGATCGACGGCACCTGGCTTCCCGGGCAGATGATCCCGAGCGAGATGGATCTTGCGCG
The DNA here is from genome assembly GCA_021775495.1 of Hyphomicrobiales bacterium. GTDB lineage: Bacteria > Pseudomonadota > Alphaproteobacteria > Rhizobiales > Rhizobiaceae > JAJFHT01. The sequence continues at coordinate 4,064 of JAJFHT010000398.1, read as the reverse complement.
TGAAATCGGCGTCAGCCAGGGCACGGTTCGAAAGGCGCTGGATGCGATCACCGCCGAAAACCTGCTGGTTCGCCGCCAGGGCCGCGGTACCTATGTGGCCGAACCTGAAGAAAGTCGCATCCTGTTCCGTTATTTCCGGTTGCAGCCAAAAACCGGAGAACACAAGTTTCCCCAATCGCATTTCGGTTCGTGGTCAATCTACCAGGCCAACCGGCTCGAAACTGAAGCCCTTGGCATCCCGCCAAAATCGCAGGTTTGGCGGATCGGGCGCGAACGCCATATCTCCAACAAACCCCTGATGGTCGAAACACTGTCCCTGCCTGCTGCCAGGTTTACTGGATTTGAAACCCTCAAAGAGATCCCCAACAACGTCTATCGGCTTTATTCCGAAGTCTGGGGCATCACCATCGCCCGCGCGGCCGAACGCCTGACAGCGGTAGCGGCAGATGACAAGGACGCCAAGGCCCTCGGTTGCGCAGTCGGCACACCGTTGCTCAGGATCGAACGGATCGCCTACGATCTGGAAGATACCCCTGTCGAACTGCGTGTGTCCCGCTGCCTTACCGACAAGGCGCATTATCTGTCGGATTTGCGATAGGCTACAGACCCAGGAATCAGCGGCATTTGAATGTATTCCCGCGTACCTTTCGCGGAAATTTGCCAATGCCACACCAGCATAACTTGCCGCGGACCTGACCTCCGATGCAACGCAACTGGTTGTTCTGTTTTTGACCGGTCTTTGCCGCCTTCCGTTTTACACAACGATTGAGGCGGGCAAGCTGCCCGGCGGGACAACATGTTCCATCTGCCTTGCGGCGCTTGCGGTCAGGACAGGCCTTCGCTGTCGGAATGACGCAGCGTCCGGCGCCGGATTTCGCGTTCCATTTCTTGCCCTTTGGACACACACAGCGTCCGTTTGCGTTTTTGCGGCGGCCGCCCGTGCAGGATTTGCTGTCGCCACTCTTGCCGGTCGAAGCGGGTTGTTCAGGCGTCACGGGTTGCGTTGGTGTCCAAGGCAGAGCCGTTATTGTTGTCCATGGGCCACAGACCCAGTCAATTGGAGCTCGCGGGACGATCCGCTGATCATGAACACAGGCCCTTATCTCGTAGTTTCCTCGCGGCAAAGAACCGAATTGAGTTCGAATAACCTCCCTCCCGTCAACAACCTCCCGCGATTGCTGAGGCGGCCGGAAACCGCGCTGGATTCCACCGCCGGTTTCGCCCGAATTGCGAGTTCGCAATGAAAAACCGTCGGGATCATTCCGGCCATGTTCAGGTGCTATGTTTTCAATGGTGAACTGGACGGAAAACCCGTCATGCTCAGGCACGGTGGTCGCATCTCCGGTAAGAAGCGGAAAAATCGATACCGGACTGACAGCCCAGATATCCTGGGAAGGCCGCCTAACATACATGACCCGCTCCAGTCCGCATTTGTCCGGAACGGCCTGCGCATTGTTATCCAGCAGCCCCGTCAGGCAAACTTTGTAAAGCCGCCCGCCCGGTGATCCTGTTGTAATACTGAATTGGATCTTCGCACGCCGGCGTGCGCCAAGTGACGGAACCGGACTAACCGCAAACAGCTGATAGGGACCAGTGCCGCCGAGAGGTTTGGATTTGAGTTGTGCTGTTGGAGTACGATTGTCAGGCAGCGGATACCCTTCACTCTGATAGACGTAGGCATAAACGGTGATACCGCTGTTTTCGGTCGCAAACATCGCCCCCTGCTCGTGGGGTTTCGCCCCTCCCGCGGCCGCTGGCTCGGTGATTTCCCATTCCGTCTTGAACTGGGCGGAAGCCTGTTCGGGCAGCAATAGCAAACCGGCCAGCAAGGTAATAGTTACCAGGATCAGCAACGGCGCAACGGAACGATTGTATTCGACATTATCATTGTACATCAAAGAACCCGTCAGCTGATGTTGCCGTTACCCAGGCTTTCTAACGGGGCGCGCCCGTGCGCGTCATGACGCAATTGCGCTATGAACGGGACTTCATATTTTTCGGTTTCGTAGCCGCTCACCCTCGGGCGGCGGTCCGGTCAAAAGACAATGTTTGCCACAAAAAGCCAGAACGTCGTGGTCACCACCGCAACCGCTGTCGCCGTGGTCATGGCATTTGATGCCAGCGCCTGCCCTGTCCCGAACTTGGTTGCAACGAGGTAGGGATTGATCCCCGATGGCAATGAAGCGGCTGCGACGACAACCTTTGCCGTCAGCGGCGGCAGCTCGAACAACAATGCCAGCAGAAGCGCCGTCGCCGGCATCAGGAACAGCTTCAGGGTGCTGACTACCAGGGCCGGCCGCACATTGCCGGAAATGCCGAATTTGCGCAGCCCCAGGCCCATGGCAAACAGCGCCACCGGCCCGGCGACCCCGGCCAGCGCATCGACCATGCGCACCAGCAGACCGGGCAGTTCAAGGCCGGTTTGTCCCCAGACCACCCCGGCAAGAATCCCGACGATCAGCGGATTTGAAACAAGCCTGTTCACGAACACCTTGAGCAATTCGACTGGCTGGACCGATTGCGAAACATCAGTCGAATCTTGTCGCAACGCCCATTCGTATAGAACGATCGAGACGGCCATCATGGTCGGAAGGTGAACCGCTATCAGAAGCGACAGGATAGCAAACCCGTCCTGTCCGAGCACGCCAAGCATGAACGGAATTCCGAGCAACACGAGATTGGAAAAAGACGCCGACAGGCCCGCGACCACCCCGGCTCGTGTATCGCGCGTGAAAATCGACCTGATGGCAACGTGCGAGGCAGTCCAGGTGACGGCGATCGCACCGAAATAGGTAAACCACAGGAACCATGGAAGAGAGCCGCCAAATTCGACCTGCGCCATCGTCCGGAACAGCAAAAGCGGCACCGCGACCATGAACACAAAATCGGAAAGCGCGTCGCCGGCATTCGACTTCAGCGCGCCACTCCAGCCAACGCCATATCCAACTGCGACCATTCCAAAGATGAACAGAATGGTTTCAGCAAGAGGAGACATTCAGGCGCCTTTCGTTGGAACCGGCTGCCTCAGGCCAGAATTACCGGCATTCCGGTCAGGACGGATTCTTCCGCTGCCGCTCCGATGATGACTGCTTTCAGCCCGTCTTCAAGTGTGACTTCCGGAACGCCGCCCTCACGCAGCAACGTCAGGAATTTCTGATGCTGATAGAAAGTCGATCCGTGGTGATCTCCAGCAGCCAGAATGGTTTCATCGACCGCGATGATCTCTCTTTTTTCGACCTTCGTTTCACGCGGGGAAATCACGATTTCAGACGAGCGCTCCGATCCATCCGCCGAGAACCGAGACGGCCCCGGAACCAGCGCGTCAATACGTGCTGCGTCACCGGTTACCGAGACTGTTTCCTGCCAGTATGAGCCCTCGGCGAACATGCAAAGGTCAAGCATGGCCCGCATGCCATTGGCAAAATCGACAATGACAAATCCATTGTCCAGAACATCCGGATCGGTTCCGCCATCTCCAGCGTTCACGTCAGCGCCACCCGATGCATAGACGCGGACCGCCTCACTATCTGCAAGCAGCCGCATCAGATCAAAGAAGTGGCAGCATTTTTCCACCATTGTGCCGCCGGTATTTTTGGCTGAGCGGTTCCAGTCACCGACTTTCTGCAGGAAGGGAAACCGGTGTTCGCGGATGGCAATCATCCGGGGCCTACCGGCTGTGCCGTTGCGGACTTCGTCCAGCAACCGCTGCATTGGCGGCATATAGCGATACTCCATAGCGACCCAGACCGGCGCGGTGCGGTCTCTGGCAAGCCGGGTGATTTCGCTGCAGTCGGCGACATTGGTACAGAGCGGTTTTTCGACCAGTAGCGCCTTGTCCGATACCATTACATCCCTCAGGACATCGATATGGGTGTGGTTCGGGCTGGCAATGATCAACGCGTCAACCGCATCATTGGAAAGCAGCTCGCGATGGCTGGAATATGCTGTGCAGCCTGAGCCGGCAAGACTTGCGGCCTGGTTCCGCATGGCCTCGTCCGGATCGGCGAGCGCGGTGATCCGTGCGCCATCCAGCAGGCCGACATTGCGGATATGTTCCTGACCCA
>JAJFHT010000397.1 GCA_021775495.1 Hyphomicrobiales bacterium | reverse complement strand
GACTGATTCAATGTCTCAATGCCGCCATTTATCCCGATGAAATGATTGGGCAATCGCCGCTTCAGTCGATAAACCCTGTCATAGTCGAGCGGCGGAATATCACGGTTCTGTTTCGGGCTCAGCCCCTCCAGCCAGGCCTTGCGGGCATGCACCCAGAGCGCATCAGCCCCGGCTTCGAACACCAGATCAGCCACCGCATCCAGCGCCATTTCCGGATCCTGGTCATCGACCCCGATGCGGCATTTGACGGTCACCGGCAGGTCGACCTCGGCCTTCATCGCAGCCACGCAATCAGCCACCAGCTTCGGCGTTTTCATCAGGCAGGCGCCGAAAGTTCCCGACTGAACCCGGTCGGACGGGCATCCGACGTTGAGATTGATCTCGTCATAACCCATCTCGGCGCCCGCACGCGCCGCATAGACCAGCTTGTCCGGCTCGGATCCGCCCAATTGAAGCGCCACCGGATGTTCGACAGTGTCGAACCCCAACATCCGCTCCCGCTCGCCATGGATCACTGCGTCAGCCACCACCATTTCGGTGTAAAGCAGCGTTCGCTTCGTCAGCAGCCGGTGAAAGAACCGGCAATGCCGGTCTGTCCAATCCATCATCGGCGCGACGGCGAAGCGGTTGCCGGAAAACTGTGGTTCCGCAGTCATTTGATCTGTTCTTTGGCCTACCAGTGTTTGCGTGACGCTCATGGGTACCCGTGTGATGAGACGACCATATCAATCGAGCCGATAAGCCGCCAGATTCGTTGCGTCAAGACAGTCCATATTCCTACCGGCCGCCGTGAGTACGTTTCGGCATGTTTCCCGGCACCCGGCGTTGGTCGGCCGAGTGAAGCAATTTGCGAAAATTCGGGCATGAGAAATGATTTTCAGCCGAACAGGCCGCCACGTGGCGCAGGCATGAACGCAGCGCGGTGAGTTCTTCAATCATGCGTTCCAGCTCATCCGCCCTGTCGCTGACCTTTTTGCGATCCACCTCGAAATCACAATTGGTCGTCGCCATTTCGGACAGTTCCTCGAGGGAAAACCCTGCCATCCGGCCGAACGAAATGAACGCCAATTGATCAATGACAACCGGATCGAAGACACGCCTTAGTCCGTGTCGCCCCGTGGATTTAATCAGCCTCTTGCTTTCGTAGTAACGCAGCGTCGATGCGGGTAAACCTGATCGACGGGCAACTTCACCAATATCCAATACGCGTGTTTCTGACATTGCTCTTGACCTCAAGTCGACTTGAAGTCGTAAGATGCATCAACATTCAATCCGGACACAAGGGAATAGTGCAAACGATGGATAGCGATTTCTGGAAACAGCGGTGGCAGCAAAACCAAATCGGATTTCATGAAGGGAGAGAGAACAACCTTCTCTCACGGTGTATTTACCACTTGGCCCTGAAGCCAGGAGATCGGATTTTCGTGCCGCTTTGCGGCAAGGCCGCAGACCTGGATTGGCTTGTGGCGCAAGGATATCATGTCACGGGGATCGAACTGCACCAGGCTGCGGTTGAAGAAGTTTTTCAGCGGATGGGACTGGTTCCCCAGGTCACCAGACTGAACGGTCTCACCCGGTTCGAGGCTGGCCCAATCATGCTCTTTGCCGGCGATTTTTTCGAACTGCATTCGAACCTGTTGGGGCATGTGGATGCGATATATGACCGAGCGGCACTGGTTGCACTGCCCCGGGAAATGCGAAAGGCCTATGCCGAGCATCTTATGACGCTCACCAACAACGCACCGCAGCTGTTGATCTGCTTCGACTATGACCAGAGCCAGATGGACGGGCCGCCTTTCTCCGTGAGCGAGGCCGAAATCCGGGAACTCTACGGCAACCGCTACAAGCAGGAACGCGCTGCCATGGTCGAGATCTCGGGACCGCTGTCACAAAGATGCAGCGGAAACGAAATTGCCTGGCTGTTGTCGGCAGATTGAGCACAGTCATTGCTGCGCCGAAGCCTGAACTACCAGTGACTTAGCGCATTCAGGCGGTGCAAATTGGCGGCCGCCATCCGCAAGGTGGCGATCGCATCATCCTGCTTTGCCTTCAGACCCTTGATGCCGAGTGGAATATTCGTACCCAACGTCCCGAGAACCCGATTTTCTGAAACAATCGGGACGGCAATACCACAGATGCCGCCTTCGAATTCCCCTTCAACCATCGCAAAACCGCTACGCTCCACACCGCGAAGGTTCTCAAGCAGTTGTGTCTTGTCCAGCAAGGTTGCCTCGGTGTAGCTCCGCATCGGCAAACGGTCGACCAGGACAGACCGCTCGTCTTCGGCCATGCCGGCCAGCAGCACGCGTCCGACCGCCGTCGGCATCATTGGCAGCGTGCTGCCAACCGTCATCCCAAGAGATATCCTGCTGTCGATCGTCACCGAATGGGCGACATACAACGCCCTTTCGCCATCGCGGATAGCGAGCGTTATTTCACCGCCCAATTGCGACGCATGCGCATTGAGCACCGGTTGAACCGAGTGGCCGAAATCATTCGCCTGCAGGAAACTCCCGGCCAGCGTCAATATCCTTGGCGACAACAAGAAACTTCGATCCGCCTGAATCATGAACCCCTCTTCAACCAGGGTGAAGCACAATCGTCTTGTGGTCGCGCGGTCAAATCCAGTGCGTTTGGCAATCTCCGCAAGGGTAAAACCGGGTGTTGCGTCCCGGTAACAACGCAGAACTTCCAGCCCCTTCCTGAAGGTTTTTGAAACTTCGGATCTGTCCGTCGCCACATCTCCCGTTTGCCGTACCTGCCTGGGAATACCCATTGTCGCAACTGCTTCAGATTGATCTTGACTCGAACATGCTCGAATTCGACAATCAATTATATAACAAAAGTTCGATAATCGAACAACAATCGAGGAGGACACCCATGAAATACTTCGCGACAACGCTGAACCGGGACGTTCGATAGCGCCCGAACAGACATGAAACATCGCAGTTTGTGGATTGGTTCCTTGAATCTCGAGCAACCAATTCGTCGTGGCGCCTTAAATGTTTCCCGCGCGCTTCAGAAGCGACCGAATTTCCAAATCAAGAGGACCAATCCGATGATCAGCAAGGAATTGAACGACCAACTGACGCGTGTCGGGCGCGGCCAGCCGGCCGGTGAAGTTCTGCGCCGCTACTGGCAGCCGGCGGCCCTGAGCGACGAACTCGCCGGCAATCGCCCTGTCGTTCCGGTAACGCTTCTGGGTGAAAAACTTGTTCTGTTTCGCGACGAACAGGGCAAGCTAGGCCTGATTGGACGTCATTGCCCTCACCGTGGCGCCGACATGTGCTTCGGACGGCTGGAGGACAATGGTCTGCGCTGTCCGTTCCACGGCTGGCATTTCAACCGCGACGGTCAATGCGTCGAACAACCGGGCGAGCCGGATGCTTCCAAAATGCACGAACAGATACAGACGTCCTCATATCCGGTCGTCGAGAAAAACGGGATCGTTTTTGCCTATATGGGTCCGGGCGAGCCGCCGGCCTTTCCGGGTTTTGACTGTTTTCACGCTCCTGAAACCCACGTGTTCGCGTTCAAGGGGCTTTGGGAGTGCAACTGGCTGCAGGCGTTGGAAGTGGGCATCGACCCGGCGCACGCGTCGTTCCTGCATCGTTTTCTGCAAGATGAAGATCCGAAGGACAGCTACGGAAAACAGTTCCGGGACGAGGCCGCAGACACAAAAATCCCGATGACCAAACTGCTTCGCGAGTATCCGCGCCCGGAAATCCATGTCGATGAGACCGAATACGGCCTGAAGCTCACCGCCCTGCGGCACCTGAAAGACGGGCGTACCCATGTTCGCGTAACAAATCAGATTTTTCCGGAAGCCATCTGCATTCCGATGAGCCGGGAAATGACCATCACCCAGTGGCATGTGCCTGTCGATGATCAAAACTGTTACTGGTATTCGATGTTCACGAGCTTCGACAAACCGGTGAACAAGGAGATGATGCGCGAACAACGTCTGAAAGAGCACCGCTTGCCGGACTATGCACCGCTCAAGAACAAGCGAAACAATTATGGTTACGACCCTGAAGAACAGTCCTCGGAGACCTATACCGGAATGGGCATGGACATAAATGTTCACGACCAGTGGGCGGTGGAGAGCCTGGGAGCCGTTCAGGACCGCACCAAGGAACATCTTGGAAAAACCGATATCGGCATAATCCACTATCGCCGTATGTTGCGCGCTGCCATCGACAGCCTTCAGGAAGGCAGGGAAAACGCGCTTCCGATGCGCAACGGCTGCAATGTCGGGTCAATCCGTGGTCCGCTGTCAAATGACGCCATCGCGGAATCGAAAGACTGGCAGCAGGCCAGCGAGCGCAGTGACGAGGAGCGCCGCGCCGCCTGCCCGTGGGATGCACGCGTTTGAGGAAGGGCAATATGGGGGAAGCTTTGGATACGATACGTCATGGCAAGCTGACGACAATGGGGCTTCTCTCCGAAAACGATGCGCAGGAGGCCGGCGAGATTGTCAAACGGGTCGCAAGCGAGGGCCTGGAGACAATACGGGTTCTGTTTGCCGATGCGCATGGCATTTTGCGCGGAAAGACGATTGTCGCCGACCTGCTGACGTCGGCATTTGCGTCCGGTCTGCGTGTCCCCTCCACTTTGCTGTTGAAGGACACCTCGCATCGAACAGTCTATCCCATATGGTCTGCCGATGAGGAAACGCCAATGCGCGGTGCAAGCGATGTTCTGCTTGTTCCGCGACCGGAAACCTTTCGCATATTACCCTATTCGGCGCATTCGGCGATCATCCATTGCACCGTCACGCATACATCCGGAGAACCGGTACCCTTTGCTACCCGGAATGTCCTTTCGGTCGCTACAGACAGGCTGGCAAAACGCAATCTGACCGCTCTCATGGGTCTGGAGATGGAGTTTCAGGTTTTTGAGATTGTCGAGGAAGCGCGAGAACATCCTGATGCGACAATCCCGCCTCAACCGCCTGCCGTGCGTGCGTTGAACCAGGGCTATCAATATCTAACCGAGACGCGCTACGACGAGTCCGAGGAATTGCTCGATCATCTCCGCCGCACCGCGCAATCCATGGGTATGCAGGTGCAAAGCGTGGAAATTGAAATGGGGCCGGGCCAGTTCGAATTCACATTCGCACCGGCGGATCCCATGACGATCGCCGATATGAGCACAAACTTCCGGACCATGGTCAAAGAGGTGTGCCAGCGCCGCGGGCTTCTTGCCTCTTTCATGGCGAAGCCGAAACTTCCAAACTCCGCCGCCAACGGCTGGCATATTCATCAATCGATCTGGGAAAAAGACACTCGAAAAAACCTGTTTGTTCCCGGCAATGACGGGAAGCTGACAGTAGCTGCCAGCGCGTGGATCGCCGGATTGCTTGAAAACGCGGCCGCCTCCTGCCTCATGACGACACCGACGGTGAACGGCTATAAACGCTATGCGCCATATCAGCTTGCTCCCTACAGAATAGGTTGGGGAAACGACAATCGCGGCGCTATGATTCGTGTATTGACCGAGCCGGATTGGTCGGCATGCCGTATCGAAAACCGGG